>NZ_JBFNQN010000014.1 GCF_040796495.1 Kineococcus endophyticus | reverse complement strand
CCGACGACCTCACCCCGCCGATCCTGGCGATGGTCCGCCGGTTCTACAGCGGCTGGTCGGCATGGTTCGACGACCTCCCCACGCACATCCAAGGCACCTGAGGGTCGCTCCAACAGCGCGGTCATCGTCATGTGCGGATGTTCGGCGACGTCCTGGCCAGCGGGATGACCGCGACGTGGCCCGGAGGGCGCGATGACCGCCTCGCGGTCATCGCGCCCTGCGTAGCACCTGGCGTCGTAGAGGTCCTGACCAGATCCGGGCCATGCGCTCGTTCGCTTCGGCGCACCGTTGCGCGTAGCCAACCGGTGGATCTTCGAAGCTGTCCGGCAGTCCTTCGACCTCCCAGGCCCGCCACTGTGCGGCACCCTCACCCCACAAGTGAGCCATGCGACGGCGGCCCGGAGGTGTCCAACGCCACCACCAACGGGGTACTCCGGGACCACTGATCACCGGCTCACCAGCTCGCGACATCCCTTGATCTTCCCGGCGAAGGCGTCTGATGTCGACGCCTGCCGATCATGCGGCCATCGACATGACCGTGAAGTCGCCCTCACGATCCCTGGGACGAACCCTAGATCTCGGGCAACAACCGCCGAGCGGACTCCAGCAGAGCGTCCGCGAGGTCCTCAGCACCCAGCGTCCGTGCGTACGTCCCGGTGCTCACGCGTTCCAGGAAGGCCCACTCCCACACGGCCTGCGGGTCGGTGCCGGTGCGCGCTGCCGCCTCCGCGCACCAGCCACGCAGCAGGCCGGCCGGCCGGGCGTCGGCGAGGAGTTCCGCGGACCAGTCGCGCAGGGCGACCCCGACGTCGTAGGCGGCGTCGCCGACGAGCCCGTCGGGGTCGACGAAGGCGGCGCCCGCGGGCCGGGCGGGGGCGAGCAGGACGTTGGCGGCCGCGGCGTCGCCGTGCAGCGTGCGGGACCTCTCGGGTGCGAAGGCCCGCGACCGCCGGGCCGCGAACTGCAGCGCCATGGCCGTGACGTAGTCGACGGGGCCGGCGCCGACGAGGTCGAGCAGGAACGTCGTGAGTTCCGCGGCCTTGTCGACGGTGGCGCCGTCCGGGGGCAACCGCCAGACCCGCGGCAGCAGTTGGGCCAGCACGGCGAGCTGCGCCTGCGGCGTCCTGCCCGTCGTGGTCAGGGACGGGCCCAGGCGTTCCAGCAGAAGGTCGTCGCCGTCGTGGGCCAGGACCCGCACCAGCCCGTCACCGTCCGCCGCCAGGAGCGTCCGCGTCGACAGCGCGTTGCCGGGGTCGGGCACGGGCAGCTTGAGCACGGCCGGTGTCCCGTCGTCGCGGGTGACCGCGTGGACCACGGCGGCCGTCCCGCCCGCGAGCGGTTCGCCGAGGCGCAGGCGCCAGGGGTGGACGAGGTCGTCGACGCGGTGGGGCAGATCGCGCAGCCAGGCACCACCGCCGTCGGCGCGTGCGGCTCGAGCGGCGACGACGCGGTCCGCGGTCGGGCTCAGCCTTCCAGGCACAGGCAGAACGGGTGCCCCGACGGGTCGGCGTACACGCGCCACGTCGGGTGGCCGGCGTCGCCCTCGAGCAGCCGGCCGCCGAGGGCGAGGACCTGCGCCTCGGCCTCGGCGTAGCCGCTGACGTACAGGTCGACGTGGGCCTGCTGCGGGACCGGGCCGCTGGGCCAGGTCGGTGGCACGTGGTCGGCGGCGAGCTGGAAGGAGAGCCGCCCACCGCCCGGACCCTCGCCCCGCAGGGTGACCCACTCGTCGTCGGAGGAGTCCTCGACCTCCCACCCGAGCAGCGCGCCGTAGAAGGCGGCCAGGCCACGGGGGTCGGGGGTGTCGAGGGCGACGGTGCCGAGGCGGACGGTGCTCATGGCCCGAGCGTGGCCCGTCGCGTGCCACGCTGTCCACGCCCTTCCCGGGGTGACCTCACATCCGGGACCCGGGGAGCGTTGGTGGGGTGTGGGAGCAGCGGTGGAACCCTTCGAGCGCGTCGTCGAGCAGCACGGCGCGACGGTCCTGCGCGTGTGCCGGGCCGTCGTGGGGGAGCACGCCGCCGAGGACGCGTGGTCGGAGACCTTCCTCGCGGCCCTGACCGCCTACCCGCGGCTGCGGCCGGGCAGCGACGTGCGGGCCTGGCTCGTGACGATCGCCCACCGCAAGGCCGTCGACGTGCTGCGCGCCCGGTCGCGGTCCGCGGTGCCGGTGGCCGAGCCGCCCGAGCCGCCGCCGTCGGGGGAGCACCCGGGCGACGGACGGGCCGAGGTCTGGCGCGCCGTGGCCGCGCTGCCGCCCAAGCAGCGGCAGTGCGTGGCCTACCACCACGTCGGCGGCCTGCCCTACGACGAGGTGGCCGCCCTCGTGGGCGGCACCCCGGCGGCGGCGCGGCGCGCGGCCGCCGACGGCATCGCCGCCCTGCGGCGGACCTGGACGACGACGGAGGTGGACTGGTGAGCATTGCCGAAGAGCTCCTCGCGCAGCGGTTGCGGGACGACTTGGCGGAGCGGGCCGCCGCGGCGGGGGTGCTCGACGTCGCCTACCGGACGGTCGACTCCCCGCTCGGCCCGCTGCTGCTCGCGGCGACGACGGCCGGTGTCGTCCGGGTGGCGTTCGAGCAGCAGGACCACGAGGCGGCGCTGGACGAGCTGGCCCACCGCGTGAGTCCCCGGGTCCTGCGGGCCCCCGCCCGGCTGGACCCGGTGGCCCGCGAGCTGGACGAGTACTTCGGCGGCCGGCGCCGGGAGTTCGACGTCCCGGTGGACCTGTCCCTGGCGACGGGCGCCTTCCGCCGCACCGTGCTGGTCGCCCTGCAGCACATCGGGTACGGCGTCCGCGTCAGCTACGCCGCGCTGGCCGCGGACGTCGGCAACCCCCGTGCGGTGCGGGCCGTCGGGACGGCCTGCGCCCGCAACCCCGTGCCGCTCGTGGTGCCCTGCCACCGCGTCGTGCGGACCGACGGCAGCAGCGGGCAGTACGCCGGTGGGGCCGAGGCGAAGAGCCGGTTGCTGCAGCTGGAGCGCGAGGCCAGGGTGGAGGCGTGAGATGGGTCGTCCTCCTGCGCGGGGTCAACGTGGCCGGCGTGACCGTGCGGTCGGCCGCGCTCTCGGCGTGCCTCCAGCAGGCGGGTTTCACGGGGGTCCGCTCCGTGCTCGCCAGCGGGAACGTGGCCCTCGAGGCGGAGGACGGGGCGAGCGCGCAGGACGTGCGGTCGCGGGCCGAGGCGACGTTGCGGGCGACGTTCGGGTACGAGGCCTGGGTCGTGGTCCTCACCCCGCAGCGGCTGGCCGAGGTCGCTGCGGCGTACCCGTTCGACCGGAACGACGAGCAGTTCCACCCGTACGTCGTGTTCTCCTCCGACACCGGGCGGCTCGCGGCGCTCGCGGCCGAGCACACGGCGAACACTTCGGAGTCCGTCGCCCTCGCCGGTGACGTCCTCTACTGGCGGTGCCCGAAGGGGTCGAGCACGGACACGCCCTTCGCCCGGCTGTCGGGTGCGGCGCGCTGGAAACCCTTCGTCACGACGCGGAACCTGCGCACCGTCGGCAAGCTGCTCGCCGTCGCGGAGGGGTCCTGACGTGACGACGAGCACCCCGGACCCGGAGGACGCCTACCGCGGGCTGCGCCGCGAGACACCGACCGAACGGCTGGACCGCAACTGGGTCGAACTCCTCCAGGAACTGCGGGTCGTGCAGACCGGGGTGCAACTGCTCACGGGGTTCCTCCTGACGCTGCCGTTCCAGTCCCGGTTCCGCGAGCTCGACCGGTACCAGTCGTCGGTGTACGTCGTGGTGCTGCTGCTCGCGGTGACGGCGGTCGTGCTGTTCGTCGCGCCGGTGGGGTACCACCGGGCCCTGTTCCAGCAGCGGTCCAAGGCCCGGCTCGTCCGGGCCGGGTCGGCGTTCGCGAAGGCCGGGCTCGCGACCGTCGGGGTCGTCGTCTCGGGCGGGGTTTCCCTCGTCGTCGACGTCGTCGGTGGCCGGGTGGCGGGCTGGACCGCCGGTGGTGCGGTGGCCGCGCTCATCCTCGTCTGCTGGTACGCCTTGCCCCGCAGGGCGTTGGCGGCCGTGGTCCGCGAACGCGACCAGGCGCAGGAGGGTCAGGCCAGCGCCGCCGCGAGCTCGGGCACGAGCCGGGACACGCCGTAGGGGACGGACAGGACGCTGTTGTAGGTCATGGCGCCGCGGACGTCGAGGTCCGGCATCACGAGACCCCCGCGGCGGACGACGGGCAGGTCGGCCAGCACGCGGTCGGCCTGGACGCCCGCGCGGGTGGTGTCGTCGGTGAGCACGACGAGGACGTCCGCGTCGAGCAGGTCGAGCTGCTCGGAGGAGACGTCGATGAAGAAGCTCTCACCGGTGTCGAGTGCGGCGAGGGCGGGCGGCAGTGAGAAACCGAGGTCGCGCAGGAACGCGCCCCGGGCGTCCTGCGGCGAGAACACGCCGTACTTGCCCTCGTACGGGAGGGCGACCACACCCGTGCGACCGGCGAACTCCGGGTGGGCGGCGACGGCGTCGGTGAAGGCCGCGTCGGCGGCGTCGGTCAGGCGACGTCCCTCCGCCTCGCGGCCGAGCGCCCCGGCGACGGCGAGCGTGGTGGCGGTGCGGTCGGCGGCGTAGGCCGCGGACCCGGCCGGCCGCGCGAGGACGGGGGCGACCTGGGAGAGCTGGTCGTAGCGCGCCTGGTCGATCCCCGAGACGAGGGCCAGGACGAGGTCGGGCCGCACGCTCGCCACCTGCTCGACGCTCGCCTGGGTGTCGGAGGTGAGCTTGAGCAAGTCGCCGGTGAGCAGGCCCGTGGCCCACGGCCCGAGTCCCTGCTCGGGGTAGAAGCTGAAACCGGTGTTCGTCAGCGGCTGCAGCCCGAGGGCGAGCAACGGGTCCGCGTCGGTGACGCCGAGGACGGCGACGCGACCGGCGGGGCTCTCGACCACGGTCTCGCCGAAGGCGTGCCGGTAGCGGAAGGGGAACCCCGACGGCGCGCTCGCACCCCCGGGACCCGCCTCGGCCTGCGCGCCCGGCGTCCCCGAGCCGCCGCAGCCCGCGAGGGCGACGGTGCTCACGGCGCCCAGCACGGAGGCGGACAGGAGGTGACGGCGGGTGAGCGGAGACGGCATGGAGGTGAGCTTAGCCTGTCCTCACCAGTGTCATCGTCCGGAGGTGCCGCGGAACACAGCGTGACCATGTGTGACGCGTTGCGCGGCAACCGTTTCGGTACCCGGACGGGGGATGCCCCCGACCGGGTTCCGGGTGTTAGCTTCTGCCGTCCCGGGGGGTCGGGACGAGGAGGCCGGCCACGTCCGGCCGTGTGAGGGGGATGGACATGGCACAGGCGCCGGTCACGCAGCAGGTCTCGCAGCAGAGCGTGGAGCAGGTCCCGGTCTACCGGCCGTACCTCGGCCCCGAGGTCCAGCAGGCCGCCCAGGAGGCGCTCGCCGCGGGGTGGCTCGGGATGGGACCGCTCAGCAAGCAGTTCGAGGAGGCCGTCGAGGAACGCCTCGGCCTCACCGACCGTCGGGTCGTGTCCACGAACTCCTGCACCGAGGCCCTGCACATCGCCGCGCGGCTCATCGGCCTCGGCCCGGGGGACGAGGTCATCGCACCGTCGTTCACCTACGTCGCCGGCCACCAGGCCATCAGCCGCACCGGTGCCGAGGTCGTCTTCGCCGACGTCGACCCCGAGTTCCTCACGCTCGACCCGGCGCGGGTCCGCGAACTCGTCACCGACCGAACCCGGGCGATCCTGGTCGTCGACTACCTCGGCATCCCCGCCCGCGTCGACGAGCTGCGCGAGATCGCCGACGAGCGCGGGTTGCGCATCATCGAGGACGCGGCGCACGCGTTCGGGTCCAGCAGTCGCGGCCGTCCCGTCGGGTCCTTCGGCGACATCACCTGCTTCAGCTTCGGACCCGTGAAGACCATCACGACCCTCGAGGGTGGCGCCGTCGTCACCCCCGACGCGACGGACGTGCAGACGCTGCGGGAGCTGCGGCACCTCGGCATCAACTCCGACACCGACGCGCGCTACCGCAACCAGCGGAACTGGGACTTCGACGTCGTGCGGCAGGGGTACCGCTGCCACCTCGGTTCGGTGCCCTCGGCGATCGGTCTGGCGCAGATGCCGTTGCTCGACGAGATCGTCGCCAACCGCCAGGACTACTGCCGCTACTACGACGACGCGCTGCGGCCCCTCGACGGACTGCTGACCTTCGCCACCGGCTGGGACGGCGTGGCGCCCTACCTCTACGTGGTCCGCGTGCTCGGCGGGCGTCGGCAGGCGCTCGTGGAGCACCTGGCGCAGCGGGGGATCGCGACGGGCATCCACTACTACGGCGCGCACGGGTACTCGTTCTACGCCGGCTGCCGGCGCGGGGACCTCAGCGTCACCGAGGAGGCCTCCGAACAGGTCCTCACGCTGCCCCTGCACCCGTACATGGAGAAGGCGACCCTCGACCGCGTCGTCGACGGCGTGCGGTCCTTCTCCGCCTGAGGGGGGAACCTCAGCGGAACGCGTTCAGCGCGTCCACCCAGGCGTCGGCCATCGGGCCGCGGTCGAAGGCGCGCACGTGGTCCAGGCCCAGCTCGGCCTTGCGGCGCAGGGGCTCCGAGTCGCGCAGGTTCGCGCGCAGCGCCTGCGCGAGGGCGTCGACATCCTCGACGGGGACCAGGTCCCCGACGCGGCCGTCGTCGAGGGCGGCGCGCACGCCCTCGGCGCAGTCGGCCGCCACCACGGGCACGCCGAGGGCCACCGCCTCCAGCAGGGCCAGCGGCAGGCCCTCGTGCCGTGAGGGCAGCACGAACAGGTCGGCGGCGGCGACGGTGGGCAGCAGGGGCACGTCGGCGCCGGCGAACTCCACGCTCCCCGACACCCCGAGGTCGTCCGCGAGCCGCTGCAGCGCCGCCAGTTCCGGGCCGTCGTTGAGCACGAGCACGCGGTGCGGCGCGTCCGCCACGACCTGCGCGTGGGCGCGCAGCAGCAGGTCGTAGCCCTTCTGCGGCGCGAGACGGCCCGTGGCGACGACCACCGGCACCGCGTCGTCCGCCCGGCCGGCGAGCAGGCTCCCCGGTGCACGGGCGGCGGCCCGCACGGCGGCCAGGTCGATGCCGTTGCGCACGACGCGGATCCGGTCGGCGGGCAACCCGTTGCGCACCAGGGGTTCCACCAAGGCTGCGGCCACCGCGACCGCCCCGTCCGCGTGCGCGTGCGCGAACCGCGTCGGGCGCTGCCACCGCGGCGACACCCACTCCTGCAAGGCCTCGTCGAGGTCGGCGTGCACGGCGACCACGAAGGGGCGGCGCGCCAGTCGCGCGGCGAGGAAACCCGCCAGCACACCGGGACCGATCTCCGAGGCCGTCACCACGACGTCTGCGTCCCGGGCCAGCGCCACCAGACGGGGCAGTCCGCCGAGGAGGCCCTCCCGCAACCGGCCCGTGCGGGGGGAGAGCCGTTCGACGACCGTGCCCGCCGGGGGAGGGCGTTCGCCGTCGCCGCGGCTCAGGACCGCCAGGCGGGCGCCGGCGTCCGCCCACCGGCGCGCCAGGTCCACCGTGATGCTGACGGCCCCGTTGGTGCGCAGCGAGTCGGCCACGAACAGGACGCGGGGGGTGGACAGCGGAACCTCCGAGGCGGACGACGGCCGGACCTCGCCGGCACCCGCGAGCCTAGCCCGCGGCGACGGGGCGGGGCAGGAACCGCTGCTGCACCCGGGCGCCCGCCGCCTCCAGCGGACCCCTCCGCCCGGTGCGCGCCAGCAGGTGCGCCACGGCGAGGACGACCGTGGCGACCAGGGCGTACACGAGGAGCGTGAGGCGGGGACGGTCCGCCGTGGTCGCCGCCCACCCCAGGCCCCAGCCGTAGCAGAGCGCCGACGCGAGGAGGTTCTGCAGCACGTAGCAGGACAGGGCGCACCGCCCGACCTCCGCGAGGCGGCGGCCCAGCCAGCGTGGACCCTGCGACGCCCGGCGGTCCTGCGCCTGCAGCACGAGCGCCAGCACGCCCAGCGCGACGAGGACCGCGGTGCCGTAGCGGGTGGCCAGGACGGCGTACCCGCCGCAGGCGACGAGCAGCACTCCTTCGGCGACGAGCCCGACGACCCCGAGCACGACGAGGCGGCGCCGCAGCCGCACCGCGCCGGGGTCGAGCAGGCCGGCGCGCACGAGACCCGCTCCGAGCAGGAAGGAGGCCACGGACAGCAGCAGCAGCCCGACGGGTTCGGCGCGGAACACCAGCAGGTTCTGCAGCCGGAAGACGACGAGGTCGAGGAACGAGCCGTCCGCGTAGGGAGTGTCGAGACCCGCCCCCACCCCTGTTCCCCCGCCGCCCACTGCCCGTCCCAGCACGAGCACCAGCGCGGTCAGCGCCACCGCGTGCACGGTGAGCAGCACGACGACGAGCCGGCGCCGACGGCGGTCCGGCCAGGCCAGCACGGGCCCGGCCACGAGCAACGCGACGGCGTACCCCATGAGGACGTCGAACTCGGCGACCAGCAGGAAGTGCACGGTGGCCTCGGCCAGCAGGACGAGGGCCCGCGCGCGGTGCGCCCGGCCCCAGGGGATCCCGCGCCGGACGGCGGACCGGTGCTGCAGTTCCAGCCCGATGCCGAACAGCAGGCTCAGCAGGGCCAGCGACTTGCCCAGGGGGAGCACCTGGGCCAGTGCCGGTCCCAGGCCCGCGTCGAGCGGTTCCAGGACGCTGCCGAGGAGCCCGTCGGGGTGGGTGAACACCCAGACGTTCGTGGCGAAGGTGCCGAGGACCGCCAGTCCCCGGGCCACGTCGAGCCCGGCGTTGCGGGGAGTCGCGAGGTGCACGCGCCCACCGTGGGGGGAGCGGGTGCACCCCCGCGTCGGCGGGAGGGAGTGCGCGGACGCGAGCCGGCTACTCCGAACGGCGTACGCGGTCCCGGACCGCGCGGGCCGCGGCCCCGACCGTCTCGCGCACGCCCTCGACGACGATCTCGCGCGCGGCCGGGTCGCCCTGCGCACCGGCCCTCAGGGTGGCCTTCGCCGTCGAGACGACCTGGTCGAGGCTGACGTGCGGCGGGATCATCGGCACATTCGGGTCGACGACCGCGTCGAGGACGAACGGCCGGTCCGCGCTCATCGCGGCGGTGAGGACGTCGTCGAGCCCCTCGGGCCCCTCGACGCGCCGGCCCGCGAGGCCGAGCAGTTCCGCCCACCCGGCGTACGGGACGTCGGGCACGTCCATCGCCGCGTCGAACGGCACCTCGCCCTGCATCGCGCGGGCCTCCCAGGCCACGAACGACAACTGCCGGTTGTTCATGACGACGACGACGAACCGCGGGTCGGCCCACGTCCGCCAGCGCTGGGCGACCGTGACGAGTTCGGACAACCCGTTCATCTGCATCGCCCCGTCGCCGAGCAGCGCGAGCACGGGTCGGTCGGGGTGGGCCTGCTTGGCCGCGATCGCGTACGGCAGCCCGCCGCCCATGGACAGCAGGGTCCCCGACAGGGACGCGGTCATCCCCGGTCGCAGGTCGAGGTCGCGCGCGAACCAGCTCGTGACCGTCCCGCAGTCGACGGCGACCTGGTGGTCGTCGGCGAGCCGGTCGGACAAACCGCGCACCACGAGTTCGGGGTTCAGGGGATTCGCCTCGGCCTGGGCCCGTTCGGCGCCCCACGCGTCCCACGCGTGGTTCCACCGGGCGATGTCCTCGCGCCACGACGGGTCCGGGTCGGCGCCCTCGAGCAGCGGCAGCAGGGCGGCGAGGGTCTCGCGGGCGTCCCCGACGAGGTTGACCTCGGTGGGGTAGCGCAGCCCGCAGCGGGTGCCGTCGACGTCGATCTGCACGGCACGGGCCTGGCCCGGGGCGGGGTAGTACTCCGAGTACGGCATGGTCGTCCCGACCATGAGCAGCACGTCGCACTGCCGCATGAGGTCGTAGCTGGGGCGGGTGCCGAGCAGGCCGATCGCGCCGGTCACCCAGTCGAGGCGGTCGTCGAGGACGGCCTTGCCGAGCAGCGCCTTGGCGACCCCGGCGCCGAGCCGGTCGGCGACGGCGGTGAGTTCCGCGGTGGCGCCCAGAGCGCCTGCGCCGGCGAGGATCGCGACCTTGCGGCCCGAGCGCAGGACCTCGGCCGCCTGCGCGAGCGCCTCGGTGCGGGGAGAACCCGGCAGCGACCCCGGGACCGCGGAGGTGTGGGTGTACCCGTGCCCCTGCGGGACCTCGACGACGGCGTCGGCGTCCTGGACGTCGCTGGGCAGCACCACGGCGGTGACGGTCCGCCGTTCCAGTGCGGTGCGCGCGGCGCGGTCGACGACGTGCTGCACCTGGTCGGGGCGGGTCACCTGGAACACGAACTCCCCGGCCACGTCGCTGTAGAGCCGGACGAGGTCGAGTTCCTGGTAGTAGCTCGTGCCGAGCGCGTTCGACGCGGTCTGCCCCACGAGGGCGACCACCGGCACGTGGTCGAGCTTGGCGTCGTACAGGCCGTTGAGGACGTGCACCGCGCCGGGGCCGGAGGTGACGACCGCGACCCCGAGGGGGGAGCCGCCGTACTTCACGTCGGCGGTGGCGGCGAAACCCGCCGTCTCCTCGTGCCGCACCTGGACGAACTGCGCGTCCCCGGCCTCGACGGCCCGACCGATCGCGGAGACGACGCCGCCGATGCCGTCGCCGGGGTAGCCGTAGAACCGGCGGGCGCCCCACAGGCCCAGACGCGAGACGACGTGGTCACCGACGGTGGGAGAACTCATGTCCCCACCCTCGGTGCCACGTCGTCGGTGCGCACCCGCAGGAGCGCGGCTCCCGGATCAGTCCGTGGGCATCCGGGTGTGGTGCTGGTCCCCGAGCGGGGAGTCGCCGGCGCTCGAACCGTTGGACCCGCTGCCGGACACCTTGTCCTTGACCGTGCTGGCCACGGACCCCGCTGCGGCGCCGACCTTCTCCTGGGCGACGGAGCCGGCCTGTCGGGCCAGGTCACCGGCCTTGTCCTCCAGGTCGACCACGCGGGACTGCACCTTGGGGTTTCCCCACAGCCGGCTCACCGAGCTGCTGATCTGCTCGTACCGTTCCCGGCCGGCGCGCGCGCCGAGCACGTACCCGGCACCCGCCGCCGCCAGCAGCAGAACCTTGCCCACCATGAACTTCCTCCTCTGCGCAGAACTGTCGGTCGGTCTTCTACCCAACCTTGGCAGTGCGGAACACGGGCCGCCCGCCGGAAGAGCTCAGGACCGGCCCAGGAGGGCGGTGACGAGCGCCTCGACGTCCGCGGCCGTGGTGTCGAGGTGACCGCTGACGCGCAGCACGGGCGTCGTCATCTCCAGCGGGGCCCGCTCGACCCCGGCCGCGGTGGTGACGATCCCGTCGGTGGTGATGAGGTCGGCGCGCAGCCCGGCGACGTCGAGGGCCTGCAGGGGGCGCAGGGTGACGGTCGCGCTGGGTTCGTCGAGCGGTTCGCAGACCTCCCAGGACCCGGCGAGGCCGTCGGCGAGGAGGCAGCGGGTGGCCGCCCCGACGGCGGCGAGGCCGGCGTGGACCGCGGCGGGGCCGAGGTCGACGTGCGCGGCGAGGGCCGCCGCGAAGCCGACGCGCCCCGCGATCGTCGCCTCGGCCTGCTCCAGCGGACCGCAGCGCTGCGCGAGGGGACCGCGGACGGCCAGGAGCCCGACCCCCCGCGGCCCCGCGAGCCACTTGCGCGAGGTGCCGTACACGACGTCGGCGTCGCGCGCGGCCGTGGTGTCGAGGTGCCCGAACGCCTGCGCCGCGTCGACGACGACGGGCAGTCCGGCCGCCCGGCAGACGGCGACGACGTCGGCGAGCGGCTGGACGGTCCCGGAGTGCGAACCGAGCCAGGTCAGGTGGACGAGGTCGGGCCGTTCCGCGGGCCGTGCCAGCGCCTGCGCGAAGGCGTCCGGGTCCCAGCGGTGCGGCCCGTCCACGACGAGCGTGCCGATCCCGAGCGACCGCAGGACACCGAGGTTCGGGCCGTACTCCCCGCGCGGGTGGGCGACCGCCACCGGCAGGTCGCCGGGCCAGCGCAGCAGCAGCTGCCGCAACGCGTCCTCGGCGCTGTGGACGAAGGCGACGACCCCCTCGCCGGGCTGCCAGCCGAGCAGGGCGCGCACGTCCTCGCGGGCGCGGTCCAGGACCGGTTCGGCCTCGAGGGCGGCGACGTACCCGCCGCGGGTCGCCTCGGCGCGCAGGTGGGTGGTGACGGCGTCGAGCACGGCCCAGCTGCTGCGGCCGGCGGCGGCGGAGTCGAGGTGCCGCACGGACCGCGGCGGACGGGTGCGGCGCCAGGAGGCGGCGAGGTCAGGAGCCAGGTCGGTCGTTGGGTCGGTCACCCGCCGATCCTGGCACCGCGTCAGCCGGCGGTGCGGGCCCGTCGGACGGGGCGGGTGCCACGGAGGCGGCCCACGCGCCACCAGGCGGCGGCCCACCACACGAGCGCGACGACGGTGGCCAGGGCCGCCGTGGTCCAGCGCGCTTCCGCTGCGCTCACACCGGCGACGAGCAGCAGGGCCAGTCCCACGAGGACGTCGGCCGCCGAGACCACGGTGTCCCGTCCGTTGCTGCGCACGTCGCCCTCCTCGCCGGTGGGTCTCGCGACCCGTCGAACAGTGCTCTCCGATCGACTGTAACCCGGAGTTCGGCGCACCGAAACCCGGATGCGACGAGCGGCCCGCCCAGCGTCCGGGGGAGGGTCGGGGCGAGGTGGCAAGCTGTGGCCGTGCCCCGCGCCTCGACGACTCCCACGACGGCGGCGGCCACGCCGGCCGCGGAGGACTGCCTCAAGACCGTCTACGCCGCGGGGGAGTGGTCCGACGCCAAGATCACGCTCTCGATGCTGGCCCAGAGCATGGGCGTGTCGCCGTCCACGGCGTCCGAGGCCGTCCGCAAGCTGACCGACGCCGGTCTGCTGCGCCACGAGCGGTACGGCGGGGTCGAGCTGACCGACGCCGGTCGCACCCGGGCCCTGGCGGTCGTCCGCCGGCACCGGCTGCTGGAGACGTTCCTCGTCGCCGACCTCGGGTACTCCTGGGACGAGGTGCACGAGGAGGCCGAGGTGCTCGAGCACGTCGTCTCCGACCGCATGCTCGACCGCCTCGACGCGCGCCTGGGCCACCCCGAGCGCGACCCCCACGGCGACCCCATCCCGCGCGCGGACGGCACGGTCCCGCAGCCCGGGGCGCACAGCCTCTCCGACGTCCCCGAGGGCGGGACGGGCGTCGTGGCCCGCATCTCCGACGCCGACCCGGAGGTCCTGCGGTACTTCGCCGAGCTGGGGATCGGGCTCGACGTCCAGCTGGAAGTGCTGCAGCGCAGGGAGTTCGCCGGGACGACGGTTGTCCGGCTGGGCGCCGGGCGCACGGTCGACCTGGGCGACCCCGCCGTGGCGGCGATCTGGGTCCTGCCCGTGCGCGGCGAGACGGGGACCGCGACGGGGACCCAGACGGGGGAGCGCGCGTGAGCATCACCTACGACAGCCACGGCAAGCCGCACGCGGAGAAGACGCGCGACGTCACCGTCGTCGGCAGCGTCAACGCCGACCTCGCGATCCGGCTCGACGAGCTGCCTCCGGCGGGGCAGACGGTGCGCGGCGCCGACGCCGAACGCGGCCTCGGCGGCAAGGGGGCCAACCAGGCCGTCGCCGCGGCCCGCCTCGGCCGCCGCGTCGCGATGGTGGGTGCCGTCGGCGACGATGCCGAGGGCCGCGGGCTGCGCGACGTCCTGGCCACGGAGGGCGTCGACGTCGAGCACGTCGCCGCCCTCGACGTCCCCACGGGGGTCGCCGTCGTCCTCGTGCACTCCGGGGAGTCGACCATCGTCCTGAGCCCCGGGGCGAACGACCGCGTCGACGACGCCCGGGTGCGGACGGCGGCCGCGGCGGTCAGCTCGGCCCGCGTCGTCCTGCTGCAGTGCGAGGTGCCCGACGAGGCGCTGCTCGCGGCGGCGGAGCTGTGCACGGGGCTGCTCGTCCTCAACCCCGCGCCGGCCCGGCCGCTGCCGCCGCAGCTGCTGACCCGAGCGGACCTGCTCGTGCCCAACGCGGGCGAACTGGCCGTGCTGGCCGGCGAGCCGGTCGCGACCGACGTCGACGGCCTCGTCGCGCAGGCGCGGGCCGTGCGCCCCTCGGGCACCACGATCGTGACCCGCGGGGAACGCGGGTCGCTCGTCGTCACCCCCGGTGGGCACGCCGAGGTCGCGGCCGTGCCGGCAGACCTCGTCGACGCCACCGCCGCCGGGGACAGCTACGTCGCGGCGCTCGCCGACGGGCTGCTCGACGGGCTCGGCCTCGTCGAGGCCGCGCAGTGGGCGGCCCGCGTCGCGGCCGTGACCGTGAGCCGGGCCGGGGCCTCGCAGTCCCTGCCCCGCAAGGAGGAGGTGCCGCAGTGAGCATCGGGTGGGGTTTCGTGGGCACGGGCGGCATCGCCCGGGACGTGGCCGGGGCGCTGGACCTCGCGCCCGGGGGGCGGCTGGCGGCGCTCGCCTCGCGCGACGTCGACCGCGCGCGCCGCTTCGTCCCCGAGGGACGGCAGGACGTCGGGGCCTACGGGTCCGTGGAGGAGATGCTGGCCGACCCCGCGGTCGACGCGGTCTACGTCGCCACGACGCACCCCCAGCACCACGCGCCGGCCAAGGCGGCGCTGCTGGCCGGCAAGGCGGTGCTCGTCGAGAAGCCGATGACCGTGAGCCTGGCCGCGACGCGGGACCTGGTGGACACGGCGCGCGAGCGCGGCGTCTTCCTCATGGAGGCGTACTGGACGCGGTTCCTGCCCGGGACCGTGGCGCTGCTGGACCTCCTCGGCCGCGGTGAGGTAGGGCAGGTGCACGGCCTGCACGCCGACTTCGGCTTCCCGGCGCCGCAGTCGCTGGCGCGGTTCCACGACCCCGCCATCGGCGGTGGCTCGCTCTTCGACCTCGGCCCCTACCCGGTGGGCCTGGCGTTGACGCTGTTCGGGACGCCGTCGACCGTGCGGGTGGCCGGGTCCCTCGCGCCGTCGGGCGTGGACCGGCAGGTCGCGCTCGCCCTCGGCTGGGACTCCGGCGCCGCGGCGGCGCTGTCCACGACGATGGTCGCGCGCACGCCGTCGCGCGCGTGGATCGAGGCGGAGCAGGGGTGGATCGAGGTCGGGTCACCGCTGCCGGCCGCGCCCCGCTTCACGGTGCACCGCACCGGTCCGGACGGCACCGAGCACGTGAGCGAGCACGACCACTCCGTCGCCCACGGGCACCGGTTCATGCTCGAGCACGTCCACGAGTGCCTCACCGCGGGTCTGACGAGCAGTCCCCTGGTGACGCCGCAGTTCTCCTTGGACCTCGCGACGGTCTTCGAGACGGCCGTCCGCGAGCTCGGGATCACCCGGGCGGCGGAGCTGCAGGGCGCTGACTAACCTCCGGAGCATGCCCTTGACCGGAGAGTACGAGCCCAGCCCCGAGGCGTGGGTCCGCGAGCAGGTGGAGCAGTACGAGTCCAGCGGCGGGACGGAGGCCACGCAGCTGCGCGGCATGCCGGTCGTCGTCCTGACGACCCTGGGCGCGAAGTCGGGGAAGCTGCGCAAGCAGCCCCTCATGCGCGTCGAGCACGACGGTCGGTACGCGGCGGTGGCCTCGCTCGGCGGGGCCCCGAAGAACCCCGTCTGGTACCACAACGTCAAGGCCAACCCCCTCGTGGAGCTGCAGGACGGGCCGGTGAAGAAGGACTACACCGCGCGCGAGGTGACCGGCGAGGAGAAGGCGCAGTGGTGGGAGAGGGCCGTCGCGGCCTACCCCGACTACGCCGACTACCAGCGCAAGACCGACCGCGAGATCCCCGTCTTCGTCCTCGAACCCGCCGAGTGATCCACCTGCTGGGCCTCTGACCTGCGACGACGCTGCTCACCCGGACGGCCGTTGGGCCGTCCGGGTGACTTGTCCTCAGATCATGGTCGCTCCTGTCGGACACTGGTTGTCACACAGAGAACACTCTGGGCAACTACCTCGGACACAGGACAGGAGACGACGATGCGACTCGGAACGGTGACCTCGGCCCCGGCGGTCCGCACCGCCTCCCGGCTGGACGGCGTCAGCGGCACGGAGTCGGTGACCCCGGCGCGCCGCATCACGCCGGAGTGGATCGACGAGGACCCGCTCGACGAACTGACCCAGTCCGACCGCGCGCTCCTCGGGCACCTCTACGGGGGCCTCGACGAGGCGGTCGACGTCAGCGCCGCGCCCGTGGCCTCCCTCGCCCGGGAGATCAACCGCGAGCGTGCCAGCGGCATGGTCTCCGACCACCGCGACCTCACGGCCGAGGACCTGCGCCGCATGATCGGCCGCCTGACGTTCACGGCCAAGGAGCCGGTGCCCGTCGAGGTGCAGCTGCGGCTCATGACCATGCTCAACGGGTCGACGCAGGGCCGCCTGGACGTCGTGCTCTGAGGCGGTCCGGAACGGGTTCTGCGATCGTGGCGGCGTGCGACTCCTCCTCGTCCGTCACGGCCAGACCCGTTCCAACGTCGAGCACCTGCTCGACACCGCCGTCCCCGGCGCCGACCTGAGCGAGCTCGGCCGCGACCAGGCCGCGGCCCTCGTGCCCGCGCTCGGCGGGCTGGGCATCGGGGCGGTCACCGCCTCGACGCTCGTGCGGACCCAGCAGACGGCGGCCCCGCTGGCCGCCCACCTCGGTCTGCCGGTCGCCGTCGCCGACGGCCTGCGCGAGATCGAGGCGGGGGACCTGGAGATGCGCGGCGACGAGGAGTCCGTGCGCCGCTACCTCGACGTCGTCGCCGCCTGGTTGCACGGGGACCTGTCCGTCGCCGAACCCGGCGCCGAGGACGGGCACGCCTTCTTCGCCCGCTACGACGCCGCCGTCGCCGACGCGCTCGCAGCGGCCCGCGCCGCGGACGTGGAGACCCTCGTCCTCGTCAGCCACGGCGCCGCCATCCGCACCTGGGCCGGCTCCCGCGTGCGCAACGTCTCGGCCGACTTCGTCATCGCGACCGGCCTGGAGAACACCGGGGTCGTCGAGCTCGTCGGCTCCCCCGAGGAGGGCTGGACCTGCGAGCGCTGGGCCGGGGCCGTGGTGGCGCCGGAGCAGGCCGCGGCGACCGGCGCGGGCGCGGCCGCCGAACCGGGCTCGGTGTTCTGAGTGGCTCCCTCGAACCCCGCCTACGAGGTCCTCCTCGAGCGTGCCCGCGCCCTGACCACCGGTGAGCGCCGCGTCCTCGGGCTCGTCGGGCCGCCCGGCGCGGGCAAGTCGACGCTGGCCGCCCGGCTGGTGGCCGACCTCGGTCCCGAGCTCGCCGTCCTCGTCCCCATGGACGGGTTCCACCTGGCCAACCGGGTGCTGGAGGCGCTCGGCCGGCGGGACCGCAAGGGCGCCCCGGACACCTTCGACGCCGGTGGTTACGTCGCCCTGCTGCGTCGGCTGCGGTCGCGCGAGGAGGCCGTCGTGCACGCCCCCGAGTTCCGCCGTGACCTCGAGGAACCCGTCGGCTCGGCGCTCCCCGTCCCGCGGGAGGTGCCGCTCGTGCTGACCGAGGGGAACTACCTGCTGCTGCGGGAGGGGGAGTGGGCCGGCCTGGAGGGGCTCCTGGACGAGACGTGGTACGTCGGTCCGGACGAGCGGACCCGGCTCGAGCGGCTCGTCGCCCGGCACGTGGCCTTCGGCAAGGACCCCGAGGCGGCCCGGGCCTGGGCCCTGGGCAGCGACGAGGCCAACGCGGCCGTCGTCGCGGCCGGCCGGCACCGGGCCCACCTGGTCGTCGACCCGGGTTGAGGAGGTTCTGCGGAGGGCGGTCCGCGGTGCAACCGGCGGGGGGCCCCGTGCGTCCACTCCGCGAACGCGCACGACCCGCAGAACCGCCAGACCACCGGGAGGTCGGATCCATGAACCGCCGCACCACGCTCACCCTGACCGCCCTCACCGCGCCCGCGCTCGCCCTCGTCCTCTCGGCGTCGAGCTCCTCGGCCAGCACGACGGGCGCGGACACCGACGCCGCCGTCGCGCAGGCCGTGACGACGAGCCCCCTGACCGCCGGCGTCCCCGCGGGCTCCTTCACCGTCGGCGACGTCCGCGTCGCGGGGACGTGGGCCGCCGCCGACCTCCAGCCCACCGACCCCGACGCGCTCGACCCGGCCACGGCCGTCCTGCGCTCGGACGGCACGCGGTGGACGGTCGTCGACCTCGGCACCGCCGGCGTCGGCTGCGACGTGGTCCCGGTCACCGACCGTGCGGCCCTCGCCCTCAGCTGCTGACGGAGCGCTTCGATAACGTCACCGCGTGGCGTTGCGCACCGGACTCTCGACGGCACGGTGGCGGACCCGGCTGGCGGAGATCGTCGCCGGGGACACCCCCTCGGTCGAACCGGTCGTCGACGGGGGGCTGACCCAGCCCGAGGCCCTCGACGCCCTCGACGCCGTCGCGCGCATGGCCGAGGCCCTGCTGTCGGCAGGAGCCTCGGCGGCGGACGTCACCTCGCTGGCGCTGCGGGCCGCGGCCGGGGCGGGCCTGCGGCACACCCAGGTCGACATCAACTACACCGCCGTCATCGTCTCGACGGCCGGGGCCGACCGCGTGCCGCTGACCTCGGCGCGCGTCGTGAAGGTCCGCGCCAGCGACTACTCCCGCCTCGGGGCGCTGTACGAGCTGGCCCACGAGGCCGGTGACGGCCTGCCGGCCGAGGAGATCAACACGCGCCTGAAGCGGCTGCTCTCCCAGCGCCGTCCCTACCGGCCGTGGATCTCCGCGGCCGGGACGGTCGGGCTGGCGGCCGCCGTGGCCGTGACGATCGGCGGCACCTGGGCCGTCGCCGTCTGCGCCGCGTTCGTCACCTGCGTCCTGCAGGTCGTCCTGTCCGCGCTGAACCGCCGCGGGCTGCCCGCCTTCTTCCAGCAGTTCGCGGGCGCGGCCATCGCGACCGCGTTCGCGCTGGCCCTCCTCGTCGCCGGACCGCACCTGCCCGACTGGGTCGGCCGGCTGCCACCGTCCCTGGTCGTCGGGTCCGGGATCGTCGTCCTGCTCGCCGGGCTCTCGCTCGTCGGGTCCGCCGAGGACGCGATCAGCGGCTTCTACGTCACCGCCGGCGCCCGCGCCTTCGAGACGGTACTGCTGACGACGGGCCTCGTCCTCGGCATCGCCGCCGTCCTCGACCTCGGCCAGCGCGCCGGCATCGGCCTCAGCCTGACGTTCTCCAGCGGGGAGTCCTACCCCCTCGCCGTCCAGGTCGCCGCCGGCGCCGTCGCCGCCTTCACCTGGGCCGTGTCCGGGTACGCGGGGCTGCGCGCGGTCCTGCTCGCCGGGCTCGCCGGGGCCACCGCCGTCTTCGCCGCCGGGGTCGCGACCCTGCTGGGGACCGGTCCGGTCGCGGCCGCCGGCCTCGCGGCGCTGCTCGTCGGGCTCCTCGCCGAGGGCACGGCGTGGCGCTGGGGCGTCCCGGGCCTCGTCGTCTCCGTCTGCGGGATCGTCCCGCTGCTGCCCGGCCTGGCCATCTACCGCGCGATCTTCTCGATCGTCGGGGGCGGCACCTCCGCGGGGCTGGCCCAGCTCGTCACGGCCTTCGGCACGGCGCTCGCCCTCGCGGCCGGCGTCACGCTGGGGGAGTTCTGCTCCCAGCCGCTGCGGCGGGAGTTCGACCGCATCGAGCAGCGCGTGCGGCGGCGTTCGCTCAACCGGCAGTTCTGAGGTCCCGCACCACCTCCACGAGCCGGGCGTCGTTGCGCGCCTCGACCTCCTCGTCGTACGGGGTGGCGGCGAGGAGGAGCTCGTCGGCGCCCGTCCGGTCCAGCAGCTCCTGGACCTTCGTGCGCACCTCCTGCGCGGTCCCGGCCACGGCGTCGGCGAGGTGCCGCTCGACGTCGGCGCGCTCGCGGTCGGTGAGGCTCGCCGCGGCCGCCTCGTCCGGGGTGGGCAGCGGACCGAACTCGCCGCGGCTGCGCGCGCGGGCGAGCGCCACCGCCTGCGGCAGGAGCTCCCGCCGCGCGGACGCCTCGTCGCGGGCGACGACGACGTCGAGGAGCAGGCTGACCCGGCCCGCCGGGTGCTCGCGGCGGTAGCGCCGCACCGGGTCCGCCTCCCGCAGCAACCGCCCGCCCACGACGACGGGCAGCCCCAGCCGCGCCGCCGTCCGCAGCCCCTCGCCCGTGGCCAGCAGCCACACCGGCGGCGCCGGGACGCGGGGGCGCAGGGTGAGCGGCCCCCGGCCGTGCAGCCAGTCCAGCAGTTCGGCGAGGCGCTCGTCCGCGTCGGCGCTCGCGTGGGCGCCCAGCGCGCGCCGGACCGGCGCGGTGAACCCCAGCGAGCGACCCACCCCGACCTCCACGCGGCCCGGGTGCAGCGCCGCGAGGACCGCGACCTGCTCGGCCACGACGAAGGGGCGGTGGTTGGGCAGCATGACCCCGGCGGTGCCCACCCGGACGCGGGACGTGGCCGCGGCGACGGCCGCCAGCAGCACCGTCGGCGCCGGGCCCACGACGCCGGGGACGGCGTGGTGCTCGGCGACCCAGAACCCGTCCGCGCCGAGCGCCTCGACCCGCCGTGCGCGGCGGACGGTGGCCCGCAGGGCCTCGGCGTCGTCCTGCCCGGAGCGGACGCGCGAGCGGTCCAGGATCGACAGCGCAGGAGCGGTCGGCACCGGGTCAGCACACCACGCGGACGTCGTGTCCGAGCGGTCGGGTAGACAGGGGACCGTGCTCCACGTCCACCGTTCCGAGAGCGCGACGGCCCTCGTCGCCGGGCTCGCCGACGTCCTGCGGACGCCCGCCGCCGGCGCCGACCCCTTCGCCCCCGACGTGCTCGCGGTCGGCGCGCGTGGCACCGAACGCTGGATCGCGCAGCGGCTGGCCCACCACCTCGGGGCCGGCCCGGACGGGGAGGACGGCATCTGCGCGCGCGTCGACTTCTCCTCCCCGGCCCGGCTCCTCGACGGCGTGGTGGCCGACGTCGTCTCCCGGATCCGTCCCGACGCGGCCGACGCGGTCGAGCGGTGGGCGCCGGACGCCCTGACGTGGCACGTCCTGGAGGTGTTCGACGAGCTCGCCCCCGCCGACGGCCGCCCCGGCACCGACGCGGGGGCGCGGTTCGCGGTGCTGCGCCACCACCTGCGCGCCGTCCCGGGCGAGGACGTGCCGCGCGTGCGCCGGACGGCCGCCGCGGCCCGGCTCGCCGGCCTGTTCGCCCGCTACGGCGCCGCCCGCCCGGGCCTGCTCCTCGACTGGGCCGCAGGTGGTTCCGACGTCCCGGACGACCTGCGCTGGCAGCCCGAGGTGTTCCGGGCCGTGCGCGAGCACGTCGGGGTCCCCGCCCCCGCCGAACTGCTGGACGACGTGTGCGCGGCGCTGCGCGCGGACCCGGCCCTCACCGGCCTGGGGGAGCGCTTCGGCGTCTTCGTCGTGACGCGGCTGGCCGAGTCCCGGTTGCGGGTGCTGGCCGCCCTGGCGGACCACCGCGAGGTGCACCTCTTCCTCCAGCACCCCAGCCCCGCGCTGTGGGCGGCGGCCCGGCGACCCGGCAGCCTGCGCCGCGCCGACCAGGGTGCCGACGAGGGGTCGGGCCCCGTGCGCCACCCGCTGCTGCTCTCGCTCTCCCGCGACGTGCGCGAGCTGCAGGCCCGGCTCTTGGACGCCGTGCCCGAGCTGCACGACGTGCACCACCCGGCCCCCGCGCCGCGGCCCACGCTCCTGGGGCGGCTGCAGGCGGCGCTCGCGGCCGACGAGGTCCCCGCTCCGGTCCCGGACCCGGACCCGGCCGACCGCTCGGTGCAGGTGCACTCCTGCCACGGCCGCGCCCGCCAGGTCGAGGTGCTGCGCGAGGTCGTCCTGGGGCTGCTCGACGACGACCCGACGCTGCAGCCGCGCGACGTGCTCGTCATGTGCCCCGACGTCGAGGCGTACGCGCCGCTCGTGCAGGCCGTCTTCTCCACCGACTCCCACCCCGGCGGCGGGCTGCGCGTCTCCGTCGCCGACCGGTCGGCCCTGCAGACCAACCCGTTGCTCGGGCTCGCCGCGCGGCTGCTCGTGCTCGCCCAGAGCCGGCTCACGGCCAGCGAGGTGCTCGACCTCGCCGGCACCGCGGCCGTCCGCGCCCGCTTCGACCTCGACGACGAGGACCTCGAGCAGGTCCGCGAGTGGACGGTCGACGCGGGCGTGCACTGGGGCCTGTCCGCCGAGCACCGCGCCGCCTGGTCCCTCGGGACGGTGGCCCAGGGGTCGTGGCGCGCCGGGCTGGACCGCCTGCTCGTCGGCGTCGCCGTCGGTGGCGGTGCGCAGGACGAGCTGCTGGGCGAGGTCGTGCCGCTCGCGGACGTCGAGTCCTCCCGCGTGGACCTCGCCGGGCGCCTCGCCGAACTGCTCGACCGCCTCGACGCCGCGGTGGCCCGGTTGTCCGGCAGGCGCGGGGTCGCCGCCTGGTGCGAGGCGCTGCTCGACGGTGTCCTCGACCTCGCCGACGTCCCCGCCGACGGCGCGTGGCAGCTGGCCCAGCTGCGCCGCGAGCTCGGGGCCGTCGCGCAGGACGCAGCACGCGCCGGGACGGCCGAGGTGGGGCTCGCCGACGTCGCCGCCCTCGTCGCCGAGCGCTTCGCCGGCAAGCCCCAGCGCGCCAACTTCCGCACCGGCGCCCTCACGGTCTGCACCCTGACGCCCATGCGCTCGGTGCCGCACCGCGTCGTCTGCCTGCTGGGCATGGACGACGGGGCCTTCCCGCGCGTCACCAACCCCGACGCCGACGACGTCCTCTCGCGCGACCCGCACCTCGGCGACCGGGATCCCCGCAGCGAGGACCGCCAGGTGCTGCTCGACGCCGTCTGCTCGGCCCGGGACACCCTCGTCGTCATCTACTCCGGCCGCGACGTCCGGACGGGGGCGCAGCTGCCGCCGGCCGTGCCCGTCGGGGAGCTGCTCGACGCCCTGGACGCCGCCCACCCCGGGGTGCGCGAGCGCGTCGTCGTCCAGCACCCGCTGCAGCCGACGGACCCGCGCAACTTCGCCGAGGGCGCCCTCGGCCGCCCCGGCGCCTTCAGCTACGACCGCAGCGCCCTGGCCGGCGCCGCCACGGGTGCCGCCGAACCGGCTGCGCCGCAGCCGTTCCTGGCGGCCGGGCTGCCGCCGGCCCCCGCGGCCGACCTCGACCTCGACCAGCTCGTGCAGTTCTTCCAGCACCCGGCCAAGGGCTTCCTGCGCCAGCGCCTCGACGTGGCCACCGCGACGCGCGAGGACGAACCGGCCGACGCACTGCCCGTGGAACTCGACGCGCTCGCCAAGTGGTCGGTCGGTGACCGGGCGCTCGCCGCCCGGCTGCGCGGGGCCGGCGCCGGGGACGTCGTCCGCCTCGAGACCGCCCGCGGGTCCCTGCCGCCGGGTCCGCTCGGGACGGCCGTGCTGCGCGAGGTGGGTCCGCTGGTCGACCGGATCGCCGGTGTGGCCGCCGAGTTCGACGCCGGGCCCGCCGGAGCCTCCCCGCGCAGCGTCGACGTCGAGCTCGACCTCGACGTGCCGGGCACCGGACCGGTCCGCCTGACGGGCGGCGTGCGCGGCGTCCGGCCCGTGCGTCCCGGGGGACGTGCGACCGGCGACGTCGCCGTGACGACGATCTACTCGCGGGTCAAGGCCAAGCAGACGGTCCGCGCCTGGATCGAGCTGCTGTCCCTGTCGGCCGCGCACCCGGGGACGGACGTCCGTGCCGTCGTCGTCGGGCGCGGCGGGCAGGGCAGTGTCGCCCTCCTCACGCTCGGTCCGGTGCCGGCGGCCGTCGCGCGCGGGCTCCTCGTCGACCTCCTGGAGCTGCGGGCCGCGGGGTTGTGCGCGCCCCTGCCCCTGCCCGTCGACACCGCGATGGCCTACGCGCAGGCCGCGTGGGCCGGTCGTCCCGCGCCCGCCTGCCGCCGCGCGGCGACGGGCGCGTGGACCTCGGACTGGTCCTTCCCCAAGGAGGACGCCGACGAGGAGAACGCCGGCGTGTGGGGGGCGGCGGCCCCCGTCGACGTCCTGCTCGACTGGACGCCGCCCACCGGCTGGCCGCCGGGAGCGCCGACGACGTTCGACGCTGCGGTGCAACGGTTCTGGGAGCCCCTCCTCGGCGCCTACCGGATGGACGAGCGGTGAGCGCGCCGACGGTCCACCGCACCTTCGAGGTGACCGGGCCGCTGCCGGCCGGGACGACCGTCCTGGAGGCCAGCGCGGGCACGGGCAAGACGTGGACGATCGCGGGTCTCGTCACGCGGTACGTGGCCGAGGGGGTCGCCGCGGTCGACGAGCTGCTCGTCGTGACGTTCGGGCGGGCGGCGACGGCCGAGCTGCGCGACCGCGTCCGCGAGCGCCTCGTCAGCACGCGCGACGCGCTGGCGGACCCGGCCACCGCCGCGACCTCGGCCGACGCCGTCGTCCGGCACCTCGCCGCGGGGCCGGAGGCCGACGTCGCGCAGCGGCGGGCGCGGCTGTCGGCGGCGCTGGCGGGCTTCGACGCCGCCACCGTGGCGACCATCCACGAGTTCTGCCAGCAGGTCCTCACGAGCCTGGGCACGGCCGCCGACGTGGACCCGACCGCGACGCTCGTCGAGGACGTCGACGACCTCGTCGAGGAGGTCTGCGACGACCTCTACGTCCGCTTCGCGGTGCGCCCCGGCGGCGGACCGCCCCCGTTCTCCCGGGCCGTCGCGCTGCGCATCGCGCGGGAGGCCGTGGGCCGCGCGGACGCACGCATCGAACCGCGGGGGGCCGCCCCCGAGACACCGGAGGACCTGCGCGTCCGGTTCGCCCAGGGCGTCCGGCGCGAGGTGGCCGCCCGCAAGCGCTCGCGGCGGGTGCTGGGGTTCGACGACCTCCTGACGCGGCTGCGCGACGCGCTGACCGACGATGTCGCCGGGCCCACGGCCTGCGACCGGTTGCGGCGCAGGTACTCCGTGGTCCTGGTCGACGAGTTCCAGGACACCGACGCCGTGCAGTGGGACGTGCTGCGGACGGCGTTCCACGGGTCCTGCCCCCTCGTCCTCATCGGGGACCCGAAGCAGGCCATCTACGCCTTCCGCGGGGCGGACGTGAACAGCTACCTCGAGGCCGTCGGCGTCGCGGACGAGACCGCGACGCTCGGGACGAACTTCCGCAGCGACCCCGCCGTCCTGGCGGGGACGGCGGCGCTGCTGCGCGGCGCCGCGCTCGGCGACGGGCGGATCGTCGTGCACCCCGTGCGGGCCCACCACCGCACGGCCGCGCTCGTCGGTCCCGCGGGGCCCGACCCGGCGCCGGTGCGCCTGCGGGTGCTGCGCCGCGACGGGTTGCCGGTCACGGCCCGCACGGGCGTGCCGGCCGTGGCCGACGTGCGCTCGGCGGTGGCGCGCGACACCGCCGAGCAGGTCGTCGGCGTCCTGTCGGAGGGGCTGCGCGTGCATCCGCACCGGGAGGCCGGCGGGCAGGAGCGCGACCTCGCCGCCGGGGACGTCGCGGTCCTCGTGCGCACCCAGTCCCAGGCCCAGCTCGTCCAGGAGGAGCTGCGCCGCCGCGGGGTGCCGTGCGTGCTCTCGCGCGGGCCGAGCGTCTTCTCCACTCCCGCGGCGCGGGAGTGGGTGTGGCTGCTGGAGGCCGTCGAGCAGCCGCACCGCGCGGCGCGGGTCCGGCGCACGGCGCTGTCCTCCTTCGTCGGCTGGACCGCGGCCGAGCTCGACGCAGCCGGGGACCGCGCGACCGACGAGGTGTCCGTCGCACTGCGCGGCTGGGGCACGGTGCTCGCCGAGCGCGGGGTGTCGGGCATGTTCGCCGCCCTCAACGAGGAGCAGGACCTGCCGCGCCGGCTGCTCGGCGTCGAGGGCGGTGAACGCCGGCTGACCGACCTGAGGCACATCGCCGAGGTCCTGCACGCCGAGTCCGCCCTCAACCCCGGCGGCGGTGTGTCCACCCTGCTGTCCTGGCTGCGCGGGCGCGTCGAGGACGCGGCCGGCGACGTGGACCAGGAGCGCTCGCGGCGCCTGGACACCGACCGGGACGCCGTGCAGATCGCCACGGTCCACACGAGCAAGGGCCTGGAGTACGAGGTCGTCTGCGTCCCGTTCGGGTGGGACTCCACCGGCGGCGGCTCCAAGGACCGGCTGCCCGTGGCCCACGCCCCGGACGGCCCGCGCGCGCTGCACGTCGGGGGGCCCTCGGCCCCCGGGTACGACGTGTTCTGCCGCGCGGCCGACACCGAGGACCTCGGCGAGGAGCTGCGTCTGCTCTACGTCGCGCTCACCCGCGCCGTCTCCCGGCTGCTCGTCTGGTGGGCGCCGGCCACGAACACCCAACGCGGTGCGCTGCACCGGTTGCTCATGACCGACGACGCCCTGGCGGTGCCCGAGAAGCTGCCGCTGCCCGCCGACGACGCCCTCCGCACCCGGCTCCAGGCGCTGTTCCCGCCGGCGTCGCCGGTCGCGGTCGAGGACGTGCCGCTGCGGTCGACGCCGCGGCGCTGGTCCGGACCGGTCACGCCCGTGGCCGAGCTGCGGGCGGCCCGGTTCGGCGCCGAGGTCGACCTGGGGTGGCGGCGCACGTCCTACTCGGGCCTGACGCGGGGCGTCCACGACGCGCACCTGCCCGGCCGGGCGGTGCTGTCCGAACCGGAGGTGGAGGTGACCGTCGACGAGGTCGACGGTGTCGAGCTCCCGGCCGCCGGGGCGGGGACGGACGACCCGCAGGGGTGGCGGTCCGTGCCCTCGCCGCTGGCCGACCTGCCTGCCGGCACGGGGTTCGGGACGCTCGTGCACGCCGTGCTCGAGGGGTTCGACCCGGCCGTCCCCGACCGGCCGGCCCACCTGGCCGCCCTGGCCCGCGAGCAGTACGCCGCCCCGCTGGCCGAACCGCTCGCCGCGGCCCTCGACCCCGTCCTGCGCACCGGGCTCGGGCCGCTGGCCGACGACCGTGCGTTGCAGGACTTCGCGGTGGCCGACCGGTTGGCCGAGCTGGACTTCGAGCTGCCGCTGGCCGGTGGCGACGACGCGGGGCCGTCGGCCGGGGGCCGGCTGGGGGACCTCGCCGTCCTGCTGCGCCGGCACCTGCCCGCCGACGACCCGGTGCACGCCTACGCCGGGCAGCTCACCGAACCGGCCCTGGCCGCCGAGGGCCTGCGCGGCTACCTCACCGGCTCGATCGACGCCGTCCTGCGGTGCGGGTCCCGGTTCCTCGTCGTGGACTACAAGACGAACCGGCTCGCCGGCCCGGGGGAGGAGCTGACCGCCTGGCACTACCGGCGGCCGGCCCTGGACGAGGCCGTCCTGGCGGCGCACTACCCGCTGCAGGCGCTGCTCTACAGCGTTGCGCTGCACCGGTTCCTGCGGTGGCGGCTGGCGGGGTACGACCCGGACGAGCACCTCGGCGGGTCGCTGTACCTGTTCCTGCGCGGCATGTGCGGACCCGACGTCGGGCCCGGGCCGGACGGGGTGCCGCCCGGGGTCTGGTCGTGGAAGCCCCCCGCCGCGCTCGTCGTGGCCACCTCCGACCTGCTCGCCGGGAGGACCCCGTGACCACCACGACCACCACGACCACCACCGTCGTCGACGAACCCGACCGCTCGGCCTCCCTCGCCCGCTCGGCCACGGGCCTGCTGGGCGAGGTCAACGGGCTCGGTCTGCTGCACGCCGCCGACGTCCACGTCGCCCGTCGGCTGGGCGCGGTGGCGGGGGAGGACGACGAGCGCGTCCTGCTGGCCGTCGCGCTCGCGGTCCGTGCCGTGCGGCACGGGTCGGTCGTCCTGCGCCTGTCGGCGGTGGGCGACCTCGTCCCCGAGGACGCCGACGACTCCGGCGCCGTCGCGCCGGTGGCCGTGCCGTGGCCGGAGCTGGAGTCCTGGCGGGAAGCCGTGCGCCGCAGCCCCCTGACCGTCGAGCACGGGCCGGGGGAGGACCCGGACGAGGGCGGACCGACGGCACCCCTGCACCTCGTCGGCGACGGGCTGTGGCTGGACCGGTACTGGCGGCAGGAGCTCGCCGTCGCCCGGGACCTGCGCGACCGCAGCCGCACCGTCGCGCCGTACGACCCGGCGGCGGTGGAGGCGGTCCTGGGGCGCCTGTGGCCCGGCGACCCCGCCGACGACCAGCGCGCCGCGGCCGCGGTGTGCCTCTCGCACGGTGTCTCGGTCCTGGCCGGCGGTCCGGGGACGGGCAAGACGACGACGGTGGCCCGGCTGCTGGCCGCCGTGCACGCGTTGTCCGACGGACCGGCCCGGGTGGCGCTGGCGGCCCCGACGGGCAAGGCCGCCGCCCGTCTGACGGAGGCCGTCGTCTCCGCGGCCGACGAGGGGGCGTTCACCGACGCCGAGCGCACCTTCCTGCGCGCGGCCGCCGCCTCGACGCTGCACCGGCTGCTCGGCATCCGGCCCGGGTCGGTCCGCGCCCGGTTCGACGCCGAGCACCGTCTCCCGCACGACGTCGTCATCGTCGACGAGGCGTCGATGGTCGGGCTCGGCGTCATGGCCCGGCTGCTGTCGGCGTTGCGTCCCGGCGCGCGGCTCGTCCTCGTCGGGGATCCGCAGCAGCTCGCCTCGGTGGAGGTGGGGGCCGTCCTGGCCGACCTCGTCGCCCCGGCCACGTCCTCGCCGCAGGCGGCCCCGCACGGGGTGGCCCGGCTGACGCGGACCCACCGCTACGCCGCCGGTGGGGGGATCGCCGCCGTCGCGCAGGCCGTGCGGGAGGCGCGGTCGGCCGACGTCGTGGACCTGCTGCGGGCCGGCGGCCCCGACGTGGAGTTCCTCGAGGTCCCCGACGGCGAGCTCGTCGCCGGCGCCGCGCTCGAGGTCGTGCGCGCCGACGTGGTCGTCCGGTCCCGGGGCGTCGTCGAGGCGGCCCGCGCCGGCGACGCCGCGACGGCGCTGACGGCCCTGGACACCCACCGCCTGCTCTGCGCGCACCGGCGCGGGACGCGCGGGGTGGCCCACTGGAGCGCCCTGGCGCAGCGGTGGGCGGTGGAGGAGCTCGGTGTCCTGCCGCGACCGGACGGCCGCTACGTCGGCCTGCCCGTCATCGTCACCGCGAACGACGCCGCCGTCGGGGTGTTCAACGGGGACACCGGGGTGGTCCTGGAGGAGGACGGGGTGCTCGTGGCCGCGCTCTCCCGGGGCTCCGGGCCGCTGCGGGTGCCGTTGGCCCGGCTGGCCTCCGTCGAGCCCGTGCACGCGATGACGGTGCACCGCAGCCAGGGGTCGCAGTTCGACACCGTCACCGTCCTGGCCGCGCCGGAGACGTCCCCGCTGGCCACGCGCGAGATGTTCTACACGGCCCTGACGCGGGCCCGCAGCCGCGTGCGGGTCGTCGGGTCCGCGCGCGCGGTGGCCGCCGCGGTGGAGCGACCCCTGGCGCGCGCGACCGGGCTGGCCGAGCGGCTCAGGGCCTGATGGCGCCGTCGCGCAGGTCCTGGATCAGGCGCGCCAGCACCGGCGGCGGGCTCGAGCGGGCGGCCTGCGCGGCCCGGCCGTAGGCGGCCGCGTCCTTCGTCAGTCCCTCGGGCAGCGCCGACAGGAACGCGGGCCACTGCGCCAGGCAGGTCTCCAGGTCGCCGGGCAGGACGTGCACGGGGACGTCCACGAGCTCGGCCCGGACCCGCCGGCTGTCCTCGCGGGCCCGGTGCCCGGCGTGCGGACCGTCGTCGGCGTCGAGCACGACGTCCACCGCGGCCCCGAGCGCCCGGGCCACGGCGGCGGCCAGCGGCAGGGCGTGCTTGCCGCCCGCGGCCACGACGGGCGGGCCGGTGCGGAGCAGTGCGGCGAGCACGGCGACGTCGGTCGCCCCCTCGACGAGGACGGCCCGCGGCTGCCCGGCCACCTGCAGCACGAAGCCCGCCGGCAGTGCGGTGCGCACCAGCCGGCGGGCTCGGTTCGTGCTGGTCCCGAGGGTGGTGGCGACGCGCGCCACCACGTCCTCGGGGACCACAGGGAGGGGTCAGCCGACCTTCGGCTTCTCCTCCGCCTTCGGGTAGATGTCCGTGTTCTGCGCCGGCGTGATGAGCGCGTCTTCCGGACGGGTCTGGTTCAGCGCGACGGCCTGCGGGGGCAGGACCGCGTGCAGCGCCCAGTCGGTGAGCACGCGGATGCGGTTGCTCATGGCCGGCAGGGCGTACAGGTGGTACCCGCGGGCGACGATCTTGGCCGGCAGACCGGTCATCTCGATGCCGAGGGGCTTGGCGACGGCCGTGCCGCCACCGAGGTCGGCGACGAGCCCGAGGTCCTTGTGGACGTAGTCGGCGGCCTGGCCGATCCCGAAGGACGCGGCGATGTTCTTGCCGACCGCGGTGCCCTGGCGCTGCGCGTGCTGCGCTGTGGGCGGGGTGATCGGCTGCGGGCCGTCGGCCGGCTTCGGCTTGGCCAGGTCCGGCACGGCGGCGGCGTCACCGGCGGCCCAGACGTCGTCGGCGCCCGCGACCTTCATCTTGGCGTCGACGACCAGGCGGCCGCGGTCCAGCGGCAGGCCCAGGGTGCCCATGAGCGGGTTCGCCATGATGCCCGCGCCCCAGATGAGGGTGCGCGAGGGGACCGGCGTGCCGTCGGTGAGGTTGATGACGTTGCCCTCGACGCTGGCCACGGAGACCCCGAGGCGCACGTCGATGCCGCGGCCCTTGAGGGCCGAGAGGGCGTACTGGCCCAGACGGGGCCCGAGCTCGGGCAGGACGGCCGGGGCGACGTCGATGAGCAGCCACTTCACGTCGCGCACGTCGATGGACGACCAGCGGTCGGCGACGCGGGAGAGCCAGCGGTGGGTCTGGGCGACGATCTCGGTGCCGGTGTAGCCGGCGCCGACCGCGACGACGGTCATGCGCTCGGCGCGCTCGGCGTCGAAGCGCGGGTCGTCCGGCAGGCTGTCGGCCGCGTCGAGCTGGGCCAGCAGGTGGTCGCGGACGAACGCGGCCTCGGTGATGGTCTTGACGCCGCGGGCGCTCTCGGAGACGCCCGGGATCGGGAACCGGCGGGTGACGGCGCCGGGGGCGAGCAGGAGCTTGTCGTAGGACAGGACCTGGGTCTCGTCGCTGACGACGCCGCGCTCGGACTTGGAGATCGTGATGGTCTTCGCCTCGGGGTCGACCGAGGTGGTGTGGCCCACGACGAGCTTGTGGCGCGGCAGCGCCTGCCGCAGCGACACGGCGACGTGGCGGGGCTCGATGACGGACGCGGTCACGTCCGGCAGCAGGGGGCTGTAGGTGAGGTGGTCAGTCGGGCTGACGATCACCAGCTCTGCCGCGGAGGCCGGGAGGAGCTTCTCGAGCTTCTTGCCGGCGTACAGGCCGGTGAAGCCACCTCCGACGATGACGACTCGCTGTCGATCGACCATGTGTGGCACCTCTTGTCTGTGGCTCGCCGGGACGGGGCTCCCGCTTCTCCACGATTCTGTCACTCTCGGACGGGACCGTTCACGCACCCCCGTCGGCCGCGGCCTCCAGCTCGGCGACCACGAGGCGCCGCATGCCGAGCATCGCGGTCATGGCCCGTTGCGCCCGTTCGGGATCGGGGTCCGACAGCAGCTCCGGCAGCCGGGTCGGGACGATCTGCCACGACACGCCCCAGCGGTCCTTCAGCCAGCCGCACTGCCCCTCGGCGCCGCCGTCGGCCAGCAGGCCGTCCCAGTACCGGTCGACCTCGGCCTGGTCGGCGCAGGAGACCTGCACGGAGAACGCCTCGGTCTGCGGGAAGTGCGGGCCGCCGTTGATGATCGTCCACTCGCGCCCGTCCAGGACGAACGAGACCGTCATCGGCGCCCCGTCGGGCCCGCCCGGCGAGGTCGAGACGACGCGCGAGTCGGGGAACAGCGCGACGTAGCGCTCGGCGGCGGCCAGGCCGTCGCGGTCGAACCACAGGCACGGGACGGTGCTGCTCACGCGTGGACCTCCTCGATCGCCGCCCGGGCGCGCTCCGCGGCGGCCCGTGCCGGGCACTCTCCCAGGTGGTCGTCGACGACGCCACAGGCCTGCATGGCGGCGTACGCCGTCGTCGGGCCGACGAACCGGAACCCCTTCGCCTTCAGGGACTTCGCCAGCGCCACGGACTCCGGGGTGGTGGCCGGGACGTCGCCCGGACCCTGCGGGACGGGCGGGGCCGGGTCCGGGGCCGCGGACCAGAACAGCTCGGTCAGGCTGCCGCCCGCGGCCTGCAGCGCGAGGAGGGCGCGGGCGTTCGCGACCGTCGCCTCGACCTTGGCGCGGTTGCGGATGATGCCCGGGTCGGCCAGCAGGCGGGCGACGTCGGCGTCGCCGTAGGCGGCCACCACCTCGGGGTCGAAGCCGTCGAAGGCCGCGCGGAAGGTCTCGCGGCGGCGCAGGACGGTGATCCAGCTGAGCCCGGACTGGAACGCCTCGAGGCTGACCCGCTCGAACAACCCGCGGTCGTCGCGGACCGGGTGGCCCCACTCGGTGTCGTGGTAGGCCTCGTACAGGGCGTCGCCGGTGCCGAAGCAGCGGAAGGTCGCGGGGCTGGGCGAGGCGGGCGAGGCGGGCATGGCGGGCATGGCGGGCATGGCGGGCGAGGCGGGCATGGACGGCACTGTGGCACCGACCGCCGACACGGCCCTCCCGTCGTCCACAGGTCGGTACTGTCCGCGTGTGAGCGAGCACCCCGCCGACGACGCGCCGACGATCCTGGTCCTCAACGGACCCAACCTCGGCCGCCTGGGCAAGCGGCAGCCGGAGGTGTACGGCTCCACCACCCTCGCCGACGTCGACGCCGGCCTGCAGCGGCTGGCCGCCGAGCTGGGGGTGCGCGTGGAGCTGCGCCAGACCGACGCCGAGCACGAGATGATCGGCTGGGTGCACGCGGCCGCCGACGCCCGGCAGCCCGTGGTGCTGAACCCGGGGGGCTGGACGCACACGTCCGTCGCCCTGCGCGACGCCTGCGCCGAGCTCGTCGCGGGCCTGGTGGAGCTGCACGTGTCCAACGTCCACGCCCGCGAGGACTTCCGCCGGCACTCCTACATCACGCCCGTCGCCACCGGTGTCGTGGCGGGCCTGGGCGTCGAGGGGTACGGGCTCGCGGTGCGCTTCCTGGCGCAACGGGCCGGGCGCGCCCCCCGTGTCGGCGGCGACGCGTAGGCTCCGCCCGAGCACAGCGCGTCGAGTGGTGGGAGTTTCCGTGGTCGAGCACATGAAGTGGTGGGGTTGGGGCCAGGAGGGCGTCGCCTTCCACCACGAGGACAAGCCGAACCTGGCGCCGTTCGTCAAGCGCGTCTCGGGCATCGACTTCCACGCCGCGCCCGCACAGGTGCCGCAGCTGTCCGAGCTGACGGTGCCGCCGTCGCAGGCCCCGGACGCGCTGCGCAAGGCCTTCGTCGAGGCCGTGGGGCAGGAGCACGTCCACGACGACGACCTCGACCGCGTCGTGCACGCCTACGGCAAGTCCATGCGCGACCTCGTCCGCATCCGGCGCGGTGACTTCGGCCGGCTGCCCGACCTCGTCGTCTACCCCGGCACCGAGGCCGAGACGGAGGCCGCACTGCGCGTGGCCCTCGAGTCCGACGCCGTCCTCATCCCCTTCGGTGGCGGCTCCAACATCGTGGGCTCCCTGGAGGCCCCGCGCGACGAGACCCGGCCCGTCGTCTCCCTCGACATGGGCCGGATGCGTCTGCTGCTCTCCCTCGACGAGACGTCGCAGACGGCGCGCATCCAGGCCGGCGCGCTCGGCCCGGACCTCGAGGAGCAGCTCAACGCCCGCGGCTGGACGATCGGGCACTTCCCGGACAGCTTCAAGCACTCGACGCTGGGTGGCTGGATCGCGACCCGGTCCTCCGGGATGCAGTCCGACCGGTTCGGCGACATCGCCGACATCACCCGGGCCGTCCGCGTCGTCACCCCGCACGGGATCGTCGCCACCGCCGAGGTGCCCGTCCAGTCGGCGGGCCCGAGTGTGCGCGAGATGGTGCTCGGCAGCGAGGGGCGGCTCGGGATCATCACCGAGGCCACCGTGCAGGTGCACCGCCAGGCCGAGCAGCGCGAGATCCAGGCCTACTTCTTCCCCGACTACGCCAGCGGGCTCAAGGCCATGCACGACATCGCCGCCTCCGACGCCTCCCCGAGCATCACGCGCGTCTCCGACGCGAACGAGACCCAGTTCACCCTGGCCACCTCCAAGAAGGGCAGCACCCTCGGGCAGCTGCTCAACAAGGGCGTGCAGCTGTACGCCAGCAAGCGCAAGGGCATCGACCTGTCGGAGATGTGCCTGTCGTTCATCGGGTTCGAGGGCTCGGCCCTGCACGTGCGGCGCAACAAGTCGCTCGTGGGCGAGATCGTCAAGAAGCACGGCGGCTTCGGGGTCGGCGCGGGCCCGGGCAAGCTGTACGACCAGAAGAAGTTCGACACCCCCTACATCCGCGACTTCATCCTCGACCGCGGCGCCTACGGCGACGTGTCCGAGACGTCCTCCTCGTGGGCGACGCTGAAGTCGGTGCACGACAACGTCGTGGCGGCGGCCGGCAAGGCCTTCGCCGAGGTCGGCGTCAAGGGTTTCGTCTTCTGCCACCTCTCGCACAGCTACCACTCCGGGGCGTGCCAGTACTTCACGTTCGCCTTCCAGCCGCCGACCGACCGCGACGGCCTCGAGGCCTACGACGTCGTCAAGGGTGCCATCCAGCAGGCCTTCATCGACAACGGCGGGACGCTGTCGCACCACCACGCCGTGGGCCGGGAGCACAAGCGCTGGATCGAGGACGACCTGTCCGCCGCCGGGGCCAAGATCGTGGGGTCCCTCTTCGCCGGTGTGGACCCGGGGCGCAACCTCAACCCCGGCGCCGTCGTCGACTGAGGTGCCCGGACCGTCCGACCGCGAGGACCGCTCCCGCCGTGCCGAGCGGGTCCTCGCGGTCCTGCGGGACCTGTGGGGTGACGAACCGCCCCCGGGGCCGGACCCGGAGCTGGCCTGGATCGTCGACGCGCTGGCGATCGACGACGCCCACGGCCGCGAGGCGGGGCTCGTCGTGCACAGCGACGCCATCGCGCTGTCGTCGCTGTCCGACTGGTTGGGCACCCCGCAGTTCGCCGACGAGCAGACCGGCGCGTGGCAGCTCGACACCGCCACCGGTCGCGTCGTCGTCGACGAGCGGGGCAGCGAGGTCCTGGGGGTGGGCCGGCAGTCGGTGGGCTCGGAGCGGTTGATGCTCGACGTCCACCCGGCCGACCGCCCGAACGTCGAGCGGGCCTTCGACCGGGCCGCCGCCGTCGGCACGCCGTTCCGCGTGACCTACCGGGGGCGCTCCCCGCTGGGGGAGTGGCTGTGGCGCACCAGCACCGGCCGGCGCCTCACGGTGGGGCCGGCCGGGGCCGTGCTCGTCGGGTTCACGACCGTGCACCGTCCGGCCCTCCCCGACGGCTGAGCCACGGGTCAGGCCACCAGCAGGTCCGCCCAGACCGTCTTGCCGTCGCCGCGCGGCGCCACCCACCACCGCTGGGCCAGCAGCTGGACGATGTGCATCCCACGGCCCCCCGTGGCGTCGTCGTCGCTGGTGCGCGGCTGCGGGTGCTGCGTCGAACCGTCCTCCACCCCTACGCACAGCAGCCGGTCGGCCACCTCGTGCCGCAGGGTCAGTGCGGTCGGGGACCCGGTGTGCAGCAACGCGTTCGTCACCAGTTCGCTGACGACGAGCTCGGCCTCGTCGGCCGTCCCGGTCAGCTCCCACGCGTGCAGCGTCGTGCGCAGCCAGTCGCGGGCCGCGCCCACGGCACGGGTGTCGGCGGGCAGCACCAGCCGGTTCTCCCGCGTGCCGGGCGCGGGGCCGTCGTAGTCGACGACGAGCAGGGCGGCGTCGTCGTGGCCTCCGCCCCGCACGGGCGCCAGCAGGCGGTCGGCCAGCGTCTCGGCGTCCACCCCGGGGCCGTCGGTCAGCGCGCGGCGCATCGCGGCCTCGCCCGTGGCCGTCGCCTCGTGTGTCCCCTGGCCGCCCTGCCCGGGCCACTCGACGAGACCGTCGGTGTACAGCAGCAGCCGGCTGGGCCCCGTGAGGCGGTGCCGGCTCTGCGGGTACGTCGCCTCCTCCTGCACCCCGAGCGGGGGACCGGGGTCGACGTCGAGGGCGCCGACGTCCCCGGCGGCGACGACGGGAGCCGGGTGCCCGGCGCTGGCCACCGCCACCTCCCCGGTCCGCTCGTCGAGCGCGAGGAGGCAGCACGTGGCGAACAGGTCGCCCTCGAAGGACTGCATCAGGCGGTTCGTCCGCTCCAGGACGGCCGAGGGTTCGTGCCCCTCGCTGACGTAGGCCCGCACCGCCGTCCGCACCCGGCCCATGAGCGCGGCGGCGGCCGAGTTGTGCCCCTGCACGTCGCCCATGACGAGGACGAAGGCCGTGTCGGTGCGGATGGCGTCGAAGAAGTCCCCGCCGATCTCGGCGCCGTCGGTGCCCGGCAGGTAGCGGGAGGTCACCCGCACCCGCTCGCCGGTGGGCAGCGCGTGGGGCAGCAGCGCCTCCTGCAGGGCCCGGGCCGTCTCGGCCGCGGCGCGGGCCAGGCGCAGCTCCTCCTCGTGCCGGGCGACGAGGCGGGCGCGGCGCTCGCGGTCGAAGAGGGAGACGACCATGGTCGCCAGGTCCGCGAGCCCGGCCCGCTGCTCGTCGCTCAGCTGCCGGGGCGCGGCCTCGTCGAAGACGCACAGCGTGCCGAGGGCTTGGTGGTCGGGGGTGAGCAGGGGGGCCGCGGCGTAGCTGCGCACGTGCCCGAGCGTGCCGTCGACCCAGGGGTGGGCCGCCCACCGGACGTCGCGGCGGGCGTCGGCGGCGTGCACGAGACCGCCCGCGCCGAGCGCGTAGTAGCACATCGACTCCCCGCGCTCGCTGGTCCCGGGGTCGAAGCCCTCGGCCACGAGCTGGCGCTGGTGGTGCTCGTCGATGATGTTGACGACCGCGTTCGGCAGACCCGTCAGGCGGGCTGCGAGGCGGACGACGGCCTGCAGTTCGGCGGGTGGGGCGGCGGCGACGTCGACGTACTCACGGAGGGCGGCGAGCCGGGCGGTCTCGTCGCCCAGGACGTCAGAGGTCTCCGCGGGAGCCGAGGCGGGGACGGCTGCGTTCATGCCTTTACGTTACGCCTCGACTACGCTCCGTGTCTGAGTTCTAGAAACCATCACTCGCCGGCGGTCGGGTGGCGGCGCTTGGCCCCCGACGGCATCCGGTTCCACACCGAGCTGACCACCCGGCGGGGCACGACGTCGAGGACGGCCGAGACCGCCTTCCACCGCTTCGTCGGCACGCTCACGGGCCGGCCCGCGAAGAGGTCCTCGAGGGAGGCGTCCACCACGTCCTCGATGTCCAGCCAGATCCGGCTCGACAGCGACGAGGTGCCGCCGGAGGACATGCCCGACCGGGCGTGGAACTCGGTGCGCACGTAGCCCGGCTCGACCACCGTCGCGCTCACGCCCGTCCCGCGCAGCTCCCCGGCCATCGTCTCGGTGAGCACGATGACGTAGGCCTTGGCCGCCGAGTAGTGCCCGCCCCCCGGGACCAGCCCGGCGACCGAGCCCACGTTGAGGATGCGGCCCCTGCCGCGCGGGACCATGGCGCCGGTCGCCGCGCGCGACAGGACCATCACGGCCCGGCACAGCACGTCGAACATGCGCTCGTGGTCGGCCGGCTCACCGTCGACGAAGCGCTGCCGCAGACCGAACCCCGCGTTGTTGACCAGGACGTCGACGGGCGCCTCCCGGCTGCCCACGCGGTCGGCGACCCGCTGCAGCGCCGCGCGGTCGGACAGGTCCGCGGCCAGCACCTCGACCTCGACCCCGAACTCGGTGCGCAGGGCGCTCGCGGTCGACTCCAGGCGCTCGACGTCGCGCGCGACGACGACGAGGTCGTGCCCACGACGGGCGAGTGAGCGCGCGTAGGCCGCCCCGAGGCCGGCGGTGGCCCCCGTGACGAGGGCGGTGGGACGGGAGGACGGGCTGCTGCTCACGGGGGGCGAGCCTAGTGAACGGGAACGGGGTCGGACTGCCGGGCGGCCCAGGTCCGCTGCGCCAGCAGGCAGACGGCCGCGGCGGAGACGACGGCCGTCGCCGCGACGCCGAGCGCCGTGCGCGCTCCGGCGAGGTCCAGCAGGATCCCGGCGACGGCGTTGCCGACCGCCGCCCCGGCCGTGATGGCGGTCGACAACCAGGCCTGGGCCTCCCCGAGGCGGTGCCCCGGGGCGAGCAGGTCGACGAGACCCTGGGCGGCGATGAGGTTGGGGGAGATGAAGAGGCCGGTGAAGAAGAGCACCACGAGCAGCACCACGAGGGGGATCCCCTCGCCGGCCGCGAAGGCCACGGTGAACAGGAGGCTGCCGAACAGCGTCAGCGTCACGAGCAGCCGGCGCCGGTCCGGGCTGCGCCAGTCGCGGCTGCCGTAGAGGAGCCCGCCGATCGCCGACCCCCCGGCGATGGGGGCGAAGAGGACGCCGAGCCGGTCGGCCGAGCCCAGCAGGTGCTCGGCCAGCCCCGCCATCGACACGTCGAGGATGCCGAAGCCGACGCTCATCACGGCCATGACGGTCAGGAGCAGCACGAAACCGGGACTGTGCAGCAGGGCGGCCCCCGCCCCGTGACCGCCCGCGCCGACCGGTTGCGGGCGGACCCGCCGGGCGCCGGGGGAGCGGGCGTAGACGAGGGTGCCCCCCACGAGCAGGACGACGGTGACGAGCAGCGGCAGCGGGGCGACCCCGAGCAGCAGGAGCACGCTGAGCAGCAGCGGCCCGCCGACGAAGATCGTCTCGACGGCTGCGGCGTCGAGGGCGTAGCCGCGGCGCCGGCCGCGCTCGGAGGTCACGACGACGCGCCACGTCGAGCGCATCGCCGGGCTCAGCGGCGGGAAGGCCGCCCCGGCCAGCACGGCCAGGACCGGCAGGACGGCCGCCGGCACGGCCGTCCACACCGTCGCGCCGGTGAGCAGCAGCAGGAACAGGCCGGAGACGCTCGCCGCCGGGATGAGCACGCGGGGCTGACCGATCCGGTCCATCGCCCGGCCCCACAGGGGCGAGCCGACGGCCAGACCCACGGCGAACAGGCCCGTGACGATCCCGGCGAGCGTGTAGTTGTCACGGGCCGTGCGCACGAGCAGGACGAGCCCCAGGGGAGCCGTCGCGATGGGGATGCGCGCCACCACCGAGGCCACGAACGGTCGTGCCACCACCGGATCGCGCAGCAGCGCGAAGTACCCCGACATCCCCACCGAGTCCCTCGTCCACGGCCGCGGCGCCGCGGCCCCGGGTCCGAGCGACCCGTCGGGGACGAGCTTGTCAGACGGGCCAGATGCGCGCGCAGCCGCCTCCGGCACCACGTGCCGATTCCAGGGCGGCGGACGCCTGGCGGTGGGCCTCCGCGGCGGTCACGGCGCGCACGGGCGCCAGGCTCGCCCCGATGCTCACCGACATCGTCGGGTGGTCGTCCACGGCCAGCTCCACGGCCAGCAGCAGGGCGTCCGCGACGCGCTCGACGACGCCCTCGCTGCCGGCCCGTGGCAGCCCCGTCAGCAGCACCGCGAAGAGGTCCGGACCCAGCGGCAGCCAGCGGTCCACCGAGCGGACCGCGCGCCGCATCCGGCGCACCACGGCCTCCCGACCCCCGCGCCGGCAGGTGCCGTCGACGCCGACGAGGAGCAGCCCGGTGCCGGTGCCGGTCGCCCGGTCGGCTTCGAGGGCCTGCGCCACGACGTCGGTGAGCGTGGGGTGCCGGGGGCTCGCCTCCGCGGCGTCCACGCTCTCCCGGGCCGGGGTCCGCTCGTCCGCCAGGACGTCGCCGACGAGGTCGGCGACGAGGTCCGGGTCGTGGCTCACGAGCAGCTCGCGCTCGGCGAGGGTGCGGCCCGGCCGGGCGAGCACGACGCAGGCCGCGTCCGGACCCAGGACGGCGAGCCCGTGGCCGTCGAGGTCGGCGTGGGCGCGCACGGCGACCCGGCCCAGGTCGGCCGCCGACCTCCGGGCGGCGGGACCGCCGAGGGACACCAGGGCCACCGGGTCCTGCCGGCGGCGGGTCCGCAACCGCAGGTGCGCCAGGGCCGCGTCTGCGACGGCGACCGGCACGGTCCGGGAGGGGGCCGAGCGCCAGGGGACCGCCGGCCGGGCGGGGGTGGGCAGGACGAGCGTCCCGGTGGCGGGCAGGTCCTCGGGCCGGACCGGGTGGGCGACGCCCCACCCCTGCACGAGGTCGGCCCCCAGGGCCAGGGCGCTGCGCCGGTCGTCCTCGTCCTCGACCGACTCGACCAGCACGAGGGCGCCGGTGCGGGCGGTGTGCGCGCCGACGGACCCGGCCAGGGCGGCCACCTCGTCGGCGGGCCGGCGGGCCAGGCGACGGAGGTCGAGCTTGACCACCTCGGGCCGCACGACGGTCAGCAGCGCCGTCACGTCGACGTCGGCGCCGAGGTCGTCGAGCGCCACCGGCAGTCCGAGGGCGCGGACGCGGCGGAGCAGGCGGACCGTCGGACCGGGGGCGCGCAGGAGGCTGCGGGCCGAGACGTCGACGACGACCTGCAGGCCGGGCGGCACGTCCGGGGCGTCGGTGAACCCCTCCAGGGAGGTGTTGAGGAAGACCGTGCGCGGCGCCGCGGGGAGGACGCCGGCGAGGGCGGCCAGGGCGGTGTCGCGGGCGGCCCGGTCGAGCTCGGCGGTGCGCCCGGTGGCGGCCGCGGCGCGGAACAGGTGGGCGGGGGAGGCGAGCGCGGAGTCGGCCGGGCCGCGCAGCAGCGCCTCGACGGCCACGCCGGCCCCGGTGACGGCGTCGTGGACGGGCTGGAGCACGGTGCGCAGCAGCCCGCGGCCCAGGACCACCCCGAGGGGGTCGGGGCGCAGGTCCGGGCGCGCGTCCGGCCGGGTGTCCAGCGTCGTCATGGTCGCGTCATCGGCAGGTCGCGTCCCCACCTTGAGCCGTCCGGGTGAACGGTGACTCAACGTCAGCACCGGTGACCTCGGCCGCAGTGCGGATCGTTCGACATCGTCGAACTCGCGGCGTTGACGGGACTTCCGGGCCTGCCTACCTTCACGAGCACGGCAAGGAGGCGGAACGACAGCCCCACCACTCGACTCAACGTGGAGTTCACATGTCCCACAGCAGTTCCTCGCCGGCCACGGCGCCTGCGCGCGCCGTGCCCCGCACACCGACCCTCGCCGGCGAGCTGCTCGCCGAGTTCGCCGGCACCGCCATCCTCATCCTGTTCGGCGTGGGCGTCGTCGCCCAGGTCGTGGCGGGCAAGAACGGCGGTGACGACTCCATCCACTGGGCCTGGGGCCTGGGCGTGACGATGGGCATCTACGTCGCCGGCCGCACGACGGGCGCGCACCTGAACCCGGCGGTGACCATCGCGCTCGCCGTCTTCCAGGGCTTCTCCTGGAAGAAGGTCCTGCCCTACAGCCTCGCCCAGTTCCTCGGCGCCTTCGTGGCCGCGCTCGTCGTCCGCTGGACCTACGCGGACGCCATCGACGCCCTCGACCCCGGGCACACGTACACGACCCAGGGCATCTTCTCGACGCTGCCCGGGGAGAACGTCTCGATCGGCACGGCCTTCCTCGACCAGGTCGTCGGCACCGCGATCCTCGTGTTCCTCATCTTCGCCATCAGCCAGACCAAGGCGATGCCGCCCGGGGCGAACCTGGCCCCCTTCATCGTCGGCCTCGTCGTCGTCGGGATCGGCATGGCCTGGGGTTCCAACGCCGGGTACGCCATCAACCCGGCCCGCGACTTCGGCCCGCGCCTGGCGTCCTTCGTGAGCGGCTACTCCACGGCGATGCGCGAACCCGGCGGAGCCTTCTACTTCTGGGTCCCGATCGTCGCCCCCGTCCTCGGCGGGCTCGTCGGCGGCGGCCTGTACAAGGTGCTCGTCGAACGGCACCTGCCCGACCCGGCCGCGGCCGAGCCCGAGGGCCGCGTCCGCACCGACGACTGAAACCCTCCCCCCGGCACGTCTCCAGACCCGTCCCACTCGACGCAGAGAACGGAATCCACGACATGGCAGACAGCACGAACGGCCCCCGGTACGTCGGCGCCGTCGACCAGGGCACCACGTCCAGCCGGTTCATGGTCTTCGACCACGGCGGCAACGAGGTCGCCAAGTACCAGCTCGAGCACACCCAGATCATGCCCAAGCCGGGCTGGGTCGAGCACGACCCGATCGAGATCTGGGAGCGGACGAGCTCGGTCATCCAGAGCGGTCTGCGCCAGGCGAACCTGACGGCCAAGGACCTCGCGGCGCTGGGCATCACCAACCAGCGCGAGACGGCCGTCGTGTGGAACAAGAACACCGGACGCCCGTACTACAACGCGATCGTGTGGCAGGACACCCGCACCGACCGCATCGCCTCCGCGCTCGATCGCGACGAGCGCGGCCAGAAGATCCGGCAGAAGGCCGGTCTGCCGCCGGCCACGTACTTCTCCGGCGGCAAGATCCAGTGGATCCTCGAGAACGTCGACGGGGTGCGCGAGGCGGCCGAGGCCGGCGACGCGATCTTCGGGAACACCGACTCCTGGCTCATCTGGAACCTGACCGGCGGTCCGCGCGGCGGCGTCCACGTCACCGACGTGACGAACGCCAGCCGCACCATGCTCATGGACCTCGAGACCTGCCAGTGGGACGACGAACTGCTGGAGATCTTCGGCATCCCGCGGGCGATGCTCCCCGAGATCAAGCCCTCCTCGTACACCGAGGGCTACGGCACGACGCTGGAGACCGGTCCGCTCGGCGGGGAGGTCAAGCTGACGGGCATCCTCGGTGACCAGCAGGCGGCCATGGTCGGCCAGGTCTGCTTCGACCCGGGCATGGCCAAGAACACCTACGGCACCGGCAACTTCATGCTGCTGAACACCGGTGAGGAACTGGTCCGCTCCAAGGCCGGGCTGCTGACCACGGTCTGCTACCAGTTCAACGACGAGAAGCCGGTCTACGCCCTCGAGGGGTCGATCGCGGTCACCGGTTCGGCCGTGCAGTGGCTGCGCGACCAGCTCGGCATCATCTCCGGTGCGGGCGAGTCCGAGTCCCTGGCCCGCCAGGTCGAGGACTCCGGCGGGTGCTACTTCGTCCCGGCGTTCTCGGGCCTGTTCGCGCCCTACTGGCGCTCCGACGCCCGCGGCGCGATCGTCGGCCTCTCGCGCTACAACACCAACGCGCACATCGCCCGGGCCACCCTGGAGTCGATCTGCTACCAGAGCCGCGACGTGACCGAGGCCATGTCGTCCGACTCCGGTGTGGCCGTCGAGGTGCTCAAGGTCGACGGCGGCATCACGGCGAACACGCTGTGCATGCAGCTGCAGGCCGACATCCTCGGCGTCCCCGTCTCCAAGCCCGTCGTGGCCGAGACCACGGCCCTCGGGGCGGCCTACGCGGCGGGTCTGGCGGTCGGTTTCTGGAAGAGCCTGGACGAGCTGCGCGAGAACTGGAACGAGGGCGCCCGCTGGGAGCCCACGTGGGACGAGCAGCAGCGCACCGACGGCTACGGCGGCTGGAAGAAAGCCGTCGAGCGGACGTTGAACTGGGTGGACGTCGACTGACGACACCCTCTCCGGCGGCGCCGGGCGCGCGTGGAGCGCGCCCGGCGCCCACCATGGACGAGCACCAGTCGCACCACTCGATCCGGTACGGAAGAAGCTGAGGAGCAGGACGTGGAGATCAAGGCACTGTCACCGCAGGCACGGGACGACGCGCTGCGCGAGATGGCGGAAGGTGAACTCGACGTCCTCGTCATCGGGGGCGGGGTCGTCGGGACGGGGGCCGCGCTGGACGCGGTGACGCGCGGGCTGCGCACCGCGATGGTGGAGGCGCGCGACTGGGCCTCGGGCACCTCGAGCCGGTCCAGCAAGCTCATCCACGGCGGTCTGCGCTACCTGGAGATGCTCGACTTCGCCCTGGTGCACGAGGCGCTGTCCGAACGCGGTCTGCTGCGCAACAAGCTCGCGCCGCACCTGGTCAAGCCCGTGCCGTTCCTCTACCCGCTGTCCAAGCGTTTCGCCGAACGTCCCTACGTGGGGTCCGGCATCGCGCTGTACGACGGCATGGCGCTGTCCAGCGGGAACAACAAGGGTTTCCCGCTGCACCGGCACCTGACCCGCAAGGGCGTGCAGAAGGAGGCCCCCGGCATCCGCAAGGACGCCATGGTCGGGGCGATCCAGTACTACGACGGCCAGGTGGACGACGCCCGCCACACCATGACGATCGCCCGCACGGCGGCCACGTACGGCGCGCTCATCGCCAACCGCACGCGGGTCAAGGAGTTCGTCCGCGAGGGCGAGCGCGTCGTCGGGGCGGTCCTCGTCGACCTCGAGTCCGGCCGGGAGATCCGCGTCCGCACCAAGCAGGTCATCAACGCGACCGGGGTGTGGACCGACGAGACGCAGGAACTCGTCAACGCCCGCGGCCAGTTCAAGGTGCGCGCCTCCAAGGGCATCCACCTCGTCGTGCCGCGCGACCGGATCCAGTCCAAGACCGGGCTGATCCTGCGCACCGAGAAGTCCGTCCTGTTCATCATCCCGTGGGGCCGGCACTGGATCATCGGGACGACCGACACCGACTGGACGATGGACAAGGCGCACCCCGCCGCGACCAGCGCCGACATCGACTACGTCCTCGAGCACGCCAACGCCGTCCTGAAGTCCCCGCTGACGCGCGAGGACGTCGAGGGCGTCTACGCCGGGCTGCGCCCGCTGCTGTCGGGGGAGTCGGAGTCGACCTCCAAGCTGTCCCGGGAGCACGTCGTCGGTCACCCCGTGCCGGGCCTGGTCGTCGTGGCCGGCGGGAAGTACACGACCTACCGGGTCATGGCCAAGGACGCCGTCGACGTGGCCGTGGAGGGTCTGGACGGGCGCGTGCCCGCCTCGACCACCGAGAACGTCCCGATGGTCGGCGCCGAGGGCTACCACGCGATGTGGAACCAGCGGCACGGTCTGGCGGCGCGCGCCGGGATCCACGTCGACCACGTCGAGCACCTGCTCAACCGGTACGGCTCGGCGATCGACGAGGTGCTCGCGCTCGTCGCGCAGGACCCGACGCTGGGCGAGGTGCTGCCGCACGCCGACGACTACCTGAAGGCCGAGGTCGTCTACGCCGTGACGCACGAGGGGGCCCGTCACCTCGACGACGTCCTGGCCCGGCGGACCCGCATCTCCATCGAGACCTACGACCGCGGCACGAAGTCGGCCGAGCTGGCCGCCGACCTCATGGCCGGGCCGCTGGGCTGGAGCGAGGAGGAACGCGCGACGGAGGTCAAGACCTACCTCGAGCGGGTGGCCGCCGAGCGCGCCTCGCAGGAGCAGCCGGACGACGCCTCCGCCGACGCGGTGCGCCTGCAGGCCCCGGAGATCGTGCCCGTCTGAGGTCCCGCACCGGATCTGCCGGAACTCACCCGTTCGGCCCAGTCGTGGGTCTACGGTGAGCCTCGCGCGACGGGGGGTCGCGCCGGGAACGACGGGTCCGGGGGGATCACATGAGCTGGTCGAAGGCTGTCCGCGCGCTGGCGGCGGGTGCGGTCGTGGTGGGTTCGGTGGCCGGGGCGGGAGCCGTCAGCGCGGCTCCGCCGGCGCCGGACCTCGTGGTGACGGCGGTGGCCCTGCCGCCGGGAACGGTTGGGGGCCAGCAGGTCCGCTTCGGGGTGACGATCCAGAACCGGGGGAGCGCGCCCACCCCCGCGGGGACGATCAGCGGGATCGGGTTCCAGGTCGACGGCCGACTCGTCACCTGGTCGGACCAGTTCACCGACTCCCTCGCGCCCGGGAGCTCCGTCACCCTCGCTGCGGTCGGCGGCCCCTCGGGATCGGCGACCTGGACGGCGACGGCGGGCACGCACCGCCTGCGGGCCTTCGTCGACGACGCCGCGCGCATCCGGGAGTCGAACGAGGGCAACAACACGCTCGACACCACGTTCTCGGTGGCGGCGGGCATCGCGAACCGCGTGCAGGGGCGGGACGTCGTCGCCTCGGTGGCGCCGCTGCCGGTGCCGTCCCTGTCGGCGACGTCGGTGACGGGTGACCTGTTCGCCGGGTGCACGGACACCGACGGCGTCCTCGTCGACGGCACGGAACGCCTCCTGGGGGCTTGGACGGTCGGCAACGACACGTTCGCCAGCACCAAGTGGACGGGTGGCCTCGCCTCCGTCCCCGCGGGGGCGACGAGGGTGCGCACCGGAGTGAGCTTCTCCCAGGTCCTCTACGCCTACCAGGGCGGTCTGCCGATCACCTGCGCCGCAGGGCAGACGGCTCAGTTCACAAGGTTCGCGGCCTCCTCGGTCCGCACCACGCGGTACGCCCCGACCAGCACCGGCCCCGGGACCGAGGTCGCCTCCGTGAGCACCCCGGTCGACGTCGACTTCGACGTCCAGCCCTGAACCGGGCGGCTCCACCCGCGCGCCGCCCACCTGCTCGTTAGGGTGCGCGGGTGAAGCCGTTCCTGCTGCTGGCCACCCGCGAGGACGACGTGGTGGCCGCGTCCGAGGTCGCCGCCTTCGTCCGCGAGGGCGGGCTGGGACCCGGTGAGCTGGAACGGGTCCGGCTCGAACGCGACCCGCTGCCCGAGCTGGACCTCGACGCGTTCTCCGGCGTCGTCCTCGGCGGCAGCCCGTACTGCACGTCCGACCCGGACACGGCGAAGTCCCCGGCCCAGCACCGGGTCGAGGCGGAACTGTCCGCCCTGCTCGACGAGGTCGTCGCTCGCGACCTGCCCTTCCTCGGCGCCTGCTACGGGATCGGGACCCTCGGCGTCCACCAGGGGGGGACGGTCGACCGCGAGCACGGCGAACCCGTCGGCACGGTGCCCGTCGAACTGACCGCCGCCGGCCGCCGGGACCCGGTCTTCGGCGGGCTGCCGGAGGTGTTCGACGCCTACGTCGGGCACAAGGAGGCGCTGCACGCCACCCCGCCCGGCGCGGTGCTGCTCGCCACGTCCGGGCCGTGCCCCGTCCAGGCGTTCCGGGTGGGGCGCAACGTCTACGCCACCCAGTTCCACCCCGAGCTCGACGCGGAAGGTTTCGTCGAGCGCTGCGGGGTGTACCGCGACGAGGGCTACTTCGAGCCGTCGGAGTTCGACGCCCTCGCGGCCCGCCTGCGCACGACGACGGCCCCGTTCGCTCCGCAGGTGTGGCGCCGCTTCGTGGCGCGCTACGCCCGCGACTGACCCCTGCGCCGGTCCTCCACACCCTGCGCGAGCGCGACGTACCAGGGTCGCAGCGCGTCCGCGGTGCCCGCCGCACCCGGACCGAGGACGAGCTCGTCGAGGTCGTCGGCGACGGTCCGCCCCGGCACCCGGTCGCGCAGCCCGAGGTCGGGCAGGTCACCGGCGAGCCGGTGGAACGAGGTGACGTGCACCGCGAGGTCCTCGACGGGGTCCGAGGGCCCGGAGGCCGCGTCGGTGATGCGGCGCAACAGCTCCGGCAGTTCCACCCCGCGCAGGGTGAGCGTCGTCGCCGGGGTGGCGTCGAGCTGCTCGGCCAGGGCGTAGACGACGGCGGCGGCGTGCTTGCAGGGTTCGCCGTCGTCGGGGCAGCTGCAGTCGTAGGTGACCTCGGCGTCGGTGGGCAGGAGTTCCACGCCGATGCCGGCGAGGAGGTCCACCAGACCGGGCGGGACGTCGCCGGAGAACAGCGGGGCGAGCAGCAGGGGGTTCTCCACCACGGTCGCCACGACGGCGTCCACCTCGGCGGCGGTCCAGCGCCGCACGGTGACCTCCACGAGGTAGGGCCGTGGACGGGAGCCCTGCACGCGGGCCCCGACGGCGCCGGGGCGCGGCCGCAGTTCGACGACCTGACCGGCGCGGGCGTAGGTGCGGCCGCGCTGCAGGCGGCCGCGGTCGCCGCCGCGTTCGACGGCGTCGACGAAGCGTTGCGACCACCAGTTCTGCGCGATGCGCCCGCGCTGGGACCGCAGCTTCGCCCCGCCGCCGGGACGTCGCCTGCCGTACTCGGAGAAGGGCCGCGAGGGGGCCATCACTCACCCACCGCGTCGTCGCCGAGCCGCAGCAGTTCCCGCAGCGCGTCGGTGTCCAGGTCGGTGATCCAGCCCTCGCCGCTGCCGACGACGCGGTCGGCGAGGTCGCGCTTGCGGCTGATGACGGCGTCCACCCGTTCCTCCACGGTGCCCACGCTGACGAGCTTGCGGACCTGCACCTGCCGGCGCTGACCGATGCGGAACGCCCGGTCGGTCGCCTGGTCCTCCACCGCCGGGTTCCACCAGCGGTCCACGTGCACGACGTGGTTGGCGGCCACCAGGTTCAGACCCGTCCCGCCGGCCTTGAGGGACAGCAGCATGACACCCGGACCGTCGGCCTCGGCGAACTCCGCGACCATGGCGTCGCGACCTCGCCGGCTCACCCCGCCGTGCAGGAACGGGACCGGTTCGCCCGTGAGCCCGGCCAGGTGCGGGCCGAGCAGGTGGCCGAACTCGGCGAACTGCGTGAAGCACAGGACCTTCTCGCCCTCCGACCGCGCCGAGGTGACGATGTCGTCCAGCAATTGCAGCTTCCCCGAGCGGTGCCGGCCGCGGTGCAGGACCCCGGAGGAGTCCCCGAGGTAGTGCGCGGGGTGGTTGCAGATCTGCTTCAGCCGGGTGAGGGCGGCGAGGATCAGCCCGCGCCGGGACAGGCCACCGGGGTCGGAGTCCTTGTCCTGCAGTCGTTCGGTGAGGTCGTCGACGGCGCGCCGGTACAGCGCCGCCTGCTCCGGGGTGAGGTTGGCCCGCACCGTCATCTCGATCTTCTCGGGCAGGTCGCCGGCGACGGCGGGGTCCGTCTTGACCCGGCGCAGGACGAACGGCCGCGTCACGAGGGCGAGGCGTTCGGCGGGTTCGGCGTGACCGAGCTTCTCGATGGGGACGGCGAACCGGTCGCGGAACGTCGCGGCGCTGCCGAGCAGTCCGGGGTTCGTCGCGTCCAGGACGGCCCGCAGGTCCTCGAGCCGGTTCTCCACCGGCGTCCCGGTCAGGGCGACGCGGTGCCGGGACCCCACGGCCCGCACGGCGCGGGCCTGCCGGGTGGCGGCGTTCTTGACGTACTGGGCCTCGTCGAGGGCGACGCGGTGCCAGTCGGCCGCCGCGAGGTCGGCGACGTCGCGCACCAGGAGGCCGTACGTGGTGACCACGAGGTCGCGCTGCGCGACGAGCGCCGTGAACTCCGCGCCGCGGGGCCGTCCCGTCCCGTGGTGGACGTGGACGCGCAGGTCGGGGGCGAACTTCGCGGCCTCGGCGGCCCAGTTGCCGACGACCGACATCGGGCACACGAGCAACGTGGGCCCGGGCTCGTCGCCGCGTTCGTGCGCGAGCAGCGCCAGCAGCTGCAGCGTCTTGCCCAGTCCCATGTCGTCGGCGAGGACGGCGCCGAGCCCGAGGCGGGACATCGTCGCCAGCCAGGTCAACCCCCGCCGCTGGTAGGGCCGCAGGACGGCGTGCAGCCCGGGCGGGTCGGGCAGTTCCGGCAGCCGCTCCGCCGCCTGCCCGGACAGCACGTCGCCGAGCACCCCGCGCGCGTCGACCGACGTCACCGGACCGGGGAGGTCCTTGCCGGTGCCGACGGTGGCCAGCACGTCGAGCAGCGACGCCTTGCCGTTGCCCCGCGTGCGCAGGAACCGGGCGCTGCGCGCGAGCGCCTCGGGGTCCACCTGGACCCACTCACCGCGGAACCGCACGAGGGACGACTTCGACGCCGCGAGGGCGAGGAGTTCGGCCTCGGTGACGGGGGAGTCGCCGAGGGCCGCCTGCCAGCGGAAGTCGAGCAGGTCGTCCTTGCGCACCTGCGGGTCGGTGATGGCGCCCGGCTGGGACGCCGACGCCGACAGCGAGAACGTCAGGGCCTTCTTCGTCCAGTGCCGCGGGAGCTGCAGCGCGACGCCGGCCGCGGTCAGGCGCGGACCACCCTGCTCGACGAGGTCGAGCAGTTCCTCGATCGTCAGGTCCACGCCGTCCTGCGCGGCGGCGTCGGCCCGTCCGCTGAGCAGCCGCTTGAGCGGCGGGTGCGCCGCGCCGGCCCGGGCGGCGCCCGTGAGCAGGACCAGGAGCGGGTCCTCACCAGCCGCCGAACCGCCCGCGCGCGTCTCGGTGCGCGCCTCCTCGAGCGTCAGCACGAGGCTCGGGTCGTCCAGCGGCCGCAAGCGCACCTGCAACCGCCAGCTCTGGTCGGGAGCTTCGGGGGAGTCGTCCCCGTCGAGATGCCCGTCGGCCAGGTGCGCGGGGACGTCCTCCCACGGTTCGGGTTCGACGACGCGCAGCAGCACGTCGTACCCGGCGTCCTCACCGCTGCGCTGCCACTCCCGGACGCGGCGCGACAGGGCGGCCCAGCCCTCCCCGCGCAGGGGCTCGCCCGTGCGCAGCGCGCCGATCCACGCGCGTGCGCTCGCGCCGTCGGGCAGGTCGTGCGGCACGACGTGGGCCGTGCGGGCCGCGACGAGGACGTCGACGACGACCCCGCACAGGTCGTCGAGCAGGTCCAGGGCCTGTGGCGGCCCGTGCGCGGGACCACGGTGGGAGCGTTCGGCCCGCAGCACGGGCGGGCACGCCTGGGCCACCGCGGTGCGCCACCGTCCGACGGCGCGGTCGGGGGCGGGGACCCAGCGCGCGGTGAACCCCCGGTCACCCGCGGGCGCGAGGTCCGGCACCACGTGTCCGGCGTCGACGGCCCGGCGGGCCCCCGCGGCCACGTGCACGAGCCAGGCCAGCCCGTCGGACAGGCGCACCCCGTCCCCGGCCGGCGCGCTGAGTTCCAAGAGCAGCGTCACGGCCCGCTCGCCGGTCAGCTCGACGACGTCCAGGTCGACCGGCAGCAGCCGCAGGTCCGTGCGGGGTCGCCCCGTGGAGGCCGCGGGCCGGCCGGACGGTGTGCAGGGCAACGAGACCGGGAGCGTGCCGGTGACCGGGGAGGCCAGCGCTGAGATCAGGGCGTCCCAGGTCCGGGGCAGTGCCGCGAGGTCGGCGGGGCGTGCCGGTCCGGGGCGGCGGCGGGGCGCCTCGACCCACAGGGCCAACCGCTGCTCGCGGGTCCAGAGGCCGTGGACGACGAGCACCCGCGCAGCCTACGTGCTGCGCGCGGTCCGCCCTCCGGGCTCCTGTGGACGAACCGTGCGCCGACCGCGGTGGGTGACGCAGGTCAGCAGCGCGGCGACCGCGAACAGCAGCAGCTCCTGCCAGCGCCCGCCACCGAGGCGCAGGACCCCGTCGTGGCCGCCGTGAGGAGGGCGAACGCCGGTCGGGAGTGCAGCGACCCGGCCAGCACCGCGCCGAGGAACAGGACCGTGGCGGCCGCACCGCGCAGCCCGGCTGCGTCGCAGACGACGGCCAGGACGACGAGGACGACTCCGGACAGGAGGAGGCGACCGCTGCGGGGCAGGGGGTGAGGCGTCAGGGACCGGGCGACGGTTCCGGCGGGCGCGGTCGGCGTAGCGGTGCTTGGGTCGGGAACGTGGACCGGTCCCGTGGCGCAGCTCACACCTCCGAGGCGACGCGGGGAGGGGAGCTGACCGGTGCCGTCGTCGTCGTGGCGCTGGTCTCGGCCGTCTCCGGCCTGCTCTACGGGTACGACACCGGGATCATCTCCGGCGCGCTGCTGCAGATCGGGGAGGACTTCGACATCGGCAACGGCTGGGAACAGGTCATCGCGGCCTCCATCCTCGCCGGCGCGGTCGTGGGGGCGCTGACGTGCAGCCGGCTCAGCGAGCGCCGGGGGCGACGCGGGACCCTGCTCGTGGTCGCCGTCGTGTTCGTCGTCGGCACCCTGGGCGCCGCCTTCGCCCCGAACCCCGAACTGCTGTCCCTGGCCCGGGTGGTGCTCGGTTTCGCCGTGGGCGGGGCGACGCAGACCGCCCCCACGTACGTGGCGGAGCTCTCGCCGACGGCCTACCGGGGTCGGCTGGTCCTGTGCTTCCAGATCGCCATCGGGGTCGGCATCCTCGTCGCCACGATCGTCGGGGCCAGCGAGGCCGTCGACTGGCGGGTCTCGATCGGGGCGGCCGCCGTGCCGGCCGCGGTGATGCTCGTCCTCATGCTGCGGCTGCCCGAGAGCCCGCGCTGGCTGCTCAAGGCCGACCGCGAGGACGACGCGCGCACCTCGCTGGAGAGGGTCCGACCCGGCGGCGCAGACGTCGACGCGGAACTGGCGGAGATCGGCGGGCTGGTCCACGAGGAGAGCCGGTCCAGCACCCGCGGGTGGCGGGGCTGGCGCGAGGGCTGGGTCCGGCCGGCGGTCGTCGTCGGCTGCGGACTCGCGGTGTTCACCCAGCTGTCCGGCATCGAGATGATCGTCTACTACTCCCCGACGATCCTCACCGACAACGGCTTCCCGGACTCGACGGCGCTGCGGGTCTCGGTGGCCCTGGGGGCGACCTACCTGCTCGCCCAGCTCGTGGGCCTGGCGATCATCGACCGGGTCGGCCGCCGCCGCCTGACGCTCATCACGCTGCCGGGCGCCGCGCTGGCCATGGTGGTGCTCGGCACGTTCTTCGTCACCGGCCACAGCGGCAAGGCCCAGGTGCCGTGGATCATCGCCACCCTCGTGGTGTTCATGGCCTTCACGGCCGGCGGGATCCAGCTCATGGGCTGGCTGACCGGCTCGGAGATCTACCCGCTCGCCGTCCGCTCGGCCGGGGCCGCCGCCCAGTCCGCCGCCCTGTGGGGCACCAACCTGCTCATCACGCTGACCCTGCTGAGCGTCATCGACACCATCGGCACCGGGCAGACCTTCTGGCTGTACGCGGCCTTCAACATCGCGGCCTTCGTCTTCCTGTTCAAGCGCATGCCGGAGCTGACCGGCCACAGCCTGGAGGACATCGAGGGCCGGCTGCACGAGGGCCGGTTCCGTCCGCGGGACTTCGCCCCGAAGGGCTGAGCCACCCGTCAGGAAGGCGTCAACGAGGACGCCGGTCGGCGTCAAGGACGCGTCAGGACGGGCGGTGGAGGATGCCCGCGGTGCTGTGGTGGTGGGGTTCGTCCCGCCCTCACCCTGGAGTTCCCGTGCTCGACGTCGGGTTCGTCGCCCTGACCCTCGCCCTCGCCGCGGTCTGCGCCCTGCTGGTGCGCTCGCTGGAGCGCCGGTGACCGCATCGGCGGCGGTGGGCCTCGTGCTCGCCGTCGTGATCGCCGGCTACCTGCTGTACGCGCTGCTGCGCCCCGAGAAGTTCTGACGGAGAACCCACAGATGACCGACACCACGGCCGGCCTGCTCCAGATCGGCCTGCTCATCGTCCTGCTCGCCGCGGTGCACGTCCCGCTCGGCGACTTCATGGCCCGCACGTTCACGAGCACGCGGCACCTGCGCGTCGAGCGCGGGTTCTACCGGATCCTGCGCGTCGACGGCGACGCCGACACCCGCTGGCCGACCTACGCCCTGTCCGTCCTGGCGTTCTCGACCGTCTCGATCCTCTTCCTCTACGCGTTGCTGCGCGTCCAGAACGTCCTGCCGCTGTCCCTGGGCCGGCCCCGGATGGAGGCGACGCAGGCGTGGAACACGGCCGTGTCGTTCGTGGGCAACACGAACTGGCAGTCGTACTCCGGCGAGGCGGCCCTCGGGCACCTCGCCCAGATGGCGGGGCTGACGGTCCAGAACTTCCTGTCGGCGGCGGTCGGGCTCGCGGTCGCGGTGGCGCTCGTCCGCGGCCTGGTCTCGCGCGGTTCGGGGACGATCGGCAACTTCTGGGTCGACCTCACCCGGGGGACGCTGCGCATCCTGCTGCCCCTGTCGATCGTCGGGGCCGTCGTCCTGCTGCTCACGGGGGTCGTGCAGAACTTCGCGGGTGACACCACCTACACCACGCTGGCCGGTGGCTCGCAGACCATCGTCGGGGGCCCGATCGCCTCGCAAGAGGTCATCAAGGAACTCGGCACGAACGGGGGCGGGTTCTTCAACGCGAACTCCGCGCACCCGTTCGAGAACCCGAACGCGTTCAGCAACCTGTTCGAGGTCTTCCTGATCCTCGTCATCCCGTTCTCCCTGCCGCGCACGTTCGGCACGATGGTCGGCGACCGGAAGCAGGGCCTGGCGGTCCTGTCGGTCATGGGCGCCGTCTTCGGCGTCTCGCTGGCCGTGACGACCTGGGCCGAGACGCACGCGCTCGGCACCGTCCCGCAGGCGGTGGGCGCGGCCCTGGAGGGCAAGGAGAGCCGGTTCGGGGAGTGGGCGTCCGCGCTGTTCGCGACCGCGACGACGTCCACGTCGACCGGGGCGGTGAACTCGTTCCACGACAGCTACACCGCCCTCGGCGGGGGCATGGTGATGCTCAACATGATGATGGGTGAGGTCACGCCCGGCGGGGTCGGTTCCGGCCTCTACGGGATGCTCGTCCTGGCGATCATCACGGTGTTCGTCGCCGGGCTCATGGTGGGGCGCACCCCCGAGTACCTGGGCAAGGGGATCCGCCAGCGCGAGATCACCTACGCCGCGCTCTACATCCTCGTCACCCCCGGCGTCCTGCTCGTCGGTGCGGCGATCGCCCTCTCGAGCCCGGACACGCGCTCGGCGCTGCTCAACAGCGGCCCGCACGGGCTGACCGAGATGCTCTACGCCTTCGCCTCGGCGGCGAACAACAACGGGTCGGCCTTCGCCGGGCTGTCGGCGAACACGCCGTTCTACAACATCGCGCTGGGACTGGCGATCTACCTCGGCCGGTTCCTGCCCATGCTGTTCGTCCTGGCGCTCGCGGGGGCCTTCGCGGTGCAGAAGCCCGCGGCCGCGACGGCCGGCACGCTGCCCACCCGCACCCCGACCTTCGCCGGCATGCACCTCGCCGTCGTCGTCGTGGTCACCGCCCTGACGTTCTTCCCCGCCCTGGCCCTCGGCCCCATCGCCGAGGCCCTCACTGGAGTCCAGTCGTGAGCACCGTCACCAGCACCCCCACCCCTGCCCCCGGTGCGCCGGAGCCCGAACCGGCCGCCCCGCACCGCGTCTCCAGCGGCGCCTTCAGCCCCGCGCAGCTCGTGCAGTCGCTGCCGGACGCGTTCCGCAAGCTCGACCCGCGCCACCTCGTCAAGACGCCCGTCATGTTCGTCGTCGCCGTCGGCGCGGTCCTGACCACGGTCCTGGCGGTGTCGGACCCGTCGGTGTTCTCGTGGGTCATCGTCGCGTGGCTGTGGATCACGGTCCTGTTCGCCAACCTCGCCGAAGCCGTGGCCGAGGGGCGTGGCCGGGCGCAGGCCGCGTCGCTGCGCAAGGTGAGCAGCGAGACGGTCGCGCGGCGCCTCGTCGACGGACGGGAGGAGGAACGGATCTCCTCCAGCCAGTTGCGCGTCGGTGACCTCGTCGTCGTCGAGGCCGGCGAGACCGTCCCCGGTGACGGCGACGTCGTCGAGGGCGTCGCCAGCGTCGACGAGTCCGCCATCACGGGGGAGTCCGCCCCCGTCATCCGCGAGTCCGGCGGCGACCGCAGCGCCGTCACGGGTGGCACCACGGTGCTGTCCGACCGCATCGTCGTGCGCGTCTCCGCCAAGCCGGGGGAGAGCTTCGTCGACCGGATGATCGCCCTCGTCGAGGGGTCGGCCCGCCAGCGCACGCCCAACGAGATCGCGCTGAACATCCTGCTGGCCAGCCTCACCCTGGTGTTCCTGCTGGCCGTCGTCACCCTGCAGCCCATGGCGGTCTACTCGGGGAAGCCGCAGAGCACCGTCGTGCTCGTGGCCCTGCTCGTCTGCCTCATCCCGACGACGATCGGGGCCCTGCTGTCGGCCATCGGCATCGCCGGCATGGACCGCCTCGTGCAGCGCAACGTGCTGGCCATGTCGGGCCGCGCGGTCGAGGCGGCCGGGGACGTCGGGACGCTGCTGCTCGACAAGACCGGGACCATCACCCTGGGGAACCGGCAGGCGCACGAACTGGTCGCGGCGCCGGGGGTGACCCTGGCGGTCCTGGCCGACGCCGCCCAGCTGTCCAGTCTGGCCGACGCCACCCCCGAGGGCCGCTCCGTCGTCGTCCTCGTCAAGGAGCAGTTCGGGCTGCGCGCCCGGTCCGAGGGCGAACTGCCCGGTGCCGAGTTCGTGCCGTTCACCGCCCAGACGCGCATGTCGGGGGTCGACATCGCCACGGAGACGGGAGCGCGCCAGATCCGCAAGGGCGCCGCGGCCGCCGCCACGCACTGGGTCCGCACCCTCGGCGGGGACGTCCCGGCCGAGGTCGGGCAGGTCGTCGAGGACATCTCCACCGCCGGCGGCACCCCGCTCGTCGTGGCGGAGAACGTCGTCACGGACGGGCGGGACAGCGCCCGCGTCCTGGGGGTCATCCACCTCAAGGACGTCGTCAAGGAGGGCATGCGCGAACGCTTCGAGCAGTTGCGCGCCATGGGGATCCGCACCGTCATGGTGACGGGTGACAACGAGCGGACCGCGCGGGCCATCGCCGTCGAGGCAGGCGTGGACGACGTCCTCGCCGAGGCCACGCCGGAGGACAAGCTCGAGCTCATCCGCCGCGAGCAGTCCGGCGGTCGCCTCGTGGCGATGATGGGCGACGGCACGAACGACGCCCCCGCCCTCGCCCAGGCCGACGTCGGGGTCGCCATGAACACCGGGACGACCGCGGCCAAGGAGGCCGGGAACATGGTCGACCTGGACTCCAACCCGACCAAGCTCATCGAGATCGTCGAGATCGGCAAGCAGCTCCTCATCACCCGCGGCGCGCTGACGACGTTCTCCATCGCCAACGACATCGCCAAGTACTTCGCCATCATCCCGGCGATGTTCGTCACGACGTTCCCGCAGCTCGACGTGCTGAACGTCATGCGTCTGGCGACCCCGGAGTCGGCCATCGTCTCCGCGGTCGTGTTCAACGCGCTCGTCATCGTGGCGCTCATCCCGCTGGCCCTGCGCGGTGTCCGCTACCGGCCCTCCAGCGCCGCCGCCCTGCTGCGCCGCAACCTGTTCGTGTACGGCCTCGGCGGGGTGGTGGTGCCGTTCGTGGGCATCAAGCTCCTCGACCTGCTCATCTCCCAGATCCCCGGAATCGGCTGAGACGGATGTCCCTCACCTTCACGAACCTGTTCCGCCAGGCCCGCACCGGCCTCGGCCTGCTCCTCGCCGCCACCGTCGTGCTGGGGTTGCTCTACCCGCTGCTCGTGTTCGGGATCGGCCGGCTCACCCCGGGGCGGGCGGACGGGCAGATCGTCACCAGCGCCGGCACACCGGTCGGCTCGGCGATCATCGGCCAGCAGTTCACGGGGAACGAGTGGTTCTGGCCGCGCCCCTCGGCGGCCGGGAAGGACGGCTACGACCCGACCTCCAGCGGCGCCTCGAACCTCGGCCCGGAGAACTCCGACCTGCTCAAGGCCGTCGAGGAGCGTCGGGCGACCCTCGCCGCCGCCGACGGCACCGCCCCGGCCGACGTCGCGCCCGACGCCCTCACGGCGTCGGGGTCCGGCCTGGACCCGGACATCTCCCCGGAGTACGCCCGGCAGCAGGTCGCCCGGGTCGCCGCGGCCCGCGGGCTGAGCGAGCAGCAGGTGGCCTCGCTCGTCGCGGCGCACACCGAGGGCCGTCAGCTCGGCTTCCTCGGGGAGCCGGTCGTCAACGTCCTGCAGCTCAACCTCGCGCTGCAGCAGCTCGCCCCCTGAGCGGCCGCCCCGATGTCGCACACTGCTGAGGTGGACCCCGACAGCAGGCCGACCCGCACCCCGCGGAGCGAGTTCGTCCGCCGGGGGCGGCTCCGGGTGTTCCTCGGCGCCGCCCCCGGCGTCGGCAAGACCTTCGCCGCCCTCGACGAGGCGCACCGGCGCCGGGACCGGGGCACGGACGTGGTGGTGGGGCTCGTGGAGTGCCACCGCCGGGAACGCACCGAGGCCCTGCTCGACGGGCTGGAGGTGCTGCCGCGCCGGACGGTCGGGCACCGGGGACTCGACGTCTCCGAACTCGACGTCGACGCCGTCCTGCGCCGCCGCCCCGAGGTCGTCGTCGTCGACGAACTCGCGCACACGAACGCCCCCGGCGTCGTGGAGGAGGGGGGCAACGCCAAGCGTTGGCAGGACGTCGAGCAGATCCTCGCCGCCGGCATCGACGTCGTGTCCACGGTGAACATCCAGCACCTCGAGTCCCTCAACGACGTCGTCGAGCACATCACCGGCATCGAGCAGCGCGAGACGATCCCGGACGCCGTGCTGCGCGCCGCCGACCAGGTCCAGCTCGTCGACATGACCCCGGAGGCGCTGCAGCGCAGGCTCTCCCACGGCAACGTCTACGCCGCGGACCGCGTCGACGCGGCGCTGTCGAACTACTTCCGCACGGGGAACCTGACGGCGCTGCGCGAGCTGGCGCTGCTGTGGCTGGCCGACCGCGTCGACGAGGGCCTCGAGCGCTACCGCGCCCAGCAGGGCATCGAGGCCACCTGGCCGGCCCGCGAACGCGTCGTCGTCGCCCTCACCGGCGGACCGGAGGGCGCCACCCTCGTGCGGCGCGCTGCACGGCTGGCCGGTCGCGGCGCGGGCGGGGAACTGCACGCCGTCCACGTGGCCCGGGGCGACGGCCTGGTCCGCAGCTCCCCGGCGCGGCTGGCCGAGCAGCGCGCGCTCGTCGAGGCCCTCGGCGGCACCTACCACCAGGTCGTGGGGGAGGACGTGGCCACCTCGCTGCTGGAGTTCGCCCGCGGGGTCAACGCCTCGCAGATCGTCGTGGGGGCCAGTCGGCACCGGCCGTTGTCCTCCCTCGTGCGCCGCAGCGTGGGCGACGCCGTGGTGCGCGGTTCCGGGGCCATCGACGTCCTGGTCGTGACGCACGAGGAGCAGGCCAAGCCGTTCGGCCTGCCCCGGCCCGCCCGCGCGGCCCTGTCGGGGGAGCGCCGGATCCTCGGCTGGGTCGTCGCCCTGCTGGGTCCGCTCGCCGTCACCGGCGGGCTGCTGCTGTTCCCGCGCCAGGACCTCTCGACCGACCTGATGATCTTCCTCGTCGTCGTGGTGGCGGCCGCCCTGGCCGGCGGTGTCCTGCCCGCGCTGGCCGCGGCCCTGGCCGCGGGGCTGGCCGTGAACTGGTTCTTCACGGAGCCGGTGCACCAGTTCACGATCGCCCAGCCCGCGAACGCGGTCGCCCTCGTCGTCTTCCTGCTCGTGGCGTTCGCCGTGTCGTCCCTCGTCGACACCTCGGCGCGCCGCACGCGGGAGGCCCAGCGCTCCCGTGCGGAGTCCGAGGCCCTGTCCGTCCTGACCCGCACGGCCCTGCTGGCGACCGACCCGCTGAGCGAGGCTCTGCGACACACCCGGGAGACGTTCGCCGTCGACTCCGTGACGCTGCTCGAACGCACCGACGTGCGTTCGCCGTGGACCGTGGCCGCGGCGACGGGGGACCCGGTCTGCACCCAGCCGGCCGACGCGGACGCCGAGGTCGTCGTCGACGACCTCACCTGCCTCGTGCTGCGCGGGCGCCTCCTCGTCGCCGGTGACCGCCGCGTCCTGGAGGTCTTCGCCGCGCAGATCGCCGCGGTGCGCCAGCGTCAGCGGCTGCGCGCCGAGGCGGCCCAGGTACGGCGGCTGGAGGAGGGCGACGCCGTCCGCGGAGCCCTGCTGACGGCCGTCTCGCACGACCTGCGCACTCCGCTGGCCACGTTGAAGGCGTCGCTCGACAGCCTGCGCGCCACGGACATCGAGCTGCCCGAGGAGGTCCGGACCGAGCTACTCGACGAGGTCGCCCACTCCGCGGACCGCCTCCAGGCCCTCATCGACGACCTGCTCGACCTCACGCGCGTGCGCAGCGGGGTCGTCGAACCCCACCTGGTCGTCGTCGACCTCGACGAGGTCGTGGCGGCCGCCGTGCGCGACCTGCCGGGCGTCGACGTGCGCGTCCCCGCCGACCTGCCGCCGGTCTCCACCGACCCCGGTCTGCTGCAGCGCGTCGTGGCCAACCTCGCGCAGAACGCCGTGCGGCACGGCGCCGGCTCGGGGAGCTCGGGGGTGCAGGTGGACGCGGTCGTGGCGACCGAGGACGGGCACCGCGCCGTCCGGCTCCTCGTCGTCGACCACGGTCCGGGCCTGCCGGGGGCCGCGCAGGAGCGCGCCTTCACGCCGTTCCAGCGGCTCGGGGACCGCTCGACCGCGGGCCTGGGACTCGGCCTGGCCGTCGCCCGCGGCCTGGCCGAGGCCGTCGGCGGCAGGCTCGACGCCGAGGACACCCCCGGCGGCGGGCTGACGATGGTCCTCGAGCTGCCCCTGGCCGGGCACGCGCACGAGCTGGCCCCCGAACCTGCGGCAGGATCGAGCGCGTGAGCAGAGTGCTGGTGGTCGACGACGAACCCGGTCTGCGGAGGGCGCTGTCGATCAACCTCTCCGCCCGCGGCTGGGACGTCACGGTGGCCGCGGACGGGGCCGGCGCGCTCGAGGCCGCCGCGGCCACCCACCCGGACGTCGTGCTGCTCGACCTCGGGCTGCCCGACCTCGACGGACTCGACGTCATCGCCGGCATCCGCGGCTGGAGCCCGGTGCCGATCATCGTGCTCACCGCCCGCACGGCCTCGGCCGACGCCGTCGACGCCCTCGACGCCGGGGCCGACGACTACGTCACGAAACCCTTCGCGATGGACGTGCTGCTGGCGCGGTTGCGGGCGGCGGTCCGACGGGGCGCCGGCACCGACAGCTCCGCACCCGAGGTGCTCGACGCGGGCGGTCTCCACATCGACCTGGCCCGCCGGACGGTGTCGCGGGACGGGGAACCGGTCAAGCTCACCCCGACCGAGTGGCACCTGCTGCAGGTCCTGGTGACGAACGCCGGGCGGCTCGTGGGGCAGACGCAGCTGCTGCAGGAGGTGTGGGGCCCGGCCTACGGCCGCGAGACGAACTACCTGCGGGTCTACGTCGGTCAGCTGCGCCGCAAGCTGGAGGAGGTGCCGTCCGCGCCCAGGCACCTCATCACCGAACCCGGGATGGGGTACCGGTTCGAGCTCTGAGCGTCAACGAGGCGTCAAGATCGGCCGATCGGCTTGCCGAGCCGTCGGGTCGGTGCGTCCATGAACGTCGTGTCTACGCAGTCCCCCGCCCGTCCCCTGCGGGACTCCGCCCGGTCCTGGTTGCTCGACGGTCTCACCGACCGCGCGGCCCACCAGCCCGGTCCCCACCGCAAGCCGCACCGCGAGCACGCCGGGCACCCGTGGTGGAAGGTCGTGTGCCTCACCGGGGTCGACTACTTCTCCACCCTCGGCTACCAGCCGGCGATCGCCTTCCTGGCCGCCGGCGTCATCTCGCCGGTGGCGACGCTCGTCCTCGTCCTCGTGACCCTCTTCGGTGCGCTGCCGGTGTACCGGCGGGTCGCGCGCGAGAGCCCGCACGGGGAGGGCTCGATCGCGATGCTGGAGAAGGTGCTGCCGTGGTGGGGCGGCAAGCTGTTCGTCCTCGTGCTCCTCGGCTTCGCCGCGACCGACTTCCTCATCACCATGACGCTGTCGGCCGCCGACGCGACCAAGCACGCCCTCGAGAACCCCTACGTGCCGCAGTTCCTCGAGGGGCACCAGCTGGGGGTGACCCTCGTCCTGCTCGCGCTGCTGGGCGCGGTCTTCCTGCGCGGGTTCTCCGAGGCCATCGGGGTCGCGGTCGTCCTGGTGGTCGTCTTCCTCGGCCTGAACCTCGTCGTGGTGCTCGACGCCGTCGTCCACGTCATCGGTCAGCCCGTGTCGGTGCACCGCTGGTGGGAGGCGGTCCTGGCGCAGGGCAGTTCCCCGTTCGCGGTCGTCGGCGCCGCGCTCATCGTCTTCCCGCAGCTCGCCCTGGGCCTGTCCGGCTTCGAGACGGGCGTGCTGGTCATGCCGCAGGTCGAGGGCGGCTCGCGCGGACAGGCGCTGCTGCAGCGCATCGCGGGGACCCGCCGGCTGCTGACGGTCGCGGCCCTGACGATGAGCGCCTTCCTGCTGGCCTCCAGCTTCGCCACGTCCGTGCTCATCCCGGCCCACGAGTTCCAGCCCGGCGGCGGGGCGAACGGGCGCGCTCTCGCGTACCTGGCGCACGAGTACCTCGGCAACGGTTTCGGCACCGCGTACGACGTCTCGACCATCGCCATCCTGTGGTTCGCCGGTGCGTCCGCCATGGCCGGGTTGCTGAACCTCGTGCCGCGGTACCTCCCGCGGTACGGGATGGCGCCGCAGTGGGCGCGGTCGGTCCGGCCGCTGGTGATCCTCTTCACCCTCGTCGCGTTCCTCGTGACGTGGATCTTCGACGCCGACGTCGACGCCCAGGGCGGCGCCTACGCCACGGGCGTGCTCGTCCTCATCACGTCCGCGACCGTCGCCGTGACCCTGTCGGCGCACCGCCACGGGCAGAAGGGCGCGCGGGCGTTCTTCGCGGTGGTGACCGTGGTGTTCCTCTACACGACCGTCGCGAACGTCGTCGAACGGCCCGAGGGTGTCAAGATCGCCGCCTGCTTCATCGCGGCGATCATCACCGTCTCGCTCGTGTCCCGCGCCCTGCGCGCGTTCGAGCTGCGGGCCGACGGCGTCGAGTTCGACGAGACGGCGCAGCGGTTCCTCGACGAGGCCGCGTCGCGCGGTGCGCTGAACATCATCGCCAACGAACCCGACGCCCGGGACGCCGCCGAGTACGCCGAGAAGTGGTACGACGAGCGCCGCGACCAGCACATCCCCTCCGACGAACCGGCCGTGTTCCTCGAGGTCACCGTCGCGGACGCCTCCGACTTCGAGACGAAGCTGCGGGTGTGCGGGGAGGAGCGGTTCGGCCACCGCGTCCTCACCGTCCGCAGTGCGGCCGTGGCGAACTCCGTGGCGGCCGTCGCCCTCGCGGTGCGCGACCGCACCGGCGTCCTGCCCGACGTGTGGTTCGAGTGGTCCGAGGGGAACCCGCTGGCCAACATCGTGCGGTTCCTGTTCCTCGGGGTCGGGGAGGTCGCACCGGTGACCCGTGAGGTCGTGCGCCGCGCCGTCCCCGACCCGGCGCAGCGCCCGCGGGTGCACGCCGGCTGATCGTCAGGCCGCCACGAGACGCGCCGGGGGCTTGGCGGGGGCGAGGCTGAGCCGCGGGTCGACGGTCAGCGCCGTGGTGCCGCGCGCCTCCAGCAGCAGCCGCAGTGCGCCGACGCCGAGTTCCACGCACGCGCACTCCGCCCCGAGCACCTCGCGCAGCAGGTCCCGCGACGTGAACCCCACTCCCGTCCGCACCCCGCCGGGGTCGAGGAACGTCCGCAGGACCACCGCGGTGCCGTGGCGGCGGACGGGGACGAACAACCGGGCTGGTGAACTGGTGGCGCTGGTGGACATGACGGCGACGCTAGGCCGCCGGCGCCGGACGGGGAACGTCCTTGACGCACACCTGACACCCTGCGAGGCAGCGCTGACGCCCTGCTGACGCCCTAGAAGGGTGGTGGGTCGTCGGCGTCGCGGGCAGCGCGCAGCACCGCGACCCGTGCGGCGCGGTCGTCGACGTGCTCCCACACGAACTGCGTCTTGAACCGGTGGTGTGTCCGGCACAGGGCTTGGAGGTTGTCGGCGGTGGTGGGGCCTTCGGGCCAGGGGACGACGTGGTCCAGGTCGCAGTCCGCTGCCGGGCGCACGCACCCCGGGCCGCGGCAGGTGGCGTCGCGGGCGACGACGAACCGGCGCAGGGCGGCGGAGGGGCGGTAGACGTCGGCGGCGACGTCGATCACGTCGCGGGTGCCGGGGGCGGTGACGACCGTGCGCCAGACCGCGTCGGGGTCGGCGGCCAATTCACGCGCCGTCTCGATGGACACCGGGCCGAGGCCGTCCACCCAGGCCGAGTTCTCGGGAAGTTCCCCACCGTTGTCCTCGTCGGTGCCGAACAGGGTGGTCGCGTCGATGCGCAGCAGGACGTGGACGCTGGTCGCGGGGCGGTGGGTGCGGCCGGTGGTGACGGGGTGCTCGGCGTCGGCCGGTTGCTGGTGCTGCTCGTCGGAGGTGGCGGGGGTGAAGCGGGTGAGGCCGTCGCGCAGGACGTCGACGAGGGCGTCGTTGACGCGGGTGGCGTGGTCGCGGGTGTCGTGCAGGCCGTGGGTTCTGGTGTGGTCGGTGGTGGCGTCGGCGCAGGCGGTCGCGAACGTCATCAACCGCCGTCCCAGGCCGAGGGGGAGTTCGAGGGACAGGTGGGCGGTGGCGCCGTCGTCGCAGTCGGTCAGGACCGCTTCGCGTCCGGGGTGGCGGGTGTGGCGGACGACGCGTTCGTGGTGCGGGGTCATCCGTTCCAGCAACCGGAAGCAGCGGCCGTGCAGGGCCGAGCCGACCTTCCCCTCGCGGGCCCAGGTCAGCGCGGTGGTGTGGAACCGGTCCAGGGCCGCGGTGAGAGCCTCGCCCTCCAGCAGCGCGGGACCCTCGGTGACCTCCCCGTCGGCGTCTGCGGTGAGGGTTCCGGTGTGGGCGGTGAGGCGGCGGGACTGGGCCAGGATGGTGCGGGCTTGGCGGGCGGTGACTTCACCTGCGGCGACGGCTTCCCAGACGGGGCGTTCGGCGGTGCCGGCGGTGTGGGCGGTCCAGACGTGGGTGAGGGCCGATTCGATGGGGACGCCGCAGCTGCGGGAGTGGTGAAGGGCGACCAGTTCGATGGCCGCCTGCAGTGGGGTCCAGGCCGCGAAGGGGTGGCCGTGGTGGCGGCCCATGATCTGGATGCGGCGGTCGGACAGTTCCCCGGCCTGGTCGGGGTGGGGGTGGGTGCTGAGTTGGGTGATGAGGTCGGCCAGCCCGAGCAGTTCGCGGGCGTGGGCTTGGTCGGCGGCGCGGCGCAAGGCGGCGAGGTGGGCGTCGAGGTCGAGGTCGGTGAACCCGTCGGCGTCGAGAGGGAACCGCGACGACCGGGTCGGCGGCACAGGGTGCGCGGGGTGTTCCGCGTGCTCCTGAACCGTCGCCGTCATGTCCTGATCCTACCGCTCAGGACTCGTTCGAACAAGACGAACGTACTGTGCCGCAACGGTTCCGAAGAGTTCTCGATGGGTGAGGGTCAGTGCCGGATCCACCCGAACGTCCGCCGGACGGCCTCCTGCCAGTCCTCCCACCCGCGGTCGCGGAGCTCGGGTTCCATCGACGGCGTCCACTGCCCGGCGCGGTGCCAGCGGCGGCGCAGCGCCTCGCGGTCGGGCCAGAAACCCACGGCGAGGCCGGCCGAGTAGGCCGCGCCCAGGGAGACGGTCTCGCTCACCATGGGCCGCACCACGGGGGCGTCGAGGACGTCGGCGACCGTCTGCATGAGGAGGTTGTTCGACGTCATGCCGCCGTCGACGCGCAGCGAGTTCAGCCGCAGGCCGGAGTCGGCGTCCATGGCCTCGACGACCTCGCGGGTCTGCCAGGCCGTGGACTCCAGAGCGGCGCGGGCGATGTGGCCCTTCGTGACGTACCCCGTCAACCCGATGAGCAGCCCGCGCGCCTCCGCCCGCCAGTGCGGCGCGAACAACCCCGAGAACGCCGGCACGAAGTAGCAGCCGCCGTTGTCGGGGACGGTGCGGGCCAGGGTTTCCACCTCCGGGGCGGTGGAGATGAGGCCGAGGTTGTCGCGCAACCACTGCACGAGAGCGCCCGTCACCGCGATGGAACCCTCCAGCGCGTAGACCGGGGGTTCTCCCGCGACCTGGTGGGCCACCGTCGTCAGCAGTCCGTGGGAGGACCGGGTGATCTCCGAGCCGGTGTTCATCAGCAGGAAGCTGCCCGTCCCGTACGTGCACTTGGCGTCGCCGGGGGAGAAGCAGGTCTGGCCGAACAGCGCGGCCTGCTGGTCGCCGAGGGCGGCCCCGATGACGGCGCCGGGCACGACGGTGCGGGCGCGGCCGTACACCTGCGAACTCGGCACGATCTCCGGCAGGCTGCGGCGCGGGACGCCGAACACCTCGAGCATCTGGGGGGAGTAGTCCAGCGTCGCGAGGTCCATGAGCATCGTGCGGCTCGCGTTCGTCACGTCCGTCACGTGCCGCCCGCCGTCCGGCCCGCCCGTGAGGTTCCAGACGAGCCAGGAGTCGATCGTGCCGAACAGCACGTCGCCGGCCTCGGCCCGTCGCCGCAACCCCGCGTCCGCCTGCAGCAGCCACGCGATCCGGGGGCCGGAGAAGTACGTCGTCAGCGGCAGCCCGCACACGTCGGTGAACCGGTCGGCGCCGCCCTGCGCGGACAGCTCCTCGACGAGGTCCGCCGTGCGGGTGTCCTGCCACACCACCGCCGGGCCGACGGGGTCGCCCGTGCGCCGGTCCCACGCGACGACGGTCTCGCGCTGGTTCGTGATGCCGATGGCCACGACGTCGGCCGGGCCGGCGTCGACCTGCGCCATGGCCTGCGGGACGAGGCGGGCGACGTTGCGCCAGATCTCGGCAGCGTCGTGCTCGACCCAGCCGGGACGGGGGTAGTGCTGGCGGTGCTCGCGCTGCGCGACCGCGACGAGCCGGCCCGCGTGGTCGAAGAGGATGCACCGCGTCGACGTGGTGCCCTGGTCGATCGCGACGACGTAGCCCTGGTGCTCGGGTCGGTGGTCGCTCACGGCGTCATCCTGCCCGACGGCCCGCCGGGCACGGGGTTCAGCGGTCCCGCGCGCCGAGGCCGCGGGAGATCGACCGGGCCGCCTGCCGGACGGCGGGCACGAGGCCGGCGCGCGGGCGCCCCCGCGCGTCGACGATCCGGTCGACGTCGCCGTCGACCCCGATCGCGCCCACGACGATGCCGCCGTGGTCGCGCACGGGGGCGGCGATGCCCGCCACGCCCGGCAGGGCCTCCTCGACCTCCAGGGCCCAGCCCTGCTCGCGCACGGCGGCCAGCGTGCGCCGCAGGACGGCCGGGTCGACGACGGTGCGCCCGGTCATGGCGATGAGCCGCCGGCGGTCGGGGCGCACGGGTGCCGAGGCGAGCAGCACCTTGCCGAGCGCGCACGCGTGCGCCGGCATCGACGTGCCGGTGCGCAACTGCTGGGCGCTGTCGTCGGGGCGGAACACGTGGTGCACGACCAGGGCGCGCCCCTCGGACAGCGTGGCCAGGAGGACCGACTCCCCGGTCCGGCTGGCCAGGGAGTCGGCCCAGTTCACCGCGCGGGCGCGCAGGTCGTTGGCGTCGATGCGCGGTCGGCCGAGGTCGGACAGGTCCGGTGCGGCGCGGTAGTCGCCGTCCTCGTCCTGGACGACGAGTCCGACGCCGACGAGCGTGCGCACGATGCCGTGCGCCGTCGTCTTGGCCAGGCCCAGGGCGTTCGCGATGTCGACGATCCCGAGCCCCTGCCCGGCCCCGGCGAGCAGGCGCAGCACGGCCACGGCGCGCTCGACGGACTGGATGGGGCCGGGCACGGGGTTCCGCCCCTCAGGCCCGGGGCAGGTCCTCCGCCGTCGCGTCGGACGGCACGACCATCTCGATGGCGCCGCTGCGCACGTCGTAGATCCCGCCGGCCACGGGCATCGTCGGCGGCAGGAACGGCCAGGACCGGATGCGCTGGACGTCGTGGACGAGGGTGGCGCGCTGGTCGGCGATGGTGCGGAAGTCGATGCTGCGCGAGTCCACGCCCTGGGCGAGCACCTTCGCGTGCACGTCGGGGTCGGTGTTCTTCGTCATCCCGCAGTCGGTGTGCGCGAGGAGGAGCACGCGCTCGACCCCGAGCAGGTAGTGGGCCAGGACGAGGGTGCGCAGGGTGTCGTCGGTGACGCGGGCGCCGGCGTTGCGCAGGATCTTCGCGTCGCCCTTGGCCAGGCCCAGCATCTCCAGCGGGGAGATGCGCGAGTCCATGCAGGTGATGACGGCGAGCCCGACCCCGGCGACCCCGGGGCGTCCGTCGTCGACGAAGGTCTTGGCGTACTCGGCGTTGGCGGTCATCACGTCGCTGAAGGGATCCACGGCGACAGTTCTTACCACTCCACCGCCGGGGCGTCTCCCGGGCTGGGCGGCAGGGTGATCCGGCACCGGGCACCGTCGGCGAAGACGACGGCGACGTCCCGCGCGGCGACCCGCACGTCGGGTGCCGCGCCGGGGTCGGCCGCGGTCAGGGCGGCCAGCACGACCGCGGGCGAGGGACCCGCGACGCCCCGCAGCCGGGGAACGAGCGCCCAGGCGCCGTAGGCCGTGCCGGCGGGAGCCCGCACGACGTCGGCGACGTCGAACCCCGCGACCGCCGCGAAGCGGCTGTGCAGGTCCGCCGTCGACAGCCCGACCCCCGTCCCGGCGAGGTCCGTCGTGAGCTCCTCGGGCCGGCCGGCCGCGAGGGCCCAGCCGGTGGCGCTGACCGCGGTGCCGGCGGGGACCGCCTCCCACGCGAAGACGCGCACCTCCCACGCCCCGCGTGCCGCCACGACGGTCAGCACCTGCGCCTGCGGCAGGTGCCCGCCGGGGAAGACCGGCCGGTGCCGGCTGGCCGCCCACCCCGGTCCGGTCCCGGCCGGCTCGAACCCTGCCCGCACGCCGTCCCGCAGTCCGCCCCGCCCGTCCGGGCGGTGCACCGCGACGGTGTTGTCGGCGACGTTCGCGGCCGACGTCGGCCCGGTGCGGGTCGAGTAGGCCAGGCGGGCGTAGAGCGGATCGACGGCCGTCGGCTGCCCGGGCCGGGAGTGGTCGGACCCGTGGTTGTGCACGCGGACCAGACCGTCGGGGGTGTTCTGCACCAGCCAGCCCGCCGGGGCGACGGGGGTCGTGCGCGCGGGCCCGGCGGCCGGGACGGGTTCCTCCACGGCCGTCCACAGCGGGTGGTCGGCGGGCGCCAGCAGCGCGAGGAACGCCTTCGACAGCCAGTACGGCGACCCCGGCCCGGAGTACGGCTGCACCGTCGCGGCGTGCGGGCCGTACCACCCGCGGACGAACACCCCGTCGCGGGTCGCGCCGCGGTCCAGGAAGTGCCGCACGGCCCCTGACAGCAGCGACCGGCTGACCCCGGGGGACCACGGCGTCGCCCCCGTGACGGCGCCGGCGGCGACGGAACCGGCCGCGGCGAACCGGTAGGTGAGGGAGCGGCCCTGGTGCAGCGGCGCGCCGTTCGCGTCGAACGTGCGGGCGAACACCTCGAGGAACTCGCGCAACCGGCCGCCGACCCGTCGGGCCAGAACGGTGTCCGCCCGCAGGTGCGCGTGCAGCACGGGGTACAGGTGCATCGCCCAGCCGACGTAGTGGTCGAACATCCGGCCGTCGCCGTCGGAGTACCAGCCCTCGCCCCGGTACCAGCCCTCGAGGAGTTCCAGCCCGCGGTCGACCGCGTGCTCCGTCTCGGCGTCGCCGCGGTCGGCGCCGGTGAGGAACGACGCCACGGCGAGGGGGAACAGGTACCAGTTGTTGGGCGCGGGTTCGTGGCGCAGGCTGCCACGCAACCAGGCCTCGACCTGGTCCTGCTCGCGGCCGGACAGCCCGTCCCACAACCACTCCCGCGTGAGGTCGAGCGCGAGGGCGATCGAGGCGGACTCCACCATGGGCTGGCCGCCGTCGTGGACCGACCGGACGGGGGGCCAGGACTCGGCGTCGTCCGCACCCGGGGTGCGGGTTCCCGCGAGCAGTCCGCGGCGGTAGTGCGCGAGGTGCCCGTGCGGGTCGTCGCCGCCCGTGCCGGCGACGCGGAACGCTGCGACGAGGAACGTGCGGGCGAAACCCTCCAGCCCGTCGGACGTCCAGCCGGCCCGCGCGGGTTCACCGGGCAGGTCGATCCGGCCGAAGCCCGGGGTGGCCCAGGGCCTGACCGCCAGCAGCAGGTCGTCGGCCGTGGCCAGCCAGTGCGCCCGGGTCCAGCCCGTGACGGGGGAGAGGACCCGGTCCTCGGGGACCTGGGACAGCAGCGGCACGGGGTTCCCCTCAGGCGGTGCGGGACAGGGCCGGGTGGGCCACGGGGTGCAGCAACGGGAGTCCGGCGGCCAGCCGTTCGACCTCGGCGGCCGCGGCGGACGTCAACCGCCGCAACTCGTTGCCCTGCGACCCGGCGACGTGCGGGGTCAGCAGGACGTTCGGCAGGTCCCACAGGGGGGAGTGCGCCGGCAGGGGTTCGGGGTCGGTGACGTCGAGGACGGCGGTGAGGCGGCCGGACAGGAGTTCGCCCTCCAGCGCCGCGGCGTCGACGACGGCCCCGCGCGCGGTGTTCACGAGGGTCGCCCCGTCGGGCAGCGCGGCGAGGACGCGGGCGTCGACGAGGCCGCGCGTCTCGGGCAGCAGCGGGGTGTGCACGCTGAACACGTCGCTGCGCTCGGCGAGGTCGAGCAGGCCCACGGGTTCGGCGCCGAGGGCGCGCAGTTCGGCGTCCGGCACGTAGGGGTCGTGCACGAGCACCTCGAGGTCGAAGGGGCGCAGCAGTTCCAGCACGCGGCGGCCCACGAGGGAGGCCGACAGGATGCCCACGGTGGCCCCGAAGTTCCCCCGGCCCTCGGGCAAGGGGGCCGGTCGCGACCGTCGGGTGTGGAACCCGCGGGCGGCGGCCAGCACGTCCTTGCCCGCCAGCAGCACGACGGCCAGCGTGAACTCCGCGACCGGCACGGCGTTCTGCGCGGCCGCGGAGGACACGACGATCCCGCGTTCCCACACGGCCGGGGTGACGTGCGCGCGCACCGACCCCGCGGCGTGCACGACGGCCCGCAACCGGGGCGCGGACCCGACCGCGGCGGGGTCCAGGACGGGGCACCCCCACCCGGTGACCAGGACGTCCACCTCGGCGAGCACGGCCCGCGCGGCGGGGGTGGAGAACTCCGTCAGGACGCCGGGGGACAGGTCCACGCACCGGCCCAGCCGGTCCAGGAACGGACCGTCGACGACCCGGTCGTAGGTGGGCGGGCTCATCGCCAGCGCGGCGCGCATCATGCGCCGGACTGTTCCGGCGGCCCGGCGGGGGCGTCAAGATCGAACGATCGCCCGCGATCGTTCGATCGAGCGGACGCTGTGGCGTTCGACGAGGTGCGGGGCGATCTCGAGGTGCCGGCACGGGGCGTCCGGAGCCGCGCGCCGCCACGCGAGCAGGTCCACCGCGGCCCGGCCCACCTCCCGCTTCGGCGGGGCGACGGCCGTCAGCCGCACGTCGCCGAGGCCGGCCACGACGTCGTCGTAGGCCACGACGCTCACGTCGTCCGGCACCCGCAGCCCCGCGCCCGCGAGGCGGGGGACCAGGGACAGCGCGTCGGTGTCGGAGTGCACGAGCAGGGCCGTCGCCTTCAACCGGCGGACGGCCTCGGCGGGGTCGGGCGCCTGCGCGCCGTGGGTCGCGTCGGCGCCGTCGCTGCTCAGCAGCGGCTCGGACAGCACGGGCAGACCGAGGGAGCGCAGCGCGTCCCGGAAGCACCCGCGCACGGTCCGCGCCGAGGGGGAGTCGTCCCGGCAGAACAGCACGATCCGCCGGTGTCCGTGCGCCCGCAGGTGCGACAGCGCCAGGTGGACGCCCGTCGCGTGGTCGCTGCGCACCGCGTCCCGTTGCGCCAGAGCCGATCCCCGCGGGGCGAACCGCTCCACGACGACGAGCGGGACCTCCGGCGGGCAGATCCCGGCCACCGGGTCCGTGGCCACCTCCTCGACCGAGCGCCAGCGCGGGGCGTAGAGGACGCCGGCGAGGTCCGGGGTCCGCAGGGCCCGCCGCACCGCCGCCGCGGCCGCGGCCTGGTCCCGGGCGACCTCCAGGACGTAGCGGCCGCCGTGCGCGGCGACGGCCGCGTCGGCCCCGCGCAGGATGACCCCGAGGTAGCCGTTGGGCTCGCCGATCGCGACGACGCGCCCCAGGGCCGGGGCGTCCCGCCGGGCCGCGCTGACGACCCCGTGCCGCCGGTGCAGCCGCCCCGCCGCCGCCAGCGCCTCGACGTCCCGGCGCACCGTGACGGCGGCCGCTCCGAGTTCGACCGCGAGGTCGGCCACCCGGGCCGTGCCGCGGGCCGCGACGAGCGCCGCGATCCGTTCGCGCCGCGCCGCCGGGCCGTCCGCGGGGCCTGCCGTCGCGTCCGTCACCGGCCGAACGCTAGCCTCCCGGAGTGTCGATCCTCCTCGTCCGCCACGGTCAGACCGCCTGGAGCCTGTCCGGTCAGCACACCGGCAGCACGGACGTGCCCCTCACGCAGGCAGGGGAGGACCAGGCCCGCCGCCTCGCCCCGGTGTTCGCCGGCCGCGACGTCGCCGCGGTGCTGGTCAGCCCCCGGCAGCGGGCCCGGCGCACCGCCGAGCTCGCCGGCCTCGGCACCGCCCCGGGCGGTCTGCAGGTCGACGACGACCTCGTGGAGTGGGACTACGGCGCCTACGAGGGGCGGACGACGGACGAGATCTCCGCCGAGCTCGGCCGGCCGTTCTCCGTCTGGCACGACGGCGTCCTGCCCGGGGACACGCCGGGGGAGACCGTCCACCAGGTCGCCGTCCGCGCCCGCAGCGCGCTGCGACGGGCCGAGGCCCTCGTCGGGCCCGAGGGGCGTGACGTCGTCCTCGTCGCGCACGGGCACTTCCTGCGGATCCTCCTGGCCACCTGGCTGGGCCTGTCACCGACGGCCGGCGCCCTCTTCGCGCTCGAGGCCGGCACGTGGGGCCAGCTGGGCCACGAGCACGGCCGGCCCGTGCTCGAGCGCTGGAGCGTTCCCCCGATCGGCTGAGACCGCTCAAGTCGCGGCGGGAGCTGCCGATGGGCGGGCGTGAGTCCCGCCTCCGCCGCCGCCTGGGTCGTCGCCGTCCTGGTCTCGGTGGTGTCCGCGGTGGCCCTGACGGTCCTCGTGCGCCAGCGCGACCGCGTCCGCGCCGACCTCGCGCGCACCGACCCGCTCACCGGCCTGGGCAACCGCCGGGCCCTGCACGAGACCGCCGAACCCCTGCTGGCGCGCGAGGGCCGGCTCGGCCTGCTGCTGCTCGACCTCGACGGGTTCAAGGACGTCAACGACACCCTGGGGCACGCGGCGGGGGACGAGGTCCTCGTCCAGGTCGCGCAGGTCCTGTCCGCCACCCTCGCCGACCGGGGCACGATCACGCGCCTGGGCGGGGACGAGTTCGCCGTCCTCGTGCCCGACCCCCAGGACGCCGAGCTGGAGGTCCTCGCCAAGCGGCTGCTCGCGGCGCTCTCGGTCGGCGGACTGCACGCCGGCGTCGTCCCCATCGACCTGCAGGGCAGCATCGGCGTCGCGGTCTCCGGCCCCGACGGGCGCTCGCTGGGGGAACTCCTGCAACGCGCGGACATCGCGATGTACGCGGCCAAGCGCTCCCGCGTCGGGGTGCTGCGCTACGACGCCGCCAGCGACCCCCACTCCACGGGCGCCCTGGAACTGCTCGGGCAGCTGCGCGGCGCCATGGACGAGGACCAGCTGGTCCTGCACTACCAGCCCAAGGTGTCCGGGGACGGCGGTCGGTTGCTGGGTTTCGAGGCCCTCGTCCGCTGGGACCACCCCGTGCGGGGACTGCTGCTGCCCGCCGACTTCCTGCCGTTCGTCGAACGCACCCACCTCATCCACGCCCTGACCCGCTGGGTCCTCATCACCGCGCTGCGGCAGGCCGCGACGTGGCGGGCGCAGGGCCTGCAGACCTCGATGGCCGTGAACATCTCCGCCGTCAGCCTCGACACCGGCCTGCTCGGCATCGTCGAGGAGGCGCTCGCCCTCACCCGGTGGAGGCCCGCCGACCTCGTCCTGGAGATCACCGAGACGGCGATCATCCACGACCCCGTCGGCGCGCGCGCCACCGTCGCCCGGTTGCGCGAACGCGGGGTCCGGGTCGCCGTCGACGACTTCGGCGCCGGGTCGACCAGCCTGGTGCACCTGCGTGGGCTGGCCGTCCACGAGCTCAAGATCGACCGCCAGTTCGTCAGCGAACTCGTCGCCCACCCCGAGGACGACGTGATCGTCTCCTCCGTCATCGCGCTGGCGCACAAGCTGGGCCTGGCCGTCGTCGCCGAGGGCGTGGAGACCGTCGCCGCGGCGGACCGGTTGTGCGCGTTGGGGTGCGACGAGCTGCAGGGTTTCTTCTTCGCCCGGCCGCTGCCCGCGGAGCAGGCGATGGCGTGGGCCCGCGCCGAGGGCATGGCCGGGCAGGTCGTCGAACTGGGCTGAGACCCCTCAGTCCAGGACGGCGAGCGCGTCGATCTCGACGAGCATCTCCTCGCGCGGCAGACCCGTCATGACGGTGGTGCGCGCGGGCAGGACACCCGAGGGGCAGTTCCGCCCCACGAACTCGCCGTAGGCCTCGTTCATCGCGGCGAAGTCGTCCCGGGTCGTCAGGTAGACGCGCAGCATCACGACGTCCTCGAGGGTCGCTCCGCCGGCGCGCAGGACGGCCTCGACGTTGCGCAGGGTCCGCAGGGTCTGCGCCTTCACGTCACCGGGGTGCAGGTACTCCCCGGTCGCGGGGTCGACGGGACCCTGACCGGAGACCTGCAGCAGCGGGCCCTTGCGGACGCCCTGGGAGAACGTGTGCGCGGGGGCGGGCGCGTCGGTCGTGGAGACGGCGGTCTTGGGGTGGCTCACAGCGGAACTCCTCCGGAGGTTTGCGGTGGGGGACGGAACCCGCAGTCGCGGGCGATGTCCGCGGTCGCGGACAACAGCGGGGGCACGAGGTCCAGGACGGCCTCGTGCGGCAGCAGGACGTCGGGCACCGACAGCGACACCGCGGCCAGGACCTCGCCGCGCGGCCCGGTGACCGGGGCGGCGACGCAGTTCACGAACGTCTCGTTCTCGGCGTGGTCCTGCGCCCAGCCGCGGTCGGCCACGTCCTGGAGTTCGGCGAGGAACAGTGCCGGGTCGACGATGGTGCGCCCCGTGCGGCGGGCCAGGTCCAACGCGGCGACGACCTCGGCGCGGTCGGCGGGGGACAGGCCGGCGAGCAGGACCTTGCCGACGGCCGTGCAGTGCAGGAGGGCCTCGGACCCGATGCGCGAGGCCATCCGCACGGGGGCGTCGCGCGGTTCCAGCTTGTCGACGTAGGTCGCCCGGGCGCGCGCGCCGTGCCCGTCGAGGACGGCGACGTGGACGGTCTGCCCGACCTCGTCGCGCAGCGCCCGCAGCCGCGGCGCCGCGGTGCGCAGGACGTCGACGTGCTCCAGCGCGAGGTCGGCCAGGCGGTACAGGTGCGCCCCCAGGACGTACCGGTGGTCGGGGCCGCGGTGGACGAGACCGGTGTCCTCCAGGTCGCGCAGCAGGCGCAGCACGGTGCTCTTGTGGGCCCCCGTCGCCTCGGCCAGGCCGCCGAGCGAGCCGGTGCCGGTGGCGACGAGGTCGAGGAGCTGCAGGGCCCGCAGGAGGCTCTGGCTCACAGCGACGGCACGTCCAGCGGGCGGTCGGCGCGCACGACGAGAGCCGCTGCGGCGCAGCGGTGCCCGAAGACGACGGCGTCGTCGACGGCGAGGTCCCGCTGCCGGGCGGCGAGGTACCCCGCGGCGAACGCGTCGCCGGCACCGACGGGTTCGACGACCTCGACGCTCAGCGCGGGGACGTGCCGGTCGGGGGCGCCCGGTTCGAGGACCAGGACGCCGTGCTCCTCCTGCTTGAGCAGGACCCGCCGGGCACGGGGGAACAGTTCCCGCAGCCGGGCGGGGTCGTCGGTGCCGAACACCGCGCGCGCCTCGTCGGCGCCGAGCAGGAGTTCGTCGGCCGCGGCCGCCAGGTCCCGCAGCGGGGTGTCGTCGCGGTCGCGCCACAGCACCGGGCGGTGGTTCAGGTCGACCGACAGCGTCGTCCCCGCGGCGTGCACCCGGGTCGCCAGCGCGGCGCAGAACTGCGCCGCGGAGTCCGACAACCCGGTGGTGATGCCGCTGACGTGCACGACGGCGGCGCGGTCCAGGACGGCGGCCACGGCCGGGTCGTCCAGGTCGGCGGGGGAGAGGGCGGAGGCGGCCGACCCGCTGCGGTAGTAGTGCATGCGCGATCGCCGCGACCCGTCCGCGGCCGTCCCGGGAGCCTTCACGTACAGCCCCGTGGGGCGGACGGGGTCGGTGGCGACGGCGCTGACGTCGATCCCGGCGTCGGTGGCCAGCGCCCGCACGTGGTCGGCGAACCCGTCGTCACCGAGGCGGGAGACCCAGGCCACGTCGACGCCGAGCCGGCCGAGGGTCAGGGCGACGTTGAGTTCCGCGCCGCCGACGGTGCGGGTGAAGGTCTCGGCGTCGGCGAGGGGGACGTCCTGCGTCGGGGTGAGCACCACGAGCGCCTCACCGACGCACACGACCGCACCCGGGGACGGGACCTTTGACCTCGGCACGGGCCGATGCTAGAACGGCGTGACGATCGCGCGCAACGGCCGTTGCGCGCAGTGCAACGACTCGTGGAGAGTTCCGTGGCCTACGACGCGCACCACCTCGGACCCCTCGACCCCCGGTTCAAAGCCGTCCCCGTCACGGCCTGGGGCGAGGACGCCGCGGCCTTCGCCGCACGCCGTCCCCGGTTGCAGGACCTGCCCACCCCGCTCCTGACCCTCGACGCCGGGGCGCTCGCCGACAACGTCGCGACGCTCGCGCGCTGGACGGCCGAAGTGGGCGTGGACCTCGCGCCGCACGGCAAGACGACGATGGCGCCCTCCCTGTGGCGCGAGCAGTTGGCGGCCGGCGCCATCGGTCTCACGGTCGCGACGCCCTGGCAGTTGTCCGTCGCCCTGCGCGAGGGCGTCGACTGGGTGCAGGCCGCCTACCCCGTCCTGGACCCCGCCGTGCTGCGGTGGTTGTCCGCACCCCGGTCCGGCCGCGTGCTCGTCTGGGCCGACGGCGTCGACGTCGTCGAGCGGATGGCCCCCCACGTCCGGGACGCCGCCCAGCCCCTCGACGTCCTGGTCGAGCTCGGTGGCACCGGCGGGCGCACGGGGGCCCGGTCCCTCGACGCCGCCGTCGCCGTCGCGCGCGCCGTGCGCGAGACCCCCGGGCTCCGCCTGGCCGGCGTCGCCGGGTACGAGGGCGCCTTCGCCCACGACGCCTCCGACGCGAGCCTGGCGACCGTCCGGGCCTGGGTCGACGACCTCGCCGCGCTGCACGGGCGGCTCACCGAGGAGGACGTGTACCCCGCGGACGTCCCGGGCGGCCTCGTGGTGTCCGCGGGCGGCAGCGCCTACTACGACGTCGTCGTCGAACGCCTCGCCCGGCTGCACGACCCGGCCGCGGGTGTCCGCGTCGTCCTGCGGTCGGGGGCCTACGTCGGCCACGACGACGGGTTCTACCGCGAGGTCACCCCCGTGAACCGCGTGCGGTCCGGGCGCCTGCGGTCCGCGCTGCACGGGTGGGTTCGCGTCGTCTCGCGGCCCGAACCCGGCCTGGCGCTCGCCGACGCCGGCAAGCGCGACCTGCCCTTCGACGAGGGACTGCCCGTCGTCCAGGCCGTGCGCCGCGGAGGTGACGGCGACACCGAGGACCTCGCCGGGTACGCGGTCAGCGCGATGAACGACCAGCACGCCTTCGTCCGGTTCCCCGCCGACGTCGACCTGCGGGTCGGGGACGTGCTGCGGCTGGGGATCTCCCACCCCTGCACGGCCTTCGACAAGTGGGGGCTGCTGCCCGTGGTCGACGACGCCCTCGCCCCGCAACCGGTCCTCGTCGACTGGGTGCGCACGGTGTTCGGGTGAACCTCCTCGTCCGCGGCGCCACACTGGTCGACGGCACGGGGGCGCCCGCGAGGCGGGGGGACGCGCTCGTCGTGGACGGCCGGATCGCCGAACTCGGTGACGTGGGGACCACCGCTGGGGCGCGCGTCCTCGACGCGACAGGTCTCGTCCTCGCCCCGGGGTTCATCGACCTGCATGCGCACTCCGACCTCGCCGTCCTCACCGACCCCGAGCACCTGGCCAAGACGACCCAGGGCGTCACGACCGAGGTGGTGGGGCAGGACGGACTGAGCTACGCCCCCGTCGACGACGACGCGCTGGACGTGCTGCGCGAACAGCTCGCCGGCTGGAACGGTGTGCCCGACCTCGCGTGGGACTGGCGCACCGTCGGGGAGTACCTGGACCGGGTGGACCGCGGCGCCGCCGTCAACGTCGCCTACCTGGTGCCGCAGGGGACCGTCCGCACGGTCGTCGTGGGCACGGAGGACCGGGCCGCCACCGCCGCCGAACTCGTCCGCATGCAGGACCTCGTGGCGGCCGGGATGGCCGACGGGGCCTTCGGGATGTCCAGCGGGTTGACCTACGTCCCCGGGATGTTCGCCGACACCGCCGAACTCGTCGCCCTGTGCGAGGTCGTGGCGCGGGCGAGGGGTTTCTACGCACCCCACCAGCGGTCCTACGGCCGGGGTGCGCTGGAGGCCTACGCGGAGGTCGTCGAGGTCGCCCGACGGTCCGGGGTGGCCCTGCACCTGACGCACGCGACGATGAACTTCGCCGTCAACGCCGGCCGGGCCGGGGAGTTCCTCGCGCTCGTCGACGCGGCGCTCGCCGACGGGGTGGACGTCACCCTCGACACCTACCCCTACCTGCCCGGGTCGACGACCCTCGCCGCCGTGCTGCCGAGCTGGGCGTCGACCGGGGGACCCGCCGCGGTGCTGGCCCGGCTCGAGGACCCGGAGGCGTTGCGGCGCATCCGGTACGCGCTCGAGGTCGAGGGTTCCGACGGCTGCCACGGGGTCGTCGCGGAGTGGGGGACGCTGCAGGTCTCCGGGGTCCGGAACCCCGAGCTGTCCGGTCTCGTCGGTTCCACCGTCGCGGACGTCGCCGTCGTCCGCGGGGCCGACCCGTTCGACGTCTTCGTCGACGTGCTGCGCCGCGACCGCCTGGGGACGACCATCCTGCAGCACGTGGGGCACGAGGAGAACGTGCGCGCGATCATGCAGCACCCGCAGCACTGCGGCGGCAGCGACGGGCTGCTCGTGGGCGCGCGACCGCACCCGAGGGCCTGGGGGACGTTCCCGCACTACCTCGGCCACTACGTGCGTGAGGAGGGGGTCCTCGGCCTGGAGGAGTGCGTGGCGCACCTGACCTCCCGCCCGGCCCGCCGGCTGGGACTCACCGACCGCGGGGTGCTGCGGCCCGGAGCCGTCGCCGACCTCGTCCTGTTCGACCCCGCCACCGTCGCGGCCGGAGCGACCTTCGAGGAGCCTCGGCGGCAGGCGGTCGGGATCCCGCACGTGGTCGTCGGAGGAGTTCCGGTCGTCGCCGACGGCGTCCGGACCGGGGCGGTTCCCGGACGGGCGCTGCGGCACCCGACGAGCGTTGCCGCCGTCGCCTCGTAGGTGTGGCGGGAGCCGGTCAGGGGTGCAGGGTCAGCGCCGGTTCCGGCCGGTGGACACCCCGCGGCCGGAACCCCAGCACGTCGCCGACGCCGCAGAGGTCGGCGAGCAGCCACACGATGGCCAGCCACATCTCCGTGCCCTGCAGGCCCGGGTCGCGACCGACGGCGAAGGAGAAACCCCGGCCGTCCTGCCACGTCCGCAGCGCGTCGGTGAGCAGAGCGCGCGCGGCGGTGACCACCTCCTCGCGGCGGTGCGCGGTCTGCTTCCCGGCCAGCCACAACGGGTGGGCGACGTCGAGGACGTTGCAGGCGTTGCGCCGGTCGGCGGCGAAGAACCGCTGGTCGCGCAGGTGGGCCAGGACGGTGTCGACGAGGCGGTCGGGGTGGGGGAGCGGGACGTCGAACTGCGCGAAGGTCCCGCGGGAGGCGCGGTAGAACCCGTTCACCGTCTGCAGGGCGCCCTCGCCCGCCGGAGGCGTTCCCCACACGCCGGTACGGGGGTCGCACTCCAGCGTCAGCCAGCCGAACAACGCCGCCGTGGTCCCGGGCTGTCCGGGTTCCCCGAGGTCGAGGTTCCAGCGCAGCGCCGTCCCGAACGCGTCGACCCACGCCCCCGCGCCCCAGGCGCGCGTCGTCCAGGGCAGGCCGTCGAGGGCCGTGACGAGCTCCGCGGGCGTCGTGCGGGCCACCTGGTGCACGGGGTGGCGGAACCTGCGGCCGTGCAGGTCGAGCGCGTACCCCACGCAGAGCACGTGGTACAGGACGTCGCCGTCGTCCGGGTCGGGGGTCCCGGGAACGGGGGAGCCCGTCGCGTCGAACCGTCGGACCAGACCGTTCCCGCTGTCCTGCAACGACTGCAGCCGGTCGAGGTGCTCGTCGAGCGGCAACGGGCCGGGGGCGCCGTCGGAGAGGAGGGCCGCGACCTCGAGGGCGTCGCACTGCGCACGGACGGTGGGGCCGGCGCCGGGCCGGTCGACGAACTGCCCGCCGGGCAACCCGGGGTCCCAGCTGCGGGAGAGGACGTCGGCCGCCTGCTCCCGGGCGCGCCGTTCGAACCGCGCGAGCGCGTCGGCGAGGTCGTCGGAGGCGTGTCCGGCAGGGGGGACCCGCCAGCGGATCCGCCGGGCGGGGTTGCCCCCGACCACGGCCCCGGCGGGGACGTCCTTCGTCACGACCGCACCGGCGGCCAGGACGGCGTGGTCGCCCACGCTCACCCCGTCCAGGACCACGACGTGGGAACCGATCCACACGTCGTCGCCGACGGTGATCCCGCGGGAGGTGAGCGGTTGCCGGAACACCTCCGTGCCTGGTTCCATCCCGTGGTTGAACGCCAGCAGTGACGTGTGGGCCCCGATGCGCACCCCGTTCCCGCCCTGGACGGTGCCGCGGACGACGGCGCCGTAGTTCACCGTGCTGTCGGCCCCGAGGTGGACGGACCCGCTGACGTACGCGTGCGCGGCGACGTAGCTGCGGTCGCCGAGCGCGAGGTCCTCGGTCTCGACCGCGGCGAGCGGGCTGACGAAGGCGTCCGTCCCGAGGCGCCAGGCGTGCTGCTCTGCGAACGCGGCCTGCGCCTGCCGTTCCTCCGCGTCCGCCTCGTGCCGGAAGCGCCACGGTTCGACGTCGAACCCGTGCGCTCCGCGCGTCGTGGGGATGGGACCACCAGGCATCCGGACCTCCGTCGTCGGAGTGGGTAAGCGCTTGCCGGAAACCTAGCACCGGCTGTGCGGGCGCGGGAGGGCCTCGGAAGACGGTCCTCTTCTCAAGCGACCCATTCCGATATATCGTTGAGGCATCGCGAGGCACTCAGCCTCGCTCGACACGGAGGTACAGCCATGAGAGGCACACGGTTCAGCGGCCCGCGCGGCGGGCAGTTCGAGCAGGCGCGACGGCACCACCCCGGGGGCGGTGGCCCGTTCGGCGGGTTCGGTCCCGGTTTCCCCTTCGACCTGCCGGGTTTCGGTCCGGGCGGTCACCGGGGTCCGGGGTTCGGAGGACCCGGAGGGTTCGGCGGCCGGGGCGGAGGTCGTGGTCGGCGCCAGCGCGGTGACGTCCGCGCGGCCGTCCTCGTGCTGCTGGCCGAAGGGCCCAGCAACGGTTACCGCATCATCGGCGAGGTGGCGCGCCGCAGCGACGGCGCCTGGAAGCCCAGCCCGGGATCGGTGTACCCGATCCTGCAGCAGCTGCAGGACGAGGGACTCGTCGTCGCGGACCCCGCGGACGCCAAGCAGTTCACCCTCACCGAGGAGGGCCGGCGCTACGTGGAGCAGGAGTACGGCGACACCCCGCCGCCGTGGGAGTCCCTGGACGGCGGACCCGACCGCGAACGGCGGCACGAGTTCCGGCGCCAGCTCGGCGCGCTGGTCATGACCTACCAGCAGATCGAGCTGACGGGACGCCCCGAGGACGTCCGGCGGGCCGGTGACGTCCTGGAGGAGGCGCGTCGGAACCTGCTCGCGATCCTCGCCGAGGACCTCAGGGGGACGACGGGATCGTGACGGCGGGACTGGCCACGACGGGGGTCAGGGCGTGCACCAGGGCGAGGCGACCGGCCCCCGTCCCGGCGCTCAGGACGGCGAGGACGCCGCCGGGCAGCAGGTCGGCGCGCACGGCGAGGTTCGCCACGGTGTCGTGCCGGTGGTCCCCCTCGGGCGCGTCGGGCCCGCCGGTGCGACGCACCGGACCGGTGCTCGCGGTCGCGCCGGCGCGGTGGTGGCGGACGTGCTCGGTGATCCAGTCCGGGCCGACCGCGACGTCCGGGGTGCTGGTGAGGACCACGGTGCCCGGCGCGTCGGACAGACGGCGGCGCAACCCGTCGGCGGCCCGGGTCAGGAGCCCGGCGACCTCCGCCGCCGGGTCGTCCACCCCCTCGGGCGCGGGGTGGTGCTCGACCTCGAGGTCGACGTCGTCGAGGAGGTCGACGAGCGGGCCCCAGCTCGCCAGGACCGGTGCCGTCGCGGCGGGAGGCGCCGACGTGGTGAGCAGCAGCGTGGTCGCGATGCCCGCCGCGGACGCCTCGTCGGCCGCCTCGATGAGGTGCTCGAGGCTGTTCTCCAGGAGCGGGACGTCGGCGGGCAGCACGGGGAGCAGGGCGACCGCCCGGGTCACGCGCACGTGGGACCGCCCTCTCGACAAGTTGTGAATCCTTGTCTACTCAGGGTCACCAGATCGGTCAAGGCGTGCACCACCGCCGAGACACCTGATCGTCACCCGCCCGTCACCCGCCGTGCGGGACCCGTGTCGGAGGCCGGGTGCAGGGTGGCCTCCGTGGACCACTCCGTGAGCCGGACCGACGCCGTCCCCGACCTCTCGCGCCGCGCGGGCTACGACCCGCACTTCCTCGCCCCGGGGCCGCCCGTGCCGCTGCCGGTGCCGCGGGACGGGGCCGAGGTCGTCGTCCTGCCCTACACGCACTTCTCGGTCGTGCACCGGCCCGACCGCCGGCTCGCGGCGGCCACCGTCGTCGCCGTCGACGGCGCCGCCCTCGTCGACGTGCCGCGGTCGGGCGACGCGTGGTTCCTCGACCCGCGCCTCGGACCAGACGAGCAGGCGGGGGCGCAGCTCTACGCCCGCAACGACTTCGACCGCGGCCACCTCGTGCGCCGGCGCGACCCGGGCTGGGGTCCGGAGGCGGCGCGGGCGAACGCGGACACGTTCTCGTACACGAACGCCGCCCCGCAGGCCTCGCGCTTCAACCAGGCGGTGGACCTGTGGCTGGGGCTGGAGGACCACGTCCTGGACCACGCCCGGCAGTGGGGGCAGCGCCTGGTGGTCGTGACCGGACCGGTGTTCGCCGCGGACGACCCGGAGTACCGCGGGGTGCGCATCCCGCGGCGGTTCTACAAGGTCGCGGCCTACCTGCTGCCCGGCCCGGACGGGACGGTGCCCGTCCTGGCGAGCGCGGGGTTCGTGCTGGACCAGACGCCCCTGGTCGAGCAGATCGTCGGCACCCCGGAGGCGCAGGACGTCCCCGAGCTCGGCGGGTTCCGCACGTTCCAGGTCCCCGTCGAGGACGTGGCCGAGCTCACCGCGCTGGACCTCGGCCCGCTCGTGGCCGCCGACCGCCTGCCCGTCCTGGTCCCGGCCGCGGTCGGGGAGCCGGTGCCGGCGTGGCGTCCGCTGGCCGGGGTGGGCGACCTGCTGCTCTGAGCCGGCCGGCCGGGGGTGCTGTCATGGAGCCGTGACGGCGGAGTGGTGGGAGCGGTCGCGGGCGGCCGAGACGGAGCGCGCCCGGGAGCTGCTGCGCGCCCTGGTGTCGGAACTGCGGCACCGCGGTGAGGCGCCGGCGCCCCTGCGCGCGCGGGCCGGGACGGCGCGGTACCGCACCGACGTCGTGGGGTGGTACCTGCGCGCCGACGGGTCCCTCGGGGTCGGCGAGCAGGGGGAGTACTACGTGCTGGACGTGGCGCCCAGCGTGCGGGCGCGGTTCCGCGGGGTCCATCTGGACCCCGCGGAACCACCCCTGCAGGTCGGCCGCGGCGCGCGCGACGGCGAGTCCGTCGAACTCGCCGAACTGGTGCGCCGCCGGCTCGCGAACCCTTGAGCGTCAGCCCTTGCGGAACTGCACGACGGCCCAGGACAGCGGCGGCAGGACCACCGTCGCGAGCCCGTCGGTGACGGTGACGTCCTCGAGGGGGCGCAGGCCGACGGCCGAGTGGTCGCCCTCGAGGTTCGTCGTGTGGCGGTCCTGCCCCTCGGTGGCGGCGAGCACCTTGGCGGTGGCGACGCGGTCGACGTCGAACGCCCGCAGCGGGACCTCGACGGAGGCCGGCTGCTCCTGGTCGCGGTTGGCGAGGAACACGGTGAGGAACTCCTCGTCGTAGGTCGCCGAGGCGTCGACCACGTCGACGGCGTCGAACTTCGCCGTCTCGTACTTCTCCGACGTGGTGACCACCTGCAGGACGTTCCCGGTGGCGAGGCGGCGGACCTGCTCGAAGGGGTGGGCGATGGTCTGCTTCCACGCCTCCCCGCCCGGCTCGCTGCGCAGCAGGCCGATGACGTTGACGAGCTGGGCCTGGGCGCCGATGTGCACGCGGTCGGCGTGGCGCAGCAGGGAGTTCAGCAGGGTTCCGACGACGACGGCGTCGGTGACCGAGTACTCGTCCTCGATGACGCGCGGGGCGACGTCCCACGGTTCCACGCCCGGGCCGTGGTGCGGCTTGGACTGGTACCAGACGTTCCACTCGTCGAAGCTCAGGTTGATCTTCTTGGTGTGCTTGCCCTTCGCGCGCACCGCGTCCGCCGTCGCGACGACCTGGTCGATGAACAGGTCCATGTCGACGGCGGAGGCCAGGAAGCTCGCCGCGTCGCCGTCGTGCTCCTGGTAGTAGGCGTGCAGGGAGACGTAGTCCACCGCGTGGTACGAAAGTTCGAGGACGGTCTGCTCCCACTCGCCGAACGTCGGCATCGCGCGGCTGGAGGAACCGACCGCGACGAGTTCGATGTCCGGGTCGACCGTGCGCATCGCCATGCCGGTCTCGGCGGCGAGGCGACCGTACTCCGCGGCCGTCTTGTGGCCCGTCTGCCAGGGACCGTCGAGCTCGTTCCCCAGGCACCAGAGCTTGATGCCGAACGGGTCCTTGGAGCCGTGCTGGATGCGCAGGTCGGAGAACTTCGTGCCCGAGGTGTGGTTGCTGTACTCGAGGAGGTCGCAGGCCTCCTGCAGACCGCGGGTCCCGAGGTTGACGGCCATCATCGGCTCGGTGCCGACCTTGCGGGCCCAGGCGTCGAACTCGGCGAGCCCGAACTGGTTGGTCTCCACCGAGCGCCAGGCGCGGTCGATCCGGCGGGGGCGGTCCTCGCGCGGGCCGACGGAGTCCTCCCACTCGAACCCGGAGACGAAGTTCCCGCCGGGGTAGCGCACGACGGTCGGGCCGAGTTCCCTGGTGAGTTCGAGGACGTCGGTGCGCAGACCGTCCTCGTCGGCGCTGGGGTGGTCCGGTTCGAAGATCCCGGTGTAGACGCAGCGGCCCATGTGCTCGACGAACGAGCCGAACAGCCGGCGGGGGACCGGACCCACGGTGAAGGCGGGGTCGAGGGCGAGGCGGGCGGTGCGCACGGGTGGCTCTCCTGGGTTCGCGTCACGTCGGTGTGCGGGCGGGTCCTGCGGCGTCGCGCTCTTGCAACGTTGGAAGGCAGTCAACGCGAAAGCGGGGGCGGCGTCAAGACAGCCGGTGGCACAATGCGGCGGTGCCCTCCCCGCCCGTGCCGTCGCGCGCGACCCCGCGCCCCACGACGTTGCGGGACGTCGCCGAGGCCGCCGGCGTGTCGATCAAGACGGTGTCCAACGTCGTCAACGACCACCCGCACGTGCGGCCGGAGATGCGCGAGAAGGTCAAGGCCTTCATCGCCCAGCTCGACTACCGCCCCAACGGGATCGGCCGGCAGCTGCGGCAGGGCCGGACCGGTCTGGTGGCCCTCGCGCTGCCCGACGTCACCAGCCCGTACTACGGCGAGCTCGCCTCCACCCTCGTGGACGCGGCGCGCGGGCGGGGGCTCACGCTGCTGGTCGAGCAGACCGACGGCGACCTCGACCGAGAGCGCGAGGTCGCGACGGGTTTCCCCGTCCGCCTCGTCGACGGGCTGATCTTCGCGCCCCAGACCCTGCCGGTGGAGGAGTTCCAGCAGCGGCGGGACACCACCCCGGCCGTGCTCGTCGGGGAGTACGGCGAGGGTTCCGGGGTCGACCGGGTGACGATCGACTCCGTCGACCTCGGCGACAGCGCGGTGCGCCACCTCCTGGAGATCGGCCGCCGGACCATCGCCTTCGTGGGGGACAAGGACCCGGGGACCTCCCGGCCACCGGTCGTCGCCCAGCGCGTCGAGGGGTACCGGCGCGCGCTGCGCCGGGCCCGCCTGACGTTCGACCCCGAGCTGCTGCAGCCGCTGGCGGAGTGGACCCGGCAGGACGGGTTCCTCGGCACGACGGCCCTGCTCACGGCGCGCCCGGACGTCGACGCGATCTTCGCCGCGAACGACCTCGTGGCGTTCGGCGCCCTGCACGCCCTGCGCCGCCTCGGTCTGCGCGTGCCGCAGGACGTCGCCGTCCTCGGCGTCGACGACGTCGAGCAGGCGCAGTACTCGGCGCCGACCCTGACGTCGATCGCGCTCGACCGCTCCGAGATGGCCGAGATGTCGCTGCGGCTGCTGTCGGACCGGCTCGCCGGCTTCGACGGGCCCGAGCGGCTGCTGACCGTGACGGGTCACCTCGTCGTGCGGGAGAGCACCGGCGGCTGACACTGGAGGTGCGTGTCGCGGGCTGGCAGGCTGCGCCCGTGCGCGCAGTCCAGGTGGAACGGACCGGAGGGCCGGAGGTCCTCACCCTCGTCGACCTCCCCGACCCCGAGCCGGGGCCGGGACAGGTGCTCGTCGACGTCGCGGCGGCCGGCGTGAACTTCATCGACACCTACCGCCGCAGCGGGGTCTACCCCCTCGAGCTGCCCGCGGTGCTGGGCAGCGAGGGAGCCGGTCGGGTCGCGGCGCTCGGACCCGGGGTCGAGGGGTTCACCGTGGGGCAGCCCGTCGCCTGGAAGGAGGCGCCCGGCAGCTACGCCGAGCAGGTCCTCGTCGCGGCCGGTGAGCTGGTGCCCGTTCCCGACGGTCTCGACCCGACGGTCTGCGCGGCCGTCCTGCTCCAGGGGCTCACGGCGCACTACCTCGCGACGGACACGTTCCCGGTGCAGGCCGGCACGTGGGCGCTGGTGCACGCCGGGGCCGGCGGGGTCGGGCTGCTGCTCACCCAGGTGCTCAAGCGCAAGGGCGCCCACGTCCTGGCGACCGTCTCCACCCCGGCCAAGGCCGAGCTGGCACGGGCCGCCGGGGCCGACGAGGTCGTGGGCTACGCGCAGGCGCCCGCCGCGGCGCGCGACCTCACGGGCGGTCGTGGGGTCGACGTCGTCTACGACAGCGTCGGCAAGGACACCTTCGAGGCCAGCCTGACCGCGCTGCGCCCGCGCGGGCTGGTGGCGCTGTTCGGCGGGTCCAGCGGTCAGGTGCCACCCTTCGACGTCCAGCGCCTCAACGCGCTGGGGTCCCTGTTCCTCACCCGCCCGAGCCTCGGCGCGTACACGCAGACCCGCCAGGAGCTGCTGGCCCGCACGGACGAGCTCTTCGGGTGGGTCGCCGCCGGAGAGATCGTCGTCCGCGTCGGCGGGACGTACCCGCTCGCCGACGCGCGCCGGGCGCACGAGGACCTCGAGGGCCGGCGGACGACGGGGAAGTCGCTGCTGCTGCCCTGACTGCCCCGGGACTACTCGACGGCTCCGGACAGGACGCAGAACTCGTTGCCCTCGGGGTCGGCCAGCACCGTCCACGTGACCCCCGGCCCCTGGCCGATGTCGGCCCTGCGGGCGCCCGTCTCCAGCGCGCGGGACAGCACGCGTTCCCGGCCGCGCCCGGACCGCGTCGCCCGCACGTCGAGGTGCCAGCGGTTCTTCACCGTGTGCGGGGTGGGCGAGGCGACGAACTCGAGGAAGGGACCGGACGTCCCGCGCAGCTGCGCCACCCGGGAAGTGCTGCGCGCCAAGGGCATCCCCGCCAGGGGTGCCCAGAACTCCGCCAGCGCCGGGGGGTCGGCCGCCAGGCACACCACGGCGGCCACGCGCCCGGTCCCGTCGTACTCCGGTCGTGGGTCCAGGACGCAGAACTCGTTGCCCTCGGGGTCGGCCAGGACGACCCACGGGGCGTCGCCCTGGCCGACGTCGACGCGCTGCGCCCCGGTGTCGAGCAGGAACTCCACCGTCTCGCGCTGGTCGGCGGGAGAGGAGGAGTCGAGGTCCAGGTGCACCCGGTTCGGCGGGGACCCGGGCGCCCTGGGGGCCCCGCCGGGGAGGAACACCAGCTCGACGCCGGGTTCGCCCTCAGGCGGCACGACGTCCGTCTCGTGCGCGTCGGCGTAGCCGAGCCGCCACTCCAGGGCCCGCCGCCACCAGTGCGCGAGCCGGACCGGGTCGACGGCGTCGACCACGACGTTCACCAGACGGCTGTCCACGCCCGGACGCTACCGTTCAGGAGTTCCCGCGGCCCGTCTCCTGCTGCAGCTCGTCGATGAGCTCGGAGGCCCGCGCCTTGTCGAGGTCGTCGGGGAGCTCACGGCCGGCCTCGCGCGCCAGCGTCTGCAGGTAGCTGCGCTGGGGGCCGGTCATCGGTTCGTCGCCGGTGACCCAGGTCTCGGGGTCCTTCTCGGCGTTCTGCGTGGGGTCGGGGTTCTGGTCCTGGCCGGAGGTCTGCTCGCTCACCCGGCGACCGTACGGCCCGTTCGAACGCGGCGCGCGCCGACGGGTCCGGTGCCCGGGGTGAGCGAGGGTTCCCCCCGCCCGGAGCCACCGCTACGGTGTGCCGCGGCAAGTGTCGGGAGGGGGGTCCCATGGCAGGAGAAGTGGTGGCGGAAGGGGGCGTCGCGGCGCCGGTGGCGTCGGTCGCCCCGGACGGGTCGTCGCCCGGTCGGTCACGGGCCGCGTGGCCCGACGCCGCCAAGGCCGTCTGCATCCTGCTGGTCGTCCTCGGCCACGTCGCCTACATCCTCCTCGACCTCGCCGGTGCCCCCTGGGCGGCGGGTGCCCCGCCCGTCTGGGACGACGTCGACGTCGTCCTGCGCCCCTTGCGGATGCCGCTCTTCTTCGCCATCTCCGGGCTGTTCGCGGCCGCCGCCCTCACGCGTCCGTGGCGGGTCGTGCTGCGGCCGCGGGTGGGGCAGAACCTCTACCTGCACGTGGTCTGGCTGCTCATCGGGTTCGCGGTCTCGACGGCCGTCGCCGTCCCGACCTTCATGGCGCCGGAACGTCTCCGCGACCTCCCCGCCGCGGTGGCCACGGCCTCGACCGGCCTGTGGTACCTCTACGCGCTCGCCGTGTACTTCGTGCTGGCCCGGCTGACGCGCCGCTGGCCCGCCGCCGTTCCCGTCGCGGCGGCCGCGGTGCTCGCCGTCGTCTCCTTCTGCGGCGTCCTGCCCGGGTCCGGAGACACGCACTCCGTCGTGGAGAACCTCGTGTGGTTCCTCGCGGGGGCCCGCTTCCCCGACGCCGTCCGGTCGTTGACCGCCCGGCAACGGCCCGCGCTCGTCGTGGGGGTCGGGGGTCTGCTCGTGCTCGTGCTGGCCGCCGTCCGCCTCGTCCACCCGCCCGTCCTCGTCGACGCGCTCGTCGAGATCCCCACGCGCGCAGCCGCGATCGTGGTCGGCGTCTGCCTGGCCGTCCTGCTGACCCAGCGGTTGCCGCGCCTCAGCCAGCCCCTGCTGCGGCTGGGCCGGCGGACCCTGCCCGTGTACGTCGTGCACGGCATCGTCCTGCTCCTCGTGCAGCGGCCGCTCGGCGCGGTGACGAACCCCGCCTTCGGCCGGCTGCCGCACCCGGCGCTCGCGGTCGTCGTCGTCGCCTACCCGCTGGTCGTCACCGCGGCCCTCGTGTGGCTGTGCCTGGCCGTGCAGACGCTGGCCGGCCGGATCGGCGCGGGCTGGTTGTTCGCCCTGCCCGGCGGGGCCCGGTCCCGGGTGCGACCGGCCCCCTAGACTCGGCGGCATGACCCACGTCCTGTCCGCGGTGGCCTGGCCCTACGCCAACGGCCCCCGCCACATCGGCCACGTCGCCGGCTTCGGCGTCCCCTCCGACGTGTTCAGCCGGTACATGCGGATGGCGGGTCACGACGTCCTCATGGTCTCGGGCACCGACGAGCACGGGACGCCGATCCTCGTGCAGGCCGAGCAGGAGGGCCTGAGCCCGCAGGGGCTGGCCGACCGCTACAACCGGGTCATCACCGAGGACCTGCAGGGCCTGGGGTTGTCCTACGACCTCTTCACCCGGACCACCACGGCGAACCACTACGCCGTCGTGCAGGAGATGTTCCGCACGGTCCACCGCAACGGGTACATGGTCGCGCAGAAGGGGATGGGCGCGATCTCCCCGTCCACCGGACGGACGCTGCCCGACCGCTACGTCGAGGGCACGTGCCCGATCTGCGGCTTCGACGGCGCCCGCGGCGACCAGTGCGACAACTGCGGCAACCAGCTCGACGCGATCGAGCTGAAGAACCCGCGCAGCCGCATCAACGGCGAGACGCCGGTGTTCGTCGAGACCGAGCACTTCTACCTCGACCTGCCCGCCGTGGCCGACGCGCTCGGCTCCTGGCTGCAGACGCGCGCCGACACGGGGCGCTGGCGGCCGAACGTCCTGAACTTCTCCAAGAACCTCCTGGAGGACATGAAGCCCCGCGCCATGACGCGGGACATCGACTGGGGCATCCCCGTCCCGCTCGCCGGGTGGGAGGAGAACCCGGCCAAGCGGCTCTACGTATGGTTCGACGCCGTCATCGGCTACCTGTCGGCCTCGGTCGAGTGGGCCCGCCGGTCCGGTGACGACGACGCCTGGCGCGCGTGGTGGACGGACCCGTCCGCGGAGTCGTACTACTTCATGGGCAAGGACAACATCACCTTCCACTCCCAGATCTGGCCGGCGGAACTCCTCGCCTACGACGGCCGCGGGTCGCGCGGTGGCGAGCCGGGGAGGTTCGGGAACCTCAACCTGCCCACCGAGGTCGTGGCGAGCGAGTTCCTCACCATGGAGGGCAAGCAGTTCTCCTCCAGCCGCGGGGTCGTCATCCACGTGCGCGACGTCCTGGCGCGCTACCAGCCGGACGCGTTGCGGTACTTCATCTCCGCAGCCGGACCGGAGAACAACGACTCCGACTTCACGTGGCAGGAGTTCGCCACCCGCGCGACCAGCGAACTCGTCGCCGGCTGGGGCAACCTCGTCAACCGCACCGCCTCGCTCATCGCCAAGAACGTCGGCGAGATCCCGGCGGCCGGTGAGCTCACCGACGCCGACCGGACGCTGCTCGACACCACCCGCGCGGGGTTCGGCGTCGTGGGCGACCTCATCGAGCACCACCGTCAGCGCGCCGGGCTCGGCGAGGCCATGCGCGTCGTCGGCGAGGTCAACAAGTACCTGACCGACCAGGAACCCTGGAAGATCAAGAACTCCGACCCCGACCGGATGCGGACCGTCCTGCACGTCACGGCGCAGGCGGTCTCGGACTGCCGGACGCTGCTGTCGCCGTACCTGCCGCACTCGGCGCAGAAGGTGCACGAGGCCTTCGGTGGTACGGGGACCGTCTCGCCGCTGCCGGAACTGCGGGAGGTCACCGACCTCGACGACGGCCGGCCGTACCCGGTCCTCTCCGGCGACTACCGCCGGGGCGAGACCCTGCCCGCCTGGGGTCCGGCGCCGATCGTGCCGGGGACGCCGGTCGCCGCGCCGACGCCGATCTTCACCAAGCTCGACGTCGCCGCGGTCGTCGAGGAGGAACTCGCGCGGCTGCAGCAGTGACGGGACGCCCACCCGCACCGGAACCCCTCGCCGTCCCGGTCGCCGACAACCACACGCACCTCGACTCCGAGTCCGAGGAGGACGTCGAGGCGCTGCTGGCGGCGGCCGCGGCGGCGGGGGTTCCCCGCAGCGTCCAGATCGGCTGCGACCTGCCCGCCGCGCGGTGGACGGTCGCGGCGCTGGACCGGCACCCGCAGCTGCTCGGCGGGGTCGCGCTGCACCCGAACGAGGTCCCGGACCTGGTGGCCGCGGGGGAGTACGACGCCGCCCTCGCCGAGATCGCCACGCTGGCCCGGCACCCGCGCGTGCGCGTCGTGGGGGAGACCGGGCTGGACCACTTCCGGACGCCGCCGGAGCAGTGGCACCTGCAGGAGGAGTCCTTCCGCGCCCACATCGCGCTGGCCAAGGAGCTCGGGCTCGCGCTGCAGATCCACGACCGCGACGCCCACGACGACGTCCTGCGCGTGCTGGTCGAGGAGGGCGCCCCCGAGCGCACCGTCTTCCACTGCTTCTCCGGGGACGCCGCCATGGCGCGCGTCTGCGCCGACGCGGGGTACTACCTCTCCTTCGCCGGCACCGTGACGTTCAAGAACGCGGGTGACCTGCGGGAGGCGCTGCGGGTCGCACCGCGGGACCGGATCATGGTCGAGACCGACGCGCCGTACCTGACGCCGGTGCCCCACCGCGGGCGTCTCAACGCCGGGTACCTCGTGCCCCTGACGGTGCGCTCCATGGCGCAGACGCTCGGGGCGGACCTCGACGAGCTCTGCGCGACCATCGCCGCCACCACGGAGGCCGTCTACGGTCCCTGGTGACCTTCGTCACGGCCTGTGCCGGTGCGAGTCACCCGATCGGCGCAACGGGTGCAGATCCGGACGGGTGGAGCGTCGCCGGTCGTGGCGCAGCGTGTTCAGGGATCACGGCAGCTTGTCGAAGAGGTCTCGGAGCGGTTACGGTCCGCTCCAGTCGGCCGGATCGAGGTGGCCGGACCACACGCTGCACCTGGGGACGGGGGTCCCTCCGAGGTGCGCTCGCGTCCAGACCTCGTGCCCGGGCACATCGTCGAAGGACCTCTCGTGCCGTTCCCCCTGGTCTCCGCTGCCCGCACCACCTCCCGCACGGTCCGGCTCGTCGCGGGCGGCACCTGCCTCGCGGCGGTGGTCGGCGGGACGGTCGCCTTCACGGCGCTCGACAAGGACGTCGTCATCGACGCCGACGGGCAGCGCACCCAGGCCAGCGCCTTCGGCGGCACCGTCGGCGACGTCCTCGCCGACCGGGGCATCACCGTCGGCGAGCACGACATCGTGGCCCCCGCCGCGACCACCCAGCTGCAGGACGGCCAGACGATCGTCGTCCGTTACGGCCGCCAGCTGACCCTCACCGTCGACGGTGAGACCAAGACCTACTGGACGACGGCCCAGACCGTCGACGCGGCGCTCGCCGACCTCGACGTGCGCGCCGACGGCGCCAAGCTGTCGGCCTCCCGCTCCGAACCGCTCGGCCGCCAGGGCCTGTCGCTCGACGTCACGACGTCCAAGGCCGTGACGCTCGTCGCCGACGGCCAGACGCGCCAGCTCACCAGCACCGGCGCCGACGTCAACGCCCTCCTCGCCGAGGCCGGCGTGACGATGCGCCCGGGCGACGAGATGTCGAACGCGGGCAAGGACCGCCTCGCCGCGGGCATGACCGTCACCGTCGTGCGCGTCGACCGCTCCACGAGCACCGAGACGGTGGGCATCCCGCACGGCAGCCGCACCGAGCAGACCGACCAGCTCTTCACCGGTGAGAAGAAGGTCGTCACCGCCGGGGTCGACGGGTCCAAGACGGTGACCTTCGCCGACCTCTTCCGCGACGGCGTGCGCGCCGAGCACAACGCCACCGGCGAGGTCGTCGACACGGCCCCCGTCGAGGAGGTCGTCCAGGTCGGCACGAAGGCCAAGCCGGCTCCCGCCCCGGCCGCCGCGTCCAGCGGTGGTGGCGGCGGCGGGTCCGTCGGCGGCGGCGTCGACTCCCTCAACTGGGCCGGCCTGGCCCGCTGCGAGTCCGGCGGCAACCCCTCCATCGTCTCGGCCAGCGGCAAGTACCACGGCCTCTACCAGTTCTCCGTCCAGACGTGGCGCGCCGTGGGCGGCAGCGGTCTGCCGAGCCAGGCGTCGGCGTCCGAGCAGACGTACCGCGCCAAGCTGCTGTACCAGCGCGCCGGTGCCGGACAATGGCCCGTGTGCGGCAAGAACCTCTGACCAGTTCCCTCCTGTCGGCCCGCGACGTCCGCGAGCTGGCCGACCGGCTCGGCGTCCGGCCGACGAAGCAGCTCGGCCAGAACTTCGTCGTCGACGCCAACACGGTGCGCCGCATCGTCCGGGTCGCCGACCTCACCGCCACCGACGTGGTGGTCGAGGTCGGCCCCGGGCTCGGCTCGCTGACCCTGGCGCTGCTCGAGGTGGCCGACCGCGTCGTCGCGGTCGAGATCGACCCCGTTCTGGCCGCCGAACTCCCCACCACCGTGCGGGACCGCGCGCGTCAGGGCACCTCGTTCGACGTCGTGGTCGCCGACGCGGTGCAGGTGGCCGAACTGCCAGGCCCCGCCCCCACGGCCCTGGTCGCCAACCTGCCGTACAACGTCGCCGTCCCCGTCCTGCTGACGATGCTGCAGCGGTTCGACTCCCTCCGGCACGGCGTCGTCATGGTGCAGTCCGAGGTCGCCGACCGCCTCGTGGCCGGCCCCGGCAGCCGCACCTACGGCGTCCCCAGCGTCAAGACCGCGTGGTACGCCGAGGCGCGCCGGGCCGGGTCCGTCCCGCCTCCGGTCTTCTGGCCCGTGCCGCGCGTGGACTCCGGGCTCGTCGCCTTCACCCGGCGGCCCGCCCCCGCGACGGCCGCCTCGCGCGAAGAGGTCTTCGCCGTCGTCGACGCCGCCTTCGCCCAGCGCCGCAAGACGTTGCGCGCCGCGCTCGCCACCTGGGCGGGGTCCCCGGTGCGGGCCGAGGAACTGCTGCGCGCCGCCGACGTCGACCCGCAGGCGCGCGGGGAGCAGCTCACGGTCGCCGACTTCGCCCGGATCGCCGAGGCGGGACACTAGGGTCGATCCCCGTGTCCGAGAACCGACCCGGCGTCACCGCGCGAGCCCCCGCCAAGGTCAACCTGCTGCTGCAGGTCGGGCCGTTGCGCGACGACGGGTTCCACGACCTCGTGACGGTGTTCCAGGCCGTGTCCCTGCACGAGGACGTCACGGCCACGCCCGCCGACACCTGGGGCATCACGGTGGAGGGCGCGGGCGGCACCGACGTGTCCGGCGTGCCCCTGGACGGCAGGAACCTCGCCTTGCGCGCGGCCCGGCTCCTCGCCGAGCGTGCCGGCGTCGAGGAACCCGTGCACCTGCACGTCCGCAAGGAGGTGCCCGTCGCGGGCGGCATGGCGGGTGGGTCGGCGGACGCGGCTGCCGCCCTCGTGGCCTGCGACGCGCTCTGGCAGCTGCGGACCGGCCTGGACGGACTCGCCGCCCTGGGCGCCGACCTCGGGTCCGACGTCCCCTTCGGCCTGCACGGGCGCACGGCCGTCGGCACCGGGCGCGGCGAGCAGCTCGTGCCCGTCCTCACGCGCGGCGCGTTCCACTGGGTCTTCGTCCTCGACGACACCGGGCTCTCGACACCGCGCGTCTTCGCCGAGTGCGACCGGCAGCGCGGGCCGGGCTGGACCGGGCCGGGGGCCGACGGGCGGCTGGAGGCCGTCGAGGCGGCGCTGCGCGACGGCGACCCCCGGGCCCTGGCCGCGGCCCTGTCCAACGACCTCGCCGACGCCGCCTGCGCCCTGGCCCCGCAGCTGACCCGCACCCTCGACGCCGGCCGGGCCGCCGGAGCCCTCGGCGCCGTCGTGTCGGGCTCCGGGCCGACCGTGGCGCTGCTCGCGGAGTCGGCCACCGCCGCGCGCGACGTCGCGGCCGTGCTGGCGCCCGTCGTGGGGGAGGGGCGGCTGCGAACCGCCTCCGGGCCCGCCGTCGGCGCGCGCGTGCTGGAGGCCGTGGCCTGAGGGCTTGCACCGCGGGGCCTGGTCGTGCCGCCCGCTGGAGTGGTACGTCCCGACCCGTTCATCCGCTCTGGACGGGTTGCGACGTACCACTTCCGGGGGCGGCACGTCGAGAACCGCCCTCGAGTTGACCGCGCAGCCATCAGACATCGCGTCGGCAGCTCAATCGACGGGGAGCTGCAGCCGGGCGACCTCGGCGCGGTAGACGTCGCTGACCGCGTTGACCTCCAAGCCGGCGTGCTCCCCCAACTTGTCCACCAGCGTCAAGACATGGCCCCACATGCTGCCCATGACCGGATCCTGCTCATCGCGGACGGCAATGCCGTACATCGAGACTCGCACCAGCAGCTCGGCCAAGCTCTCGGCTGTCACCGGCAGTCCCCGACCGTGGGGGTTGACTCGCTCCTGGATCCACTCGTCTGCGCTGCTCACGCTGTCCTCCTTCGACGACGACTCAACCCGGGCATCCCCGCAGGCTGCGTCGTGAACCCCGGCTCCGCTCCGCGGGTCGAGCTTCACTCCGCGGCAGGGATCGGTGACATCAGGGATGCCCCGGATCTCACCCTGATCTTGACCAGGCCGCGGTGCGCCACCGCACGGTTGATGACGCTGGCCGCGCGTGACCGGGACGTGCTCAGAGGCGTCGGCTGGACGTGCCGGGTCCAGGTCGATCACGGTACGGACCAGACGCCCAGCAGGCTGTGACAGCGCTCCGGGAGTCGACCAGTCATCAGCAGGGTCGGTCTGGGTCGGACCACCCACACGCGCACAGGACGCCGACCGCGACGCACGACGTCACGGTCATCCCGCGAGCCGAACGTCGGACGACCCTGCGATCTCGCTGATGTCACCGGTGCCAGGCGAGCCGCTGTGCGACGTTCCACCACCTCGCACTGCGTTCGAGGTGTCGGGACGCGACGCACCAGCGCTGACGTCGAGCTGCCCCGGCTCGTTCGACCGAGCGCCCGCTCATCCGGCGCTCGAGGCGTCGAGCGACGTTCTGACACCGCGCGGACTGCGGGACGTCGCGCAACGCATCGCGCCGGGGTTACCGGGCCCTCGCTCGCCGGATCGAGGAGGAGGGCTCGTGCTCCGTGCCGGACCAGCCGCTCAGGCGACGAGCTCGGACAGCTCCAGCCAGCGCTCCTCGAGCGTCGCCACCTCGGCCTCGAGCTCCTTGAGCTTGCCGTCGAGCTCCATCGTCCCTGCGTAGTCGGACGGGTCGGCGGCGGCCATCTCCTCGTGCAGCCTCGCGATCTGGCCCGTGAGCTTGTCGAGGCGGCGTTCGGCGGCCGTCATCTCCTTCTGCGCGGCGCGCAGGTCCGCCCCGCTCAGACCCGCCGGTTCGACCGCGGGAGCGGCGCTCGCGGTCGGCGCCGCGCCCACCCCCGCCTCGCGCAGCCGCAGGTACTCCTCGAACCCGCCGGGCAGGTGCCGCAGCCGACCCTCGAGCACGGCGTACTGCTGGTCGGTGACCCGGTCGACGAAGTACCGGTCGTGCGAGACGACGATCAACGTTCCCGGCCAGGTGTCGAGCACGTCCTCCATCGCGGCGAGCATGTCGACGTCGAGGTCGTTGGTCGGTTCGTCGAGGATGAGGACGTTGGGCTCGGACAGCAGCACCAGCAGCAGGTGCAGCCGGCGCGCCTGACCACCGGACAGCTCCCCGACGCGCGCGGACAGGTGCTCGCGGGCGAACCCGAGCCGTTCCAGCAGCTGGGCGGGGGTCATGTCCTTGCCGTCGACGAGGAACGTCGTCTGCGTCCTCGCGAGCACCTCGCGGACCCGGTCGCCGGCGATGTCGGCGAGCTCGCGGAACTGCTGGTCGAGGATGCCGATGCGCACGGTCGAACCGGTCTTGACCCGGCCCTCCGTCGGCTGCCGCAGACCCGCGACCAGCGACAGCAACGTGGACTTGCCGGACCCGTTGGCGCCGAGGATCCCGGTCCGCTCACCCGGGGCGATGCGCCACTCGACGTCGCGCAGGACCTGCTTGTCCCCGAACGAGACCGACACGTCGAGCAGGTCGACGACGTCCTTGCCGAGCCGGGCGGTGGCGAGGCGGGACAGCTGCACGCGGTCGCGCGGCGGGGGGACGTCGGCGATGAGGGCGTTGGCGGCCTCGATCCGGAACTTGGGCTTCGACGTGCGGGCCGGGGCGCCGCGCCGGAGCCAGGCCAGCTCCTTGGTCATGAGGTTCTGCCGCTTGGCCTCGGCCGAGGCGGCCTGGCGGTCGCGCTCGACGCGCTGCAGGACGTAGGCGGCGTACCCGCCCTCGAACGGTTCGACGATCCGGTCGTGGACCTCCCACGTCGTGGTGCACACCTCGTCGAGGAACCACCGGTCGTGCGTCACGACGAGCAGCGCGCCGTCGGTCGGGCTCCAGCGGGTCCTCAGGTGCCCGGCGAGCCAGGCGATGCCCTCGACGTCGAGGTGGTTGGTGGGCTCGTCGAGCAGCAGGACGTCCCAATCGCCGACGAGGACGGCCGCGAGCGCCACGCGACGGCGCTGACCACCGGAGAGGTCACCGACGCGGGCGTCCCACGGGATGTCGCTGACCAGACCCGCGATGACGTCGCGGACCTTCGGGTCGCCGGCCCAGACGTGCTCGTCGGTGTCGCCGACGACGCTGTGTCCGACGGTGGCGTCGGAGTCGAGGTCGTCGGTCTGGTCCAGGACGCCCACGCGCACCCCGCCGCGGCGGGTCACCCGGCCCGCGTCGGGGGTCGTGCGCCCGGCCAGCAGCCCCAGCAGGCTCGACTTGCCGTCGCCGTTGCGGCCCACGACGCCGATGCGGTCCCCCTCGTCGACGCCGAGGGTCAGGGAGTCGAAGACGACGCGGGTGGGGTGTTCGAGACGGAGCGCTTCGCCGCCGAGCAGGTGTGCCACCCCTCCAGGGTAGGCGCCTGAGCGGTCCGATCACTCTCTGCGATCTTCAGTGACCATTGCGTCAAACGGGTGAGGCCATCCGGTCGATTCCTGCAGGTCGATCGTCACAGCGGCTGTCACCCCTTGCGTCGTTCGGGTGGCCTTCCCCTACTCTGTGCCACGCACCGCTGGTCCCGTGGGGGCGGCGCCGCGGTGCCGCCGCCGGTGACCGGTGGGCGACGCACCAGTCCAGGGGGGACTTTGAGCATCAGCGACGTGCCCGGGGCCAGGACGGCTCCCGGGGAGCTCGACGACCAGTTGCTCGGCACCTCACCCGCAGACGGGACCGCTGACGCCGTGCGTCGCGAACGTCTGCTCGTCCCGCGCCAGCGCGGCAGCCTCGGGTTCCCCGAGCGCACCCCGGCGTGGCAGCGCACGTACGTCCAGAAGATCGTCGCCGTGGACGCGCTGGCCGCGGCCTTCGCGGCCTTCGTGGGCTTCTTCGCCCGCTTCAACGGTTCACCCGCCGACCTGTCGCTGACCTCCGGTCGGGCGGTCGTCGCCTGCGCCGTGCTGCTCCCCGTCCTGTGGGTCGTGGCGATGGGGGCACTGCGCACCTACGAGCCGCGCTTCCTCGGGGTCGGCTCGGAGGAGTTCCACCGCGTCCTGACCGCCGGGCTCGCCGTCGTCGCCCTCGTGGGCACCAGCTCCTGGGCCTTCGGCCTGGAGATCGCCCGCGGCTACGTCGTGGTCGCCTTCCCGATCGCCATCTTCCTGACGCTCATCGGTCGCTACGCGCTGCGCCAGCAGCTGCACGCGCGCCGCACCCGCGGTGAGGCCAGCCAGACCGTGGTCGCCGTCGGCCACCGCGCTGCCGTCGCCGGCATGGCCCGCCAGCTGCACCGCGCCAGCTACCACGGCATGCGCATCGTCGGGGCCTGCGTCCCCGGCGGCCGCGGAAGCGCCGAGGACGACGCGGAGCTGCGCGAGCTCGGCATCCCGGTCATCGGCAGCCTGGACGACGTCCGGCACGCCGTGACGAGCGTGGACGCCGACGTCGTGGCCGTCACCGCCTGCCCCGAGCTCGACGGCCCCGGTCTGCGCCGGCTGGGCTGGGAGCTGGAGGCCACCCGTGCCGACCTCGTCGTCGCACCGGCCCTGACCGAGGTCATCGGCCCGCGCGTGGCGATCCGCCCCGTGTGCGGCCTGCCGCTGCTGCACGTCGAGCGGCCCGAGCTCGAGGGTGTCCGTCGCCTGGCCAAGACGACGGTCGACCGGGTCAGCGCCGGCCTCGCCCTCGTGGTCCTCAGCCCGCTGTTCCTCTTCCTGGCCCTCGCCATCAAGATCGACAGCAAGGGCCCGGTCTTCTTCCAGCAGCAGCGCGTCGGCAAGGACGGCAAGACCTTCCCGATGATGAAGTTCCGCTCGATGGTCACCGACGCGGAGAAGCTGCTCATCGACCTGCGCGAGTCCACCGACGGCAACGGCGTCCTCTTCAAGATGAAGGTCGACCCGCGCATCACGCGCATCGGCCGCGTCCTGCGCCGGTACTCGATCGACGAGCTGCCGCAGCTCATCAACGTCGTCCGCGGCGAGATGTCCCTCGTCGGGCCTCGCCCGCCGCTGCAGAAGGAGGTCGACGAGTACGGCTACGACATGCGTCGCCGTCTGCTCGTCAAGCCCGGTCTGACCGGTCTGTGGCAGATCAACGGCCGCAGCGACCTCGACTGGGACGAGTCGGTCCGCCTCGACGTCCGCTACGTCGAGAACTGGTCCTTCACGTTCGACTTCATGATCCTCTGGAAGACCGCCGGGGCCGTGCTCCGCGGTCGTGGGGCCTACTGAGGCCTGTCCGGACCCGGGGGCTCAGCCCTCGAAGGGCGCCGACACCCGACGCAGCAGCGTCGCGAGTGCTCGGCGCTCTTCGCGTCCCAGGACGTCCAGCATCCGGTGCTCGGCCTCGACGAGGTCGGCCAGCGCCGCGTCGACGACGTCGGATCCCGCGGGCGTCAGCCGGACGCGCACGCTGCGCCGGTCGCCCGGGTCGGGGTTGCGCTGCACCAGCCCGCGCGTGACGAGCCGGTCGACGCGGTTGGTCATCGTGCCGCTCGTCACGAGGGTCTCCACCAGCAGCTGCCCGGGGGACAGCTCGTGCGGGGCACCCGCGCGGCGCAGGGCCGCGAGGACGTCGAACTCCCACGTCTCCAGGTCGTGCGCGCTGAACGCGCTGCGGCGCAGCCGGTCCAGGTGGCGGGCCAGCCGGGCCACGCGGGACAGGACCTCCAGCGGCTCGACGTCCAGCTGCGGTGCCTCCCGGCGCCACGCCGCGACGATGAGGTCGACCTCGTCCGTGGGGGCGTCCCGGCCCGGTCCGTCGGCCTCGCGGGGGAGGGTCACAGCGCGGGTCCCACGGGCGGGCGGGGACGGGCGCGGGGGGACAGCCGGGGTTCCGGCTCCAGCCCCGTGAGGCCGTTCCAGGCGAGGTTCACCAGGTGCGCGGCCACCTCCTCCTTCGCCGGCTCCCGGGTGTCCAGCCACCACTGGCCCGTCATCGCGACCATCCCGACGAGCATCTGCGCGTACATGCCCGACCGCTCCGGGGCGTACCCCCGGGCGGCGAAGGCGTCGACGAGCAGGTGCTCGACCTGCCGGGCGATGTCGGAGATCAGGCTGGCGAACGTGCCGGTGGGCTGCGTCGCGGGGGAGTCCCGCACGAGGATGCGGAAGCCCTCGGTGGAGAACTCGATGTAGTCCAGCAGGGCGATCGTGGCGCGCTCCAGCAGCGTGCGCGGCGACCCTCGCCCCGACAGGGCGCGGGTGATGGCCCCGAGCAGGGCGGCGATCTCACGGTCGACGACGACCGCGTACAGCCCCTCCTTGCCGCCGAAGTGCTCGTACACCACCGGTTTGGACACCCCTGCGGCCGCAGCGATCTCCTCGACCGTCGTGCCCTCGACGCCCTTGGACGCGAAGAGGGACCGTCCCACGCCGATGAGCTGCTCGCGGCGCTCGCCTCCCGTCATGCGGGAGCGGGGACGGCCGGGGGTCACGGGGTCATCCTGCCGGACGGGCTCCGGGGCCCTGCCGGGGGAGCGCCGCGGGTCCTGGCAGGATGGGACGGCACGACGCTGTCCCGGGTGGTGTAACGGCAGCACGGCGGGTTTTGGTCCCGTCCAGTAGGGGTTCGAATCCTCTCCCGGGAGCGCTGGTCCCGGCGGGGTCGCGAGGGCGGATATCCTCGCCCCTGTCCGTCGACGCCACCGGCCGGCGCAGGCCCGGGATCCCGCGAGGGAGCCGGACGAGCCGACCGGACGAGCCGCGAGGAGCGCGCCCCGCGTGACCACCGCACCGTCAGCCACCGTCCGAACCCCCGGTCCCGCAGCCGTCGTCGTGCTCGCGGCCGGTGAGGGCACCCGGATGAAGTCCGCGACGCCGAAGGTGCTGCACCCCCTCGGCGGTCGTCCGCTGGTGGCGCACGCGCTGCGTGCGGCGCGCGAGGTCGGCCCCGAGCACCTCGTCGTCGTCCTGCGGCACCAGGCCGAGGTCGTCGCCGGCGCCGTCCAGGCGGCCGACCCGGACGTCACGGTGGCGCTGCAGGACGACGTCCCCGGGACGGGCCGCGCGGTCCAGTGCGGGCTCGAGGCGCTGCCCGCCGGCCTGACCGGCACCGTCCTGGTGACCTACGGCGACGTCCCCCTGCTGTCCGGCGAGACGCTGGCCCGGCTCGTGCAGGCGCACACCTCCGGCGGCAACGCCATGACGGTCCTGACCGCCGAGCTCGCCGACCCGACCGGCTACGGGCGCGTGCTGCGCGACGAGGCCGGGGTCAGCGCGATCGTCGAGCAGAAGGACGCCACCGAGGCCCAGCGGTCGGTGCGCGAGGTCAACTCCGGCATCTACGCGTTCGAGGCCGCCGCCCTGCGGGGCGCCCTGGCCCGGGTCGGCCGCGACAACGCGGCCGGGGAGGTCTACCTCACCGACGTGCTGGCCCTGCTGCGCGCCGACGGCGGCCGCGTCGAGGCCCTCGCCCTGGACGACGAGTGGGAGATCCGCGGTGTCAACGACCGCGCCCAGCTCGCCGAGCTCGCCGCCGAGGCCAACCGCCGCACGCTGCGCCGCTGGATGCTCGCCGGCGTGACGGTCCTCGACCCGGCCACGACGTGGGTGGACGCCGACGTCGAGCTGGCCCAGGACGTGACGCTGCGGCCCGGGGTGCAGCTGCACGGCGCCACGCGCGTCGCCACGGGTGCCGTCGTCGGCCCCGACACCACGCTCACCGACGTCGAGGTCGGTGCCGGCGCGGTCGTCGAACGCACCCACGGCAGCGCGGCCGTCCTCGGCGCGGGCGCCCACGTCGGGCCGTTCGCGTTCCTGCGGCCGGGGACCCGGCTCGGGGACGACGGCAAGATCGGCACCTTCGTCGAGACGAAGAACGCCCGCATCGGGCGGGGCTCGAAGGTGCCGCACCTGTCCTACGTCGGGGACGCGACGATCGGGGAGCACTCCAACATCGGTGCGGCCTCCGTCTTCGTGAACTACGACGGCGTGACCAAGTCGCACACCACGATCGGCGACCACGTCCGGATGGGGTCCGACAACATGTACGTCGCGCCGGTCACCGTCGGCGACGGCGCCTACTCGGGGGCCGGCACGGTGATCCGCAAGGACGTGCCCCCCGGGGCGCTCGCGATCAACGTGGCGCCCCAGCGCAACCTCGAGGGCTGGACCCTCGACAAGCGACCAGGAACTCCCGCGGCCCAGGCGGCGCAGCGGGCCGTGAACGAAGGCCCCACCGCGGGCGAGGCCGAAGGGCAGGAGACCGACCGATGACCGGCATCACCACCACGGGCGAGAAGCGCATGGTCCTCATCTCCGGGCGGGCACACCCGGAGCTGGCGGAGCAGGTCTCGAAGGAGCTGGGGGCCGAGCTCGTCCCGACCAGCGCCTACGACTTCGCGAACTCCGAGATCTACGTGCGGTTCGAGGAGAGCGTGCGCGGGTCGGACGCGTTCGTCATCCAGAGCCACACCGCCAACGTCAACCAGTGGATCATGGAGCACCTGATCATGGTCGACGCGCTCAAGCGGGCGTCGGCCAAGCGCATCACGGTCGTCGCGCCGTTCTACGGCTACGCCCGGCAGGACAAGAAGGGCCGCGGCCGCGAGCCCATCTCCGCCCGCCTCATCGCCGACATGTTCAAGACCGCCGGCGCGGACCGGCTCATGTCGGTCGACCTGCACACCGCCCAGATCCAGGGGTTCTTCGACGGTCCCGTCGACCACCTGTGGGCCCTGCCGATCCTGGCCGACCACGTCGGCAAGCGCGTCGACCGCTCGAACATCACGATCGTCTCCCCGGACGCCGGCCGCGTCCGCGTGGCCGACCTCTGGTCCGACCGCCTCGGTGCGCCCCTGGCGATCATCCACAAGCGCCGCGACCCGAACGTGCCGAACCAGGTCAAGGTGCACGAGGTCGTCGGTGACGTCGAGGGCCGCACCTGCGTCCTCGTCGACGACCTCATCGACACCGCCGGCACGATCGTGCAGGCCGCCGAGGCGCTGAAGGCCAACGGCGCCGCCGACGTCATCGCCACCGCCACGCACGCCGTGCTGTCCGGCCCGGCCGTCGACCGCCTGAAGAACTCGCCCATCTCCGAGCTCATCGTGACGGACACCCTGCCCATCGCGCCGTCGCAGCAGTTCCCGCAGCTGACGGTCCTCTCGATCGCCCCGCTCCTGGCCCGCGCCATCCGCGAGGTGTTCGACGACGGGTCGGTGACCTCCCTCTTCGACGGTCACAGCTGACCGGCTGACCGCAGGAGGCGGCCGGCGGAGCGGGTAGACTCTCCGCCGGTTGCCTCGGCGAGGGTGGCGCTCGGTCCAGATCGAGCGGACACCGTGATCGACGCGGTGGATGAGTCGCTGTTCTCTCCCGGGGCCTTGCACGCCGTCCGTCCCGAGATCGAGGAGACCACCACCATGGCCGAGACCAAGCTCACCGCCGAGAAGCGCACCAGCTTCGGCAAGGGCGCCGCCCGCTCCATCCGTCGCGCCAGCAAGATCCCCGCGGTCGTCTACGGCCACGGCGAGGCGCCGCTGCACATCACGCTGCCCGGCCACGAGACGCTGCTCGCGCTGCGCGCCTCCAACGCCCTGCTCGACATCACCGTCGACGGCGAGTCGCACCTGACCCTGCCCAAGGACGTCCAGCGCGACCCGATCAAGGGCTTCATCGAGCACGTCGACCTGCTCGTCGTGCGTCGTGGCGAGAAGGTCGTCGTCGACGTCCCCGTCCACGTCGAGGGCGAAGCCGGACCGGAGACCGTCGTCCAGCAGGAGCTGACGACGCTGTCCGTCGAGGCCGAGGCCACGCACATCCCCGCCTCCCTCACCGTGTCCGTCGAGGGCCTGGAGGCCGGTTCCCAGGTCGCCGCCTCCGACGTGCAGCTGCCCTCGGGTGTCACCCTCGCCGGTGACGCCGAGCAGCTCGTCGTCGTCGTCAGCGCCGCCGCCACCGCCGCCCAGGTCGAGGCCGAGCTCGAGGCCGCCGAGGCCGAGGCCGGCATCGTGCGCGAGGAGTCCGACTCCGAGGCCGGCGAGACCCCGGCCGAGGAGAAGTCCGAGTCCGACGAGTCCTGAGCCCCACCCCGCAGGAGGACCGCACCCCGTGAGCGACGCCTGGCTCGTCGTCGGCCTGGGAAACCCCGGTGCCGAGTACGAGCGCACCCGGCACAACGTCGGCCAGATGGTGCTCGACGAGCTGGCGTCGCGCACGGGCGGGTCCTTCAAGCGGCACCGGTCCGGGGCCAGGGTCGCCGAGGTCCGCCTCGGCGTCCTGCCCGGCGGTGCGCCCGGGCCGCGGGTCGTCCTCGCGGCCCCCACGTCGTACATGAACGTCTCCGGCGGCCCCGTTGCGGGGCTCGCCGGCTACTTCGACGTCCCGGTCGAGCGGACCGTCGTCCTGCACGACGAGCTCGACATCGACTTCGGCGCCGTCCGCCTCAAGCGCGGCGGCGGCGAGGGCGGCCACAACGGCCTGCGCTCCATCTCGAAGTCGCTGGGGGACAAGGACTACGCGCGGGTGCGCGTCGGCATCGGTCGTCCGCCGGGTCGGCAGGACCCCGCCGACTTCGTGCTCAAGGAGTTCTCGAGCACGGAGAAGAAGGACCTCCCGTTCCTGCTGATGGACGCCGCCGACGCCGTCGAGAAGCTCGTCCTCGAGGGCCTCGAGGCGGCGCAGCAGAAGTTCCACGCGCCGGCCTGAGGGACGCCCCTGCGTGCACGAGGACACGAACGACGAAGGGCCGCCGGGGAAACCCGGCGGCCCTTCGTCGTCCGTTCAGCGGATCAGTGCGAGCGACCCGGCTTGCGGCGCCCGGCGATGACCATCGCGGCGCCACCGAGGACCAGCACGGTGCCAGCCGCGGCCCAGGGCAGGACGTCGGCGCCGGTGTAGGCGAGCTCGTCGTTCGAGTCGCCGACGGCGGCCGGGGTGGTGGTGCGGGACACCGACGCACCCGGCGTGGAACCGCCGGTCGTCGGGCTGGCCGACGGGGTGACGACGTCGGAGACGGTCGGGGTCGGCGTGTTCGGGACGTAGCCGGTGCTCGCGAGGGCCGCACCGGAGGTGGCGCCCAGAGCGGCGACGGTCAGAGCCCCGGCAGCAGCCAGTCGGACGGTGGTCTTGCGCACGGTGGATTCCCCCCACTTCGAGTGCCCCAGCGAACCCTGTGATCGTGAGGCGGCCCCCAGGATGACGGAACGTCACCCCCGAGTCCAGCCGATCGGCCCTATCCGCGGGTCGTGGTGTGACGGGAGTGACGACATCAACACGTTCGGGTGAACACCTACGGAGTACAGCTGCCCGCCGTCACGGTGGGTGCCGTCGCCGTCGTGGGGCCCTCCACGGTCCGGGGCAGGGCGCCGGCGGCCCCGCTGAAGCGCCAGTCGACCGTCGTGGACGTGCCCGGCCGCACGGACACCGTGACCCGCACCAGCCGCCACCCCTCCTCGCTGTCGACGGCCGCCGCGACCGGCTGGCCGTCCACCGTCACCTGGTCCAGACCGACCCACGGGGCGACCCAGAGCGAGACCGTCTCGACGGCCGTGCGCCGGTCGGCGGCGCGCGGTGCGGCGGCGTTGGAGACGTACGAGGGCACCTCGGCCGGCACCGAGTTCGCCAGGGACAGGGACAGGGAGCTCGTCGCCGTCCCGGCACCCGAGCAGGGCGGGGAGACCGTGAACGTCGGGGCCACCCAGTAGTCCAGCTTCGAGGGCACCACGCCCGTCAGCCCCACGCGGGCGACCGCGTCGCGGGGCGGGCCGAGCACGCCCGCCACCCCTGCCGCCACGAGCGCCGACTGCTCCTCGGGCCGGCTGGACCACACCGCGAGGTGACCGGTGTCCACGGCCTCCCGGGCCCCGTCGAGCGCGGCCGTCGACAGGCCGTCGGACAGTACGGCCTCGAAGGCCGCGGCGGAGGTGACGGCCAGGAACGCCTTGCGGGCGTCCTGGTCGGTGCCGAAGCGCACGTACGCGTCGAACATCAGGGTGCGGGCCAGGTCGGCCGTCGCGACGTCCCCGAAGGGCCCGAGCTGCAGCGGCGGGTGCTCGGTGCCGAGCAGCTGGCCCAGGCCCACCGGGTCGACGAAGACGACGACGTCGGGGGTGGGCAACCCGGCCACGGTGACGAGGGAGGACGTCAGGACGCCGGCCTCGTCGGCGCTGCCGCCGAGGGTGACGTTCTGCACGCGGGCCGCGTCCTGGCCGTAGAGCGCGAGGTACTCCTGCCCGACCAGCCCCACGTCGGCGCGGGCGGCGTAGAGGTCGTTGTCCGTCCCGGTGCGGGTCAGCGAGATGCGGCCGCCCTCGACGGACAGGTAGGCGTAGGCCCCCACGATGCCCTGCACGGGACGGACCTCGGCCGGGTTGGTGAACGCGACGAGGTAGGTGCGCGGCCCCTGCGCGCCGAGCAGCGCGGGCAGCTGCGGCAGCACCTGCGTCGCCGTCCCCAGGGGGCCCGACACCTGGTCCAGCTGCGCGGTCACGGGGTCGAGGCGAGAGCTGATGACGGACAGCACCTCCGGGCTCTCCCCGTCGTGCAGCGCGGTCCGGGCCTCCTCGATGCGCGTCTGGTAGTCCAGGACGATCGGGGTCAGCTGCTGGATCCCGGCGACGTTGACGGTGCGGTCGGCGGAGACCAGGCCCTGGCCGAGGACCCCGTCGACCACGCCGAGGGCGTCGGGCAGCGGCTCCGTGAGCAGCGCGGCCGCGTGCGCGCCGCCGGCCACGGCCTGCAGCTGGGCGCCGGCCCACGGCACGTGGGTGGCCAGGCGGTACGGCAGCTGGGACGTGGCGCGGTCGGCGGCCGCCGCCTCGTCGGCGACGCGGGTGGCCCGCTCCCGGGCGCCGGACCAGTCCTCGGCCCGCACCTCACCCTCCAGGCGGGGCGCCTCGGCGGCGACGCGCTGCAGGGCGCGACCGGCCTGCACGCTCGCGACGGCCACGGCGGCCGCCCAGGCGAGCAGGAGCAGGAGCAGCAGGCCCAGCACGATGCGCAGGACGGGCGGGCGCCGCCGGGCCGGGGTGGGCGCGGGCTCGGTCAGGTGCTGCTCTGCGTTGCCGGACACGCCGCGACAGTAGCGACCGTGGGCCCCGTGCCCCGGGGCCTCGCCGTGACCGGGCTCGTGTCGGAGGGCGGTCGTAGGCTGGACGCACCGCCCGATCCGACCCCGGAGTGTTCGTGAGCCTCACCGGCCTGCTCGACGTCCTGCGCACCGAACCCGCCGTCCGCGCGGCCGTCCAGACCGCCCACGAGGGCGGCAGCAGCGCTCTGGACGTCGTCGCGCCGCTGGGTGTGCGCCCCGCGCTCGTGGCGGCCTTCGCCGCCGAGCGCCCCCTGCTCGTCGTCACCGCCACGGGGCGCGAGGCCGAGGACATGGCGACGTGGCTGCGCTGCTACCTCCCGCACGACCACGTGGCGGAGTTCCCGGCCTGGGAGACGCTGCCGCACGAGCGGCTCTCCCCGCGCAGCGACACGGTCGCCCAGCGCCTGTCGGTGCTGCGGCGCCTGGCCCACCCCTCGCCCGACGACCCGACGGCGGGGGAGGTGCGGGTGGTCGTGGCACCGGTGCGCGCCGTCCTGCAGCCGCTGGTGAAGGGCCTGGCCGACCTCGAGCCCGTCCGCCTGCGGCCGGGCGACGAGGTGGGCCTGGACGCCACCGTCGCGGCGCTCGCGGCCGCGGCCTACACGCGCGTGGACATGGTCGAGCGCCGCGGCGAGTTCGCCGTGCGCGGCGGCATCCTCGACGTCTTCCCGCCCACGCGCCCGCACCCGCTGCGGGTGGAGTTCTTCGGCGACGAGGTCGAGGAGGTCCGCTCCTTCTCGGTGGCCGACCAGCGCTCGCTGGAGAAGGAACCCGACGGCGTGTGGGCGCCCCCGTGCCGCGAGCTGCTGCTGACCGAGGAGGTGCGCGAGCGCGCCCGCGCCCTGCAGGCGACGCTGCCCGGCGCGGCCGACGTCCTGGCCAAGCTGGCCGAGGGCATCGCGGTCGAGGGCATGGAGTCGCTCGCGCCCGCCCTCGTCGACGGCATGGAACCGCTGCTGGACGTGCTGCCCGCCGGCACCCACGTCGTCCTGGCCGACCCGGAGAAGGTCCGCGCCCGTGCCCACGACCTGGTCGCGACGGGCGCGGAGTTCCTGGACGCCGCGTGGATGAACGCCGCCAACGGGGGCCAGACGCCCGTCGACCTCGGCGCCTCCTCGTTCGCCTCCCTGGCCGAGGTGCGCGCCCACGCCGAGGTGACGGGCCGGCCGTGGTGGTCCATCACCTCCCTGGTGGAGGACGAGGAGCTGCGCGACCTCGAGGACGTGCGCATCCTGCGCGTCAGGGCGCGGGACGTCGCCGGGTACCGGGGCGAGACGGAGAAGGCGCTGCACGAGCTGCGCGACCTGGCCTCCGCCGGCTGGCGCATCGTCGTGACGACCGAGGGCCAGGGGCCCGCCAAGCGCCTCGTGGAGATGCTCTCGGGCGAGGACGTCCCCGCCCGGCTCGTCGACGACCTCGTGGAGGAGCCCGCGCCCGCGGTCGTCACGGTGACGACCGCCAGCGTCGAGCACGGGTTCGTCGCCGAGGCCCTGAAGGCCGCGCTCGTCACCGAGTCGGACATCACCGGCGTGGGTGGGCAGTCGACGAAGGACATGCGGCGCATGGCCCCGCGCCGTCGCCGCAACGCCGTCGACCCGCTCTCGCTGCGCCCCGGCGACTTCGTCGTGCACGAGCAGCACGGCATCGGGCGGTTCGTCGAGATGGTCCAGCGCACCATCCAGGGCGCCACGCGCGAGTACCTCGTGCTGGAGTACGCCGCCAGCAAGCGCGGGCAGCCGGGGGACCGGTTGTTCGTGCCGACCGACACCCTGGACCAGGTCACCCGGTACACCGGGGGCGAGGCGCCGACGCTGTCGAAGATGGGCGGCTCGGACTGGGCCAAGACCAAGAGCAAGGCGCGCAAGGCGGTCAAGGAGATCGCCGGCGACCTCATCCGCCTGTACTCCGCGCGGATGGCGACCAAGGGGTACCAGTTCGGTGGCGACACCCCCTGGCAGCGCGAGCTGGAGGACGCCTTCCCCTACGTCGAGACGCCGGACCAGCTGGCCAGCATCGACGAGGTCAAGGCCGACATGATGAAGCCGATCCCGATGGACCGGCTGATCTGCGGTGACGTCGGGTACGGCAAGACGGAGATCGCCCTGCGCGCCGCGTTCAAGGCCGTCCAGGACGGCAAGCAGGTCGCCGTCCTCGTGCCCACGACGCTGCTCGTGCAGCAGCACTTCAAGACGTTCGCCGAGCGGTACGCGCAGTTCCCGGTGTCGGTCAAACCGCTGTCGCGGTTCACCCCCGGCGGGGACGCGAAGGAGACGATGGCCGGGCTCGCCGACGGTTCCGTCGACGTCGTCATCGGCACCCACCGCCTCATCTCCGGGGAGGTGAAGTTCAAGGACCTCGGTCTGGTGATCGTCGACGAGGAGCAGCGCTTCGGCGTCGAGCACAAGGAGGCGCTGAAGACGTTGCGCACCAACGTCGACGTGCTCGCCATGAGCGCCACGCCCATCCCGCGCACGCTGGAGATGGCGGTCACCGGGATCCGCGAGATGTCCACGCTCGCGACGCCGCCGGAGGAGCGTCACCCCGTCCTGACCTACGTGGGCGGCCAGGAGGAGAAGCAGGTCACCGCGGCGATCCGGCGCGAACTCCTGCGCGAGGGCCAGGTGTTCTACGTCCACAACCGCGTGTCCTCCATCGAGCGCACGGCGGCCCGCCTCAAGGAACTCGTCCCCGAGGCGCGCATCGCCACGGCGCACGGGCAGATGGGTGAGCACCGCCTCGAGCAGGTCGTCGTCGACTTCTGGGAGAAGCGCTTCGACGTGCTCGTCTGCACGACGATCGTCGAGACGGGCCTGGACATCTCCAACGCCAACACCCTCATCGTCGAGCGCGCCGACACCATGGGGCTGTCGCAGCTGCACCAGCTCCGCGGCCGCGTCGGGCGTGGTCGCGAACGGGCCTACGCCTACTTCCTGTTCCCGCCGGAGAAGCCCCTCACCGAGACCGCGCACGACCGGCTCGCGACCATCGCCCAGCACACCGACCTCGGCTCGGGCATGGCCGTCGCGATGAAGGACCTCGAGATCCGCGGCGCCGGGAACATGCTCGGCGGGGAGCAGTCGGGCCACATCGCCGGCGTCGGGTTCGACCTCTACATGCGGATGGTGGCCGACGCCGTCGCCGACGTGCGCAACAAGGTCCCCGGCGCGGCGAACGAGGACGCCGAACCCGAACCCACCGAGGTCAAGATCGAGCTGCCGGTCGACGCGCACCTGCCGCACGACTACGTGCCGTCCGAGCGGCTGCGGCTGGAGGCCTACCGGCGCCTGGCCGCCGCCGACTCCGCGCAGGACCTCGTCGAGCTGCACGCCGAGCTCGTCGACCGCTACGGCACTCCGCCGCAGCCGGTCCTCAACCTGCTGGAGGTCGCGAAGTTCCGCATCGCCGCCCGCCAGGGCGGACTGCGCGAGGTCGCGCTCATGGGCAAGCAGGTGCGGTTCGCGCCGGTCAGCCTGCCGGAGTCGCGGGAACTTCGCCTCAAGCGGCTCTACCCGGGGACGATCCTCAAACCCGCCCTCGACGTCGCCCTCGTGCCGGCCCCCATGACGGCGCGCATCGGCGGGAAACCGTTGCGCGACGCCGAGATGCTGTCGTGGGCGACGGAGTTCGTGAACGCCGTGCTGCTCGAGCAGTCCGCCTCCGTCGCGGCGGCGGGGGCGCGGTAGGCATCAGGGCAGGAGGGTTCTGAGATCGACGACGAGACTCGCGGGACCCACGTCGAGCGGGACGGCGGGGTCGCCGTCCCGCAGGACCCGGTCGGCGCGGAACACGCCGCTGTCGTCCAGCACGTGGACCGACAGCGTGCGCTCGCGAGGGTCGACGATCCAGTAGCGGGGCAGGCCGGAGGCGGCGTACTTGGTCATCTTGAGCAGGAGATCGTCGCGGCGGTTGGTGGCGAGCACCTCCACCACCAGTGCCGGGGTGCCGGTGAACCGCCGGTCGTCCGTCTCGTCCGCGCGGGCCCAGACGAGGACGTCGGGGATGAACTCGTCCCTCCCCGGTTTCCAGCCCCACGCCACCGTCGCGTCGTGCGTGGGGGGGAGGACCTCGCGCAGCCCAGTCACCAGTGCGACGGAGATCCTCTGGTGCCGCAGGCCAGGCGCGGGGGTCACGACAGCCATCCCGTCGATGTACTCACGGTGGGGGTCATCCGGCATCGCCTCGTACTCGTCCCAGGTCATGGGCTCGCCAGCGGGCAGTGGTGTGGTCACCGACATCGCACTCGCCTCCTCCTGAGTCCTGAGCCGATGGTGGAGCGCAGGCTCGCGACGGGGCACTCGTACCGTGGCCCCATGACCGACCCGGCGCCCGGCAGCACGCTCCTCGACCTCGTCGCCGTCATGGACCGGCTCCGCTCGCCCGGCGGCTGCCCGTGGGACGCGCAGCAGACGCACGCCTCGCTCCTGCCCTACCTGGTCGAGGAGAGCTACGAGGTCGTCGACGCCGTGGAGAACGGCACGCGCGAGGAGCTGCGGGACGAGCTCGGGGACGTGCTGCTGCAGGTCGTCTTCCACGCCCGCGTCGCCCAGGAGGACGCCGAGCAGCCCTTCGACATCGACGACGTCGCCGCGGCGCTCGTCGCGAAGCTGGAGCGGCGCCACCCGCACGTGTTCGCCGGCGAGGCCGTCGCCGAGGACCTGCAGGCCGGGTGGGACGCCATCAAGGCGACCGAGAAGCGCCGCGACAGCGTCCTGGACGGCATCCCGCTGCAGCTGCCGGCGCTGGCGCGCGCCGACAAGGTCCTGGGGCGGTTGCAGCGCAACGGGTTGGACACCCCCGCCGACCCCGAGGAGGGGCTGACCGAGGAGCACGTGGGGGCTGAGCTGCTCGCCCTCGTCCGCCGCGCCCGCGCCGCGGGCGTGGACCCCGAGGCGGCGCTGCGCGGGGCGACGCGGGCGCTGGAGGTCGACGCGCGCCGGGCCGAGGCCGCCTCGGAGCACGTCTCCGGTCGGTAGGGTCGCGGCTCGTGACCCACGTGCTGGCCATCGACATCGGTGGCACCAAGATCGCTGCAGGACTCGTCGCCGACGACGGCACCGTGCGCCACGACCGCGAGGTGCCCACCGACTCCCGCGACGCCGCCGCCGTGGGGGCCGCGCTGTCCGCCCTCGTCACCGACGTCCTCGTCGACGCGCGCGACGCCGACCTCGAGGTCGCCGACGTCGTCGGCATCGGGTCGGCCGGTCCCGTCGACACCACCACGGGCACGGTCCACCCCGTCAACATCGTCTCGCTGCGCGGCTTCCCCCTCGTCGACCACGTCGCCGCGGCGGCCACGCAGGCGCTCGGCCGGCCGGTGCGGGCGGCGCTCGCGCAGGACGGGCAGTGCTTCGCCGCCGCCGAGCAGTGGATCGGCGCCGCGGCCGGGTCGCCCTCGATGATGGGCGTCGTCGTCTCCACGGGCATCGGCGGCGGCATCGTCCTCGACGGGCGCATCCTCGCCGGCAAGACCGGCAACGCGGGGTTCATCAGCCACGTCGGCGTCGTCCTCGACGGCGAGCTGCTCCCCGGGTCCGGGGCGTTCGGCGTCGTGGAGGCCTACGCCAGCGGCCCCGCCATGGTCCGCGCCGCGCACGCCCAGGGCTGGCGCGTGGGGGAGCAGGCCGACGCCAAGGCGCTCACCGCCGACGCGCGCGGCGGCGACGCCATCGCCACGGCGGTCATCGCGGCCGGGACGCGCGCCCTGGCCTCGGCGTTCCTGTCGACGGCGGCGCTGTTCGACCTCACCGACATCGTCGTGGGCGGCGGCGTCGCCTCCGCCGGTGACGTGCTCATGGACCCCCTGCGCCGCGCCTACGCCGAGTTCGCCGTCTACCCGCACCTGGCCGACGTGCGCATCACGCCGTCGGCCCTGCCGCGCGGGTCGGGCCTGGTCGGCGCCGGCCGGCTCGGCTGGACCGAGCTCGCGGGCTGACCCCGCGGGGCCACGGGCCCCCGGGGTCAGCGCCGCAGCGGCTCCACGTGGCGCCCGTCGAGGCGCAGCGCGGACCGGGTCGAGAAGCCGGCGTAGGCCAGGTCGACCTCGACCTGCACCTCGTGGCCGCCGATCGGGAAGCGGATCTCCTTGTCGGAGAACCAGATCCGGTCCTCCTCCAGCACCTTGCCGTCCAGCCGGACGACGATCTTGCCCGTCATCGCGCTGACGTCGACGTCCACGTCGTGCTCGACCCCGTCGACCTCGATGCGCCACGCGTTGTCGGCCTCGCTCATGAGCAGCACCCTCCGGCCTCGCCGTCCGGTCGTCCGGACTCCTCCTCAGGGGACGCCCAGCCTCGGGCGGTGGTTCCCGCGGGGGGAGAGGCGACTAGGCTCGGGCCGCACCACCAGCACGAACCCCCGAGACGACATCGAGAAGCACGAGGAGTGCGCGTGGCCACCATCGAGGCCGTCGGAGCTCGCGAGATCCTTGACTCGCGCGGCAACCCCACCGTCGAGGTCGAGGTCCTGCTCGACGACGGGACCTTCTCGCGGGCGGCGGTGCCGTCCGGCGCCTCCACCGGCGCCTACGAGGCCAACGAGCGCCGCGACGGCGACAAGGGCCGCTACCTGGGCAAGGGTGTGGAGCAGGCCGTCGAGGCCGTCATCGAGGAGGTCGGGCCGGCCCTCGTCGGCCACGACGCCCACGAGCAGCGCCTCATCGACCAGGTCATGCTCGACCTGGACGGCACCCCGAACAAGAACCGCCTCGGCGCCAACGCCGTCCTCGGCGTCTCCCTGGCCGTCGCGAAGGCGGCCGCCTCGGCCGCCGACCTGCCGCTGTTCCGCTACCTCGGTGGCCCGAACGCCCACGTCCTGCCCGTGCCGATGATGAACATCGTCAACGGCGGCGCCCACGCCGACACCGGTGTGGCCATCCAGGAGTTCATGATCGCCCCCGTCGGCGCGGCCTCCTTCCGCGAGGCGCTGCGCTGGGGCGCCGAGACGTACCACGCGCTGAAGTCGGTGCTGAAGTCCCGCGGGCTGGCGACCGGCCTGGGTGACGAGGGCGGCTTCGCCCCCGACCTGCCGAGCAACAAGGACGCCCTCGACCTCATCCTCGAGGCCATCGGCAAGGCCGGCTTCCAGCCCGGTTCGGACATCGCGCTGGCGCTCGACGTCGCCGCGACGGAGTTCTTCGGCGAGGGCGGCTACGACTTCGAGGGCTCCAAGCGCTCGGCGGAGTGGATGACCGGCTACTACGAGGGCCTCGTCGCCGAGTACCCGCTGGTGTCCATCGAGGACCCGCTGTCCGAGGACGACTGGGACGGCTGGGTGCACATCACCAACGCCCTGGGCGGCAAGCTGCAGCTCGTCGGCGACGACCTGTTCGTCACCAACCCCGAGCGCCTGCAGAAGGGCATCGACCTCGGCGCCGGGAACTCGATGCTGGTCAAGGTCAACCAGATCGGCTCCCTCACGGAGACGCTGGACGCCGTGGACCTGGCCCACCGCAGCGGTTTCACCACGATGATGAGCCACCGCTCGGGTGAGACCGAGGACACGACGATCGCCGACCTCGCCGTCGCGGTGGGTTCGGGCCAGATCAAGACCGGCGCCCCGGCGCGCTCCGAGCGCGTCGCGAAGTACAACCAGCTCCTGCGCATCGAGGAGGAGCTGGACGACGCGGCCCGCTACGCCGGCGCCAAGGCGTTCCCGCGCTCGGCCGGTTTCACCGGGCGCGCCTGACCGCTCGATCGACGCCTCCGGGAGAAGCTGGACCCCATGGCGACGCGACGTCCGACTGCGCCCCGCAGCCCCTCCCGCTCGGCGGGGGCTGCGGGGCGCGGTGGCGCACCCCGGCAGAGCGCGCGCCCGGCGGCGGGACGCGGCCCCGGCAGCACGGCCCGCAACGGGTCGCGCCCGGCGCCGGCGGCCCGTGGCCGCAGCGCCGCGACGATGAGCCCGGCCGAACGTCGGCGCACCCGCGGACCGCGCGTCCTCGTGCTGTCGGCCGTCGTCCTGCTGCTGGCGATCTTCCTCGTCCCCAGCCTGCAGAAGTGGCTGGAGCAGCGCTCGGAGATCGGCCGGCTCAACGCCCAGATCGCCCAGCAGCAGGACGACCTCGCGGCCGCGAAGGCCGAGCAGGCCCGCTGGAACGACGACGCGTACGTGATCGTCCAGGCCCGTGAGCGGCTGCGGTACGTCATGCCCGGCGAGGTGCCCTACGTCGTCGACGGCAGCAGCGACGCCGATGCCGTGTCCCCGCAGCAGGCCGCCACGACGGTCCCGAAGCCGTCGGCCGCCTGGTACGAGAACGTCTGGGAGTCGCTGCGGTTGGCAGGCAACCCGGGCGACGCGCCGCCGCCGGTCACCCCCGGTCTCGGCTCGTCCGGCACCAGCTCCAGCAGCACCCCCTAGCCCCCCAGCGCACCCCGAGAAGGCAGGCCGTGAGCTCGACCCCCGCCACCCAGGCCGATCTGGACAGCATCGCCGGCCGGCTGGGCCGGGTCCCGCGCGGTGTCGTCGGCATCGCCCACCGCTGCCGCTGCGGTCGCCCGGACGTCGTCGAGACCGCACCGCGACTGCCGGACGGCACGCCGTTCCCGACGACGTACTACCTCGTGGACCCGGTCGCCGCCGGGGCCATCAGCACCCTCGAGGCGTCGGGCCTCATGCGCGAGATGACCGACCGGATCGCCGCCGACCCCGAGCTCGCGGCCGCCTACCAGCGCGCCCACGAGGACCTGCTGCGCCGCCGCGCCGCGCTGGGCGACGCCGACGTCCCCGAGATCGCCGGGATCTCCTGCGGGGGGATGCCCACCCGCGTGAAGTGCCTGCACGCGCTCGTCGGGCACGCCCTCGCCGCGGGCCCGGGCGTCAACCCCATCGGGGACGAGACGCTGGAACGGCTCGCCGCCGACGGCGGCTGGCCCGCCACCTGCCCGCACACCCCGTCCGACGCGTGAGCGCCGTCCGTCGCGTCGCGGCCGTGGACTGCGGCACGAACTCCCTGCGCCTGCTCGTCGCCGACGTCGACCCCGCCACGGGGGCCGCCCACGAGCTGGAACGGACGATGGAGGTCGTCCGCCTCGGTCAGGGCGTCGACCGCACCGGCGCGTTCGCGCCCGAGGCGCTCGAGCGCACCTTCGCCGCCCTCGACCGCGCCGCGGAGCTCGTGGCCCGGCACGCACCCGAGGCCGTCCGCTTCGTCGCGACGTCGGCGTCGCGGGACGTGTCCAACCGCGAGGAGTTCGCCGCAGGCGTCCGCACCCGGCTGGGGGTCGACCCCGACGTCGTCACCGGGGAGGAGGAGGCGGCGCTGAGCTTCGCGGGCGCCACGGCCGACCTCGCGCCCGAGGAGTCCCCGTACCTCGTCGTCGACCTCGGCGGCGGGTCCACCGAGCTCGTCCTCGGCGACGACGTCGTCCGCGCGGCCCGGTCCCTCGACATGGGCTCGGTCCGGATGACCGAGCGCCACCTGCACGGCGACCCGCCCACGCCGGACGAGGTCGCCGCCGCCCGTGCCGACGTGCGGGCCGTCCTCGCCGGCAGCGACGTCCCCGTCGAGCGGACGCGCACGCTCGTCGGCGTCGCCGGGTCCGTCACGACGCTCACCGCCGCGGCCGTCGACCTCACCGAGTACGTGCCCGGCTGCCTGCACGGCGTCCGGCTGCCGCTGGAGCAGGTGCTCGCGGCGTGCGAACGGCTGCTGCACGCCACCCGCGCCGAGCGCGCCGCGATGCCCTTCGTCCACCCCGGCCGCGTCGACGTCATCGGCGCCGGTGCCCTCGTCTGGGCGAGCGTCCTCGAGCACGTGGCCGGACGGGCGGGCGTCACCGAGGTCGTCACCAGCGAGCACGACATCCTCGACGGCATCGCCGTCGCCCTCGCCCGCACCCTCTGATCAGCGCCGGGGCAGCAGGGCGCGCAGGTGGTCGGGGAGGGCGAGCTGCAGGCGCTTGCCCGCCGTCCGGCGCCACGCCTCCAGGACGACCGACCGCAGCTCCACGGGGTCGGCGCTCGCGAGCCGCACCTGCACCCAGCCGAAGCGGCCGACGTGGGAGGCGATCCCGTACGTCCCGCCGTCGCCGGCGATGAGCTCGGCCTGGTCGGCCTTCGACGCCTTCACGGACGCCGTGCCGTCCTCCTCGCGGAGGATGACGAAGATCTTCGCGCCGACGCGGAACGTCGCCGCGCCCCACGTCTCCTCCTCGTGCGTCCCGGGGGGCTCGAGCGCCCAGCCGCGCAACGTGCCGCTCGTCACCATGCCGTGGAGCCAACCGCAGTTCTGGCAGGGTGGGAAGCATGAGCACCGTGACCGCCACGACCACTCGACGCATCGACGCGCCCGCCGCGCGCGTCCTCGCCGCACTGGCCGACTACCGCGGCACGCGGCCCCGCCTCCTGCCCGAGCAGTTCACCGACTACGAGGTGGTCGAGGGCGGGCAGGGACCGGGCACGCAGGTGCGGTGGAAGCTGCACGCCACGAAGAAGCGCGTCCGCGACGTGCACGCGACGGTCAGCGCCACCGACCGGCACGCCCTGGTGGAGAGCGACGCGAACTCCACGCTCGTCACGACGTGGCGCGTGGAGGACGACGGACCGGACGCGGCCGAGGTCGTCGTGACGAGCGAGTGGAACGGCGCGTCGGGCATCGGCGGCTTCTTCGAGCGCACCTTCGCCCCCCGCGGGCTGGACCGCATCTACGGCGAGCTCCTCGACAACCTCGCGGACGCCGTGGCCCGCTGACCGCCCGCTGACCCCGCCCCGTGACGATCCCCGCCGAGCACCCCGGGACAGGGGAGCCGTACGCGTCCCCCGTCCCGCCGGGGACCGGGTGGCCGGGGGACCCGTCGTCCCCGCGGACGCCGGTGGCGCGCTCGGCCGAGGACGTCCGCGAGCTCGCGCGGACCGACCTCGCGGAGCTGTCCGCGCGGACCTGCGTCTGCCGCGCCTGCCCGCGACTCGTCACGTGGCGCGAGGACGTGGCGCGCACGAAGCGGCGGGCGTTCCGGTCCGAGCCGTACTGGGGTCGTCCCGTCCCCAGCCTGGGGGTCGCGGACCCCCGCGTCCTCGTCTGGGGACTGGCCCCCGCGGCGCACGGCGGGAACCGCACCGGACGGGTGTTCACGGGCGACCGGTCCGGCGACTGGATCGTCCGGGCCCTGTTCCGGGCCGGCCTGGCGAACCAGCCGACGTCGGTCCACGCGGCGGACGGCTTGGAGCTGCTGGACACCCGGATCGTCGCCCCCGTCCGGTGCGCGCCCCCGGACAACCAGCCGTCCCCCGCCGAACGCGACACCTGCGCCGGGTGGCTGGACGCCGAGCTCGCCCTCGTCGCGGGCGACCTGCGGGTCGTGCTGGCCCTCGGCGCCTTCGCCTGGGCCAGCGTGCTGGCGGCGGCCCGCCGCGGCGGGTGGCACGTCCCCCGCCCGCAGCCACGGTTCGGCCACGGTGCCGAGGCCGAGCTCGGCGGGCCGCACGGACCCGTCCGGCTGCTGGGCAGCTACCACGTCAGCCAGCAGAACACCTCCACGGGACGGCTCACCGAGGCCATGCTCGACGCCGTCGTCGCCCGGGCCGCCGTGCTCGGCCGCGGGCCGCGCGAGCGGCACGGTGCCGGCTCGTAGGCTCTGGCCGTGCCCCGGTCCGCCCCCACCCGCGTCCTCGTGGTGGGCGGCGGCCACGTCGGGCTCACCACGACGCTGCGGCTCCTGCGCCGGGCCCGGCCCGGCGACCTGCGCGTGACGGTCGTGGACCCCCGCGGCTACATGACGTACCACCCGTTCCTGCCCGAGGCGGCCGCCGGCTCGATCGACGCCCGCAACGTCGTCGTCTCGTTGCGGCGCAGCCTGTCCGGCGTGGGGGACGGAGCCGAGGTCGTGACCGGGGACGTCGTCCGGCTCGACCACGCGCAGCGGCGGGCGGTCGTCCGGACCGGCGACGGCGCCGAGCGCGACCTCGACTACGACGTCGTCGTGCTGGCGCCGGGTTCGGTGGCGCGGACGGCCCCTGTGCCCGGCCTGGCCGAGCACGCCGTCGGCTTCAAGACCGTCGAGGAGGCCGTGCACCTGAGGAACCACGTCCTCGGCCCGCTCGACCTCGCCGAGGCGGCGACGGACCCGGCCGTGCGGGAGCGTGCGCTCACCTTCGTCTTCGTCGGCGGCGGGTACGCGGGGGTGGAGGCCGTCGGGGAGCTCGAGGACATGGCCCGCTACGCGCTGCGCCTGCACCCGGGCCTGACGGCGGCGGACCTGCGGTTCGTCCTCGTCGAGGCCACGGGCCGGATCCTGCCGGAGGTCGGGGAGGGGCTCGGGCGCTACGCCCTGGGCGTGCTGGCCTCCCGGGGGATCGAGGTGGCGCTCGGCACGACCATGACGTCCTGCACGGGCGGTCGCGTCGTGCTGTCCGACGGGCGGGTCTTCGAGGCCGGCACCGTCGTGTGGACGGCGGGGGTCAAGGCCCACCCCGTGCTGGAGGCGACCGACCTGCCCCTCGACGAGCACCACCGGCTGCGGGTGGGGGCCGACCTGCGCGTCCAGGGGGTCGAGGGCGCCTGGGGTGCGGGCGACAGCGCCGCCGTGCCGGACCTCACCCGGCCCGGCGCGACGTGCGCACCGAACGCCCAGCACGCCGTGCGGCAGGCCCGCCGACTGGCGGACAACGTCCTCGCCGTGCTGCGCGGCGGACGGCCCCGCGAGTACCGGCACGCCGACGTGGGGTCCGTGGCCTCGTTGGGCCTGCACCAGGGCGTCGCCGAGCTGCGGGGGGTCCGCGTGCGCGGGTACCCGGCCTGGCTGGTGCACCGGCTCTACCACCTGTCGAAGGTGCCGACCCCGAGCCGCAAGGCCGGGGTGCTGCTCGGCTGGGTGCAGGCCGCGCTCTTCCACCGCGAGGCCGTGGCGATGACGGCGCTGTCGCACCCCTTCGCCGAGTTCGAGCGCGCGGCCCGGTCCTGACGACCCCTGCCCGGTGGCACGACCGCGGCTGGCAGGATGACGGCACGCGGTGGTGGGCGTGAGCCCGGGTGGTGTGACTGGTAGGCGCACGGGGCTTGCACCCCCGCGCCGTCCGCGGCGGCACGCCGGGTGCCAGGATGAGGCCGACGCGGTGGGTGGGCGTGAGCCCGGGTGGCGTAACTGGTAGGCGCACGGGGCTTAAACCCCCGGGCCGTTCGCGGCGTGCGGGTTCGATCCCCGTCCCGGGTACTCCATCGTGATGATCCTGTGACCGGACTCCGGAACCGTTCCAGGGTTCGGGGCGTTGGCACGGACAACAGCACCCGCTCCGGAGGGGAGCCATGGAGAGCAAGAACCCGGTCTTCGCGCGCAGCAACGAGTGGAAGCGGAACGGTTACGCCACGTTCGACGCGCCCAGCTCGGCGCAGCGTCGCCCCGTCGACGCGCCCGACGCCTCCGCGCGCACGCTCGAGGACTGGTACCAGAAGCCGTCCGCCACCGCTGCGCAGTCGCGCCGCATGACCCTCGACGACGTCGTCCTGCGGACCGCGTCGCTCTTCGCCGTCCTGCTCGTGGGCGCGGGCGTCGGGTACCTCGGTGTGACGCGCACCGACCTCGGGTTCGGGCTCGTCATCGTGCCGGCCCTCGTCGCCATGGTCCTCGGGATCTGGGCGCAGGTGTCCAAGAAGGTCCGCCCGGGCGTCATGTTCGCCTACGCGGCCCTCGAGGGCGTGTTCGTCGGCGCCATCTCGACGTTCTACGCGTCCCTGTACAACGGGATCGTCCAGCAGGCCGTCCTCGGCACGCTGGCGGCGTTCGCCGGGATGCTCATCGCCTACAAGACGGGCGTCATCCGCAACAGCCCGAAGTTCACCAAGGTCCTGCTCATCGCGGGTGTCGGGTACCTGGTCTTCGGCCTCGTGAACCTCGGGTTCGCGCTCCTCGGCGGTACGAGCATCTACTCCGGCGGCGGTCCGCTGGCAGTCCTCGTCAGCGCCTTCGGCGTCGTCCTGGCCTCGCTGTTCCTCGTCCTGGACTTCGACTACATCGAGCAGGGCATCAAGAACGGCCTGCCGGTCAAGGAGTCCTGGCGCGCGGGCTTCGGCCTCATGGTGACGCTGGTCTGGCTGTACCTGGAGATCCTGCGCCTCATCGCCATCCTGCGGGGCAACGACTGACGCCCAGTCGCGTGAGCACCACCGACGAGCTCGGTGCGCCGGAGTCCCGGCGCACCGAGCTCTCGCGTCTCCTGGCCCTGCAGACCGACCGCATCCGCGGGCTCCCTCTCACCCGCCTGGACCGCGCGCGACCCGGCGAGGACGCCTCGGCCGCCGACGTCGTCCGCGCGGCCGCGCAGGAGTTGGCCGACCTCGCGGCCGACGCCGAGGGACGGCCGCGGCGGACGGTGCCGCGGCTGGCGACGCACGGCCTCGGGGACCAGCTCGCGGTCCTCGGCGCGGACGTCCTGCGCTGCGGGGACACCACCGCGCTGGAGGCGGCCCACGACGTGCTCGTCCGCGTGCGGAGGGCCCTGTAGCTCCTGGGATGATGGGGCCATGCGCTACGCCGAGACCGTCGTGGACCTCGTGGGCGGAACCCCGCTGGTCAAGCTCAACAAGGTGACCGAGGGCCTGGCCTGCACCGTCCTCGCGAAGGTCGAGTACCTCAACCCGGGCGGCTCCGTGAAGGACCGCATCGCCACCCGCATGATCGAGGCCGCCGAAGCCGAGGGGTCCCTCAAGCCCGGTGGGACGATCGTCGAGCCGACGAGCGGGAACACCGGTGTCGGCCTCGCGCTCGTCGCCCAGCAGCGCGGGTACAAGTGCGTCTTCGTCTGCCCCGACAAGGTCAGCGTCGACAAGCGCAACGTCCTCAAGGCCTACGGCGCCGAGGTCGTCGTCTGCCCGACGGCCGTGCCGCCGGAGGACCCGCAGTCCTACTACTCGGTCTCCGACCGCCTCGTCCGCGAGATCGAGGGCGCCTGGAAGCCGGACCAGTACAGCAACGTCCACGGCCCCCGCAGCCACTACGAGACGACCGGTCCGGAGATCTGGGCCGACACCGAGGGCAAGGTCACGCACTTCGTCACGGGGGTGGGCACCGGCGGGACCATCACGGGCACCGGGCGCTACCTCAAGGAGCAGGGGCCGGTCCGCGTCGTCGGCGCCGACCCCGAGGGGTCGGTCTACTCCGGCGGCACCGGCCGCCCGTACCTCGTCGAGGGCGTGGGGGAGGACTTCTGGCCCACGGCGTACGACCCGTCCGTCCCGGACGAGATCATCGCCGTCTCCGACGCGGACTCCTTCCAGATGACCCGCCGCCTGGCCCGTGAGGAGGGCCTGCTCGTCGGCGGCTCCTGCGGCATGGCGGTCGTGGCGGCCCTGCGCGCGGCGAAGGACCTCGGACCGGACGACGTCGTCGTCGTGCTGCTGCCGGACTCCGGTCGCGGGTACCTCGGCAAGATCTTCAACGACGACTGGATGGCGTCGTACGGCTTCCTCGACTCCGAGGAGGGCGGAACGGTCGCGGACGTGCTGCAGCAGAAGACGTCCGGCTTGCCCGCCCTGGTGCACACGCACCCGACGGAGACCGTCCACGACGTCATCGAGATCATGCGCGAGTACGGCGTGTCCCAGCTGCCGGTCGTCGGCGCCGAACCGCCCGTGATGGCGGGGGAGATCGCCGGCTCGGTGAACGAGCGCGCCGTCCTGGACGCGCTGTTCACGGGCAAGGCGAAGATGTCGGACGCGGTCAGCGCCCACATGGGCCCGCCGCTGCCGCTCGTCGGTGCGGGCCAGTCCGTCGCCGACGCGCGCGAGGTGTTCTCCACCGCGGACGCGGCCGTCGTGGTCGAGGACGGCAAGCCCGTCGGCGTCATCACCCGCCACGACCTGCTGGCCTACCTGGCGCTCTCGCACTGACGCGCGGGCTGCGGCCCGCCCCGGCTCAGCCGGGCGCGGGCCGCAGTCGCGGGCGCTTCACGGGCGCCGGTCCGATCGACTCGCGGGGCAGGAACGTGTGCACCGACCGCGGGTCCGGGGCGGGAGGTTCCTCCCCGCGGATCAGCGCCACCAGCCGCTGCACCGCCTCGCGGCCCTGGCGCTCGACGTCGTTGGCCACCGTCGACAGGGGCGGTGTGCTGAACCGCCCGCAGTCGTGGTCGTCCCAGCCGAAGACGCTGAGGTCGCGCGGCACGCGCCACCCGCGCTCGACCGCGGCACGCATCGCCCCGAGGCCGGAGTGGTCGTTGCCGGCGACGACGGCCGTGACGGGGGTGTCCCGCGGCAGACCCATCACGGCGTCGTACCCCGAGCGACCCTTCCAGTCGCCCGCGACGACTGTGGCGGACAGGCCCAGCTCGGCCGTGGTCTGCAGGAAGACCTGCTGGCGGTTGCGGGCCGAGGCGTACTCCGCCGGGCCGCTGACGTGCAGGAAGTGCCGGTGCCCGAGGTCGGCCAGCGCCCGCACGATCTGCCCGCAGACGGCGCCGTCGGCCAGGGCGCCGCGGGTGCGCATCTCGTCGTCGTAGTGGGCCACCGCCACGACGGCCGTGGTGCCCGTGGCCTGGGGGGTGTGCGGTCCGGACCCCAGGGTGAGGACCCCCTCGAACTCACCGGAGTCGGCGACGTCCTGCCAGTGGTCGGCGCCCGCGCCGGCCGTGCCCGCCGCGCCTTCGCGGCCGATGAGGTCGACGGCGTAGCCGGCGTCGTGGGCGCCCGCCACCACGGCCGAGATCAGCCGCAGCGGGAGCCCCGTCGTGGACGGCACGAGCAGGGCGAGGCGCCCGGTGCGGCGCGTGCGCATCGACCGGGCGATGAGGTTCGGCCGGTAGTTCAGCTGGCCGATGGCGGCCTCGACCCGCTCGGACGTGTCCGGTCGCAACCCGCCGTTGCCACGCAGGTAGCGGGAGACCGTCTGGTGCGAGACCCCGGCCAGCGCCGCGACCTCGTAGATCGTCGGCTTCTTCGCCGGCGTGCTGGTCTGCGTGCTCTGTCGCACCACGGCCATCCTCTCGGGAAACCGCTTCCCGAATGTCGTTGACACCTCGAGTGATCGATAACTACAGTACCCGCAGTCAACGAAGATTATCGATCACTCTGGTGGTCGACACCGCCTCCGAGATGGGACCCACGGTGAGCACTCCTCCCCAGGACCGACCCCTGCGGTTCGCTGCGGTCGGTCTGGACCACCCCCACGCGCTCGGGCAGATCGCCGGCCTGCTCGGCCAGGGCTGCGAGCTCGTGGGGTTCGCCTCCGACGACCCCGCCGCGGCCGTCGCCCGCACCGTCGCGCAGCGCTGGCCCGACGTGCCGTGGTTCGACGACGCCGACGCGCTGCTGACCGATCCCGACGTCGACCTGGTCGTCACCGCGGCCGTCCCCGACCGCCGCGGCCCCATCGCCGTCCGGGCGCTGCGGAACGGCAAGGACGTCGTCGCCGACAAACCCGGCTGCGTCACCCTCGAGCAGCTCGAGGAGGTCGAGAAGGCCGTCGCCGAGTCGGGCCGGTTCTGGTCGGTGACGTTCTCGGAGCGGTTCGAGGTCCGCGCCGCGGTCAAGGCCGGGGAACTGGTGCACGCCGGGCGGATCGGCCGTGTCGTGCAGACGATCGGGCTGGGTCCGCACCGCGAGGGCGACCGGGCCCACCTCGCCGGCGGGAACGGCCGGCCGGAGTGGTTCTACGACCGGCACCGCACCGGCGGGATCCTCACCGACATCGCCAGCCACCAGGTCGACCAGTTCCTCTTCTACACCGGCTCGAGCACCGGCGAGGTCGTCGCGAGCACGGTCGCGAACTACACCCACCCCGAGTCCCCGGGGATGCAGGACTTCGGTGAGATGACGCTCGCCTCCGACCGCGCCCACGGGTACGTCCGGGTGGACTGGTACACCCCGCAGGGGTTGCCGACGTGGGGCGACGGGCGGATGACGATCCTGGGCACCGAGGGGTTCATCGAGCTGCGCAAGTACGTCGACCTCGCCGGCCGCGAGGGCGGGGACCACCTGTTCCTCGTCGACGGCGAGACGACGCAGCGGATCGACTGCTCGGACGTGGACCTGCCGTACTACCCGGCCCTCGTCCACGACGTGCGCCACCGCACCGAGACGGCCTGCCCGCAGGCCCACACGTTCGAGGTGATGCGCATCGCCCTCACGGCACAGCGCGACGCCCGGATGACGGGGGCGGCGCAGTGAGCGCCGGGGGGGACGACGTGCTCCGTGTCGGGATCGTCGGGTGCGGCGGCATCGCCCGCTCGCACGGCCGCGCCTACGCCGCCGACCCGCGCGTCGAACTCGTCGCGGTGCACGACGTCGACCCGTCGGCGGCGGAGACCTTCGCGGCCGAGGTGGGTGCCCGCGCCTGCTCCTCGGTGGCCGACCTCGTCGCCCAGGACGTCCAGCTGGTCTCCGTCTGCACCCCGCCCGGCACGCACACCGACACCACGGTCGAACTGCTCGGGCTCGGCACCTCGGTGCTGCTGGAGAAGCCCCCGACGGTCAACCTCGCCGACATGGACCGGATCGCGCAGGCCGAGTCGACGAGCGCGGGCGCGGTGTTCGTGGTCTTCCAGCACCGTCACGGGTCCGGGGCCAAGCGGGCCCACCGGCTCCTGGCCGAGGGGACCCTCGGGGTTCCGCAGGTCGCCGTGTGCGAAACCCTCTGGTACCGGCCGGACAGCTACTTCGACCCCGCCTGGCGGGGGAACTGGGCCGGGGAGGGGGGCGGTCCCACGCTGGGGCACGGCATCCACCAGATCGACCTCCTGCTGCACCTGCTGGGGGAGTGGCGGACGGTCGACGCCCGCGCGACCCGCGTCGCGCGGCCCGTGGAGTTCGAGGACGTCTCCACCGCCTCGGTGACGTTCGCCAGCGGGGCCGTCGCCTCGGTGACCACGAGCCTGCTGTCCCCGCGCGAGACGAGCCGGATCCGGATCGACACGACGGGGGGAACCCTGGAGGTGGAGCACCTCTACGGGTACACCGACGCCGACTGGTCCTGGTACCCGCTGCCGGACGCGCGGACCGCGGCGGCCAACGGCACCGACCCCGGTGCCGGGCAGCGTTCCACCGGCGCCTCGGACGCGACCGACGTCTGGGCCGCCTCGGCCGGGCAGGACGTGCCGTCGAACCACGCCGCGCAGATCCACGACCTCGTCGGCGACCTGCTCGCGGGCCGCCCGCACCCGACGACCCTGGCGAGCACCCGTCCCACGATGGAGTTCGTCACGGCGCTGTACGCCTCCTCCCTCGAGGGCGAGACCGTCGCCCGCGAGGACCTCACGAGCGACCGCGCGTTCTACCACCGCCTCGACGGCGGGTTGCCCGCCGAACGGGTCTCCGCCCGGATGTCCCGGGCCTGAGACCTCCGTCCCACCCAGCACGCGCACCCCAGCCCCACCCCCTCGACTCGACGACGACCGGAGAGGTGTGTCCATGTCCCACAGTCGGTCCCAGCGACCGTCCGTCCTGGCGCGCGGGAGGTGTCCGCGGTGAGCGCCATCTCCGAACTGTCCACCCTGCGCTCGGGGCGCGGGCGGGCCCGCACGCCGCAGGAGAAGGCGGCGCTGCGCCGGGAGAACAACCGCGACAACAAGGCCGCGTACCTGTTCCTCGCACCCTGGTTCCTCGGCCTGGCCGTCATCACCATCGGGCCGATGCTGGCCAGCCTGTACCTGTCGTTCACCAAGTACAGCCTGCTGCAGCCGCCGGAGTGGATCGGCGTCCAGAACTACGTGGACATGCTGAACGACGACCGGCTGCACCACTCGCTGAAGGTCACGTTCACCTACGTCGTCGTGGGCGTGCCGCTGCAGCTGGCCTTCGCCCTGGCGGTGGCGATCGTCCTGGACCGGGGGATGCGCGGGCTGGCGCTGTACCGGTCGATCTTCTACCTGCCCTCGATGCTGGGCGGGTCGGTCGCGATCGCCCTGCTGTGGCGGCAGATGTTCGGCACCGAGGGGCTGGTGAACCAGCTCCTGGGGGCGGTGGGGGTCCAGACGTCCATCGGATGGGTCTCGGACCCCAGCTACGCGCTGTGGACGATCATCCTGCTGCACGTCTGGACGTTCGGGTCCCCGATGGTGATCTTCCTGGCCGGTCTGCGGCAGATCCCCGTCATGTACCACGAGGCGGCGGCCGTCGACGGGGCGACGCGGTGGACGCGGTTCCGCCGCATCACGCTGCCGCTGCTGTCGCCGATCATCTTCTTCAACCTCGTGCTGCAGCTCATCAACGCCTTCCAGTCCTTCACCCAGGCGTTCGTCGTCTCGGGCGGGACCGGTGGGCCGGCGGACTCCACGATGTTCTACTCGCTGTACCTGTACCAGAAGGGCTTCGGCCAGTTCGAGATGGGGTACGCCGCCGCGATGGCGTGGCTGCTCGTCCTCATCGTCGGCGTGCTGACGGCTCTCAACTTCCTGCTGTCGAGGTTCTGGGTGTTCTACGATGACTGATCTCCAGGAGAGCCCCGCCCCGCTCGCGGCGGTGCCCCAGCCGCCCGCCCCCCGCCGCCGTCCCGGCCGGTCACTGGCGCGCTCTACCGTGAAGCACCTGGTGCTGATCGCGGTGAGCGTCGTCATGATCTACCCGCTGCTGTGGTTGCTCGTGTCGAGCTTCCGCCCCACCGACGTCATCTTCCGGACGCCGGGGTTGTGGATCAACGGCCTCGTGCTGGAGAACTACACCGGTGGCTGGACGGCCCTGGCCCAGCCGTTCGGGCACTACATCGTGAACTCGGCGATCGTCGTCGTCGGTGCCGTGGCCGGGAACCTGTTCGCGTGCTCGCTGGCGGCCTACGCCTTCGCCCGCTGCCGGTTCCGGTTCCGGACGCTGTGGTTCGCGATCATGCTGATCACCGTCATGGTGCCGATCCACGTCGTCCTGGTGCCGCAGTACATCCTGTTCAACAACCTGGGCTGGACGAACACGTTCGTCCCGCTGATCCTGCCGAAGTTCCTGGCGACGGACTCGTTCTTCATCTTCCTCATGGTGCAGTTCATCCGCGGGATCCCGCGGGAGCTGGACGAGGCAGCGCGCATCGACGGCTGCGGCCACGGCCGCATCTTCCTGCGGGTGATGCTGCCGCTCATGGGGCCGGCGCTGGCGACGACGGCGATCTTCACGTTCATCTGGACGTGGTCGGACTTCTTCACCCCGCTGATCTACCTGACCGACCCGAACGCCTACACCGTCCCGGTCGCCCTCAAGCAGTTCCTGGACGCCACGAGCGGCAGCAACTGGGGTGCGATGTTCGCGATGTCCATCGTGACGCTCGTGCCGCTGTTCCTGGTGTTCCTGTTCGGTCAGCGCTTCCTCGTCAAGGGGATCGCCACGACCGGCGGCAAGTGATCCCTGCTCCGCACCTCCCGCACGACCCACCGCACCGCTCACCCTCGACGAGAACGGCCTCGCTGACATGACCGACGTGCCCCAGAACCCCTCCACCTCCTCCACCTCCACGTCCGGCCCCTCCCGCCGCCAGGCTGTCACCGCCCTGGCCGCCGCGGGGTCCCTCACCGCCCTCGCGGCCTGCGCCCCCGGCAGCTCGGGTGGGTCCTCGGCCTCCGGGGACGGCACCCTGCGCGTCTCGACGTGGGGCAACGACTCGCGCCTGAAGCTGACGCAGCAGGCGGCGGCCGCGTTCGAGAAGGCCAACCCGGGCATCAAGGTGTCCGTCGAGAACTCCGAGTGGACCTCGTACTGGGACAAGCTCGCGACGAGCACGGCCGCCAACGACTCGCCCGACGTGATCCAGATGGACGAGGCGTACATCGCGGCCTACGGCACGCGCGGCGCCCTGCTGGACCTCGGGACCGTCGGGGACGACCTGGACCTGTCGGAGATGGACTCCAAGGTGCTCGACACCGGCAAGGTCGACGGCAAGCTCGTCGGCGCGCCCATCGGCGTCGGCAACTTCTCCGTGGGGGTGAACCCGGTCCTGCTGCAGCAGGCCGGCATCGCGATGCCCGACGACAAGACCTGGACCTGGGAGCAGTTCCGCGACATCGCGGCCCAGGTCTCGGCCAAGCTGGGGGCGCAGGGCGTGGTGGGCTTCGACATGTACGGGGCCGGTGCGGCCGAGTTCGGCGCGTGGATCCGCCAGTTCGAGCAGGAGGTCTTCCCCCGCGACGACGAGACGCCCGCCTCGGTCGCCAACGCGCAGACCTACTTCGACTACGCCGACTCCCTCGTCTCCTCCGGCGCCTGCCCGCAGGCCTCGGTCCAGAGCGAGAACACCACGGCCGCCCTCGACGCGTCGCTCTTCGCGACGAACAAGTCCGCCTTCCACCTGCAGTTCCACACGCAGATCTCCGCCTACGCGGCGGCGAGCGGGAACGAGCTGAAGCTCCTGCGGCTGCCGGCCCAGAAGTCCGGGGAGTCCCCGCGCATGGTGAACAAGGCGTCGATGTACTGGTCGGTCTCGGCGCGCAGCAAGCAGAGCGCGGCCGCCGCCAAGTTCATCGACTTCATGCTGACCAACCCCGAGGCGACGAAGATCCTCACCACCGAGCGCGGCATCCCCGCCATCCCGAAGGTGCAGGAGGACATCGCCTCCGTGCTGACGCCCCAGTCCAAGATCGCCCTGGAGTTCTCCCAGGCCATCGCCTCCGAGGTCGTCGACCCGCCGCAGGTCACCCCGGCCGGGGCCTCGGCCTGGAACACCGAGTTCACGACCCTGGGCACGGAGCAGCTGTTCGGCCGCACGAGCCCGGCCGACGCCGCCCAGAACGCGGTGACGACCTCGAAGGGGATGCTCTGACCACCTCGGGGACCACGATCACCGACGCCCGGGTGGTCGTGAGCTCACCCGGGCGCAACTACGTGACGCTCGTCGTCGAGACGAGCGACGGTGTCGTCGGGGTGGGGGACGCGACCCTCAACGGACGTGAACTCGCGGTCGCGAGCTACCTGCGCGACCACGTCTGCCCGCTGCTGATCGGTCGTGACCCCGCCCGCATCGAGGACACCTGGCAGTACCTCTACAAGGGCGCGTACTGGCGGCGGGGGCCGGTCACCATGACGGCCGTCGCCGCGGTCGACGTCGCGCTGTGGGACGTCAAGGGCAAGACCGCCGGGCTGCCGCTGTACCAGCTGCTCGGCGGCGCCTCCCGCGACGGCGTCCTCGTCTACGGGCACGCCGACGGCCGGGACGTCCCCGAACTCCTCGACCGCGTCGCGGCGCACCTGGAGCAGGGGTACCGCGCGGTGCGGATCCAGGCCGCCGTCCCCGGCGTCGTCGGCACGTACGGCGTCAGCAAGCACGACGGGCGCATCTACGAACCGGCCAGCGGCGCGCGACCGGAGGAGACGACGTGGGAGACCACGTCCTACCTCGACTTCGCGCCCACGGTGTTCGAGGCCGTCCGGGAGCGGTTCGGGTTCGGCGTGCACCTGCTGCACGACGTCCACCACCGGCTGACGCCCATCGAGGCGGCCCGGCTCGGCAAGTCCCTGGAGCCCTACCGGCCGTTCTGGATCGAGGACGCGACGCCGGCCGAGGACCAGACGGCGTTCCGGACCATCCGCGCCCACACGACCACCCCGCTGGCCGTGGGGGAGGTGCTGAACTCGATCTGGGACGTCCAGACCCTCATCACCGAACGGCTCGTCGACTACGTCCGCACGTCCGTCTCGCACACCGGCGGCATCTCGCACCTGCGCAAGGTCTACGCGCTGGCCGAGCTGTACGGGGTGCGCTCGGGTGCGCACGGGGCGGGGGACCTGTCCCCGGTCGCGCACGCCGCGGCCCTGCACCTGGACCTGGCGATCCCGAACTTCGGGATCCAGGAGCACATGGGCCACCGCGACCCGGCGGGGGAGGTGTTCCGCTCGTCGTACTCCTTCGCCGACGGGTCCATGCACCCCGGGGACGCCCCGGGCCTCGGGGTGGAGTTCGACGAGCGGGCCGCGGCCCGGTTCCCCTACGAACCGCGCTACCTGCCCGTCGCCCGACGGCTGGACGGGACCCTGCACGACTGGTGAGGGTCCCGCCCGGACGGCATCGGCGCGGTCAGTAGCGGATCGCGTCGATGACCTTCGCCCGCACGGCCATCGTCGCCGGGACGAGCCCCGCGAGGGCCCCGACGGCGGTGGCCGCCAGCAGCCCCTCGACGGCCGCCGAGAGCGGGAACGGCGGCACGTCCTCCAGGGTGACCCCCGCGGGCAGCACGGCGTCCAGCGGGAAGTTCGACACGAGGATGATCGAGAGCATCACCGCGAGGAAGCCCGCGACGAAGGTCGCGGCCACCGACTCCAGCAGCACGGCGAAGAACACCCGCGCGCCCGTCGCGCCGAAGCTGCGGCGCACCCCGATCTCGCGGATCCGCTGCCGCACGGTGACCAGGCCGACGTTCAGGACGCCGATGCCCCCGAGCAGCAGGGCGAACACCCCGACGCCGCGGACGCCGTAGGCCAGCACCGTGTCCATGATCCCGAGTTCCTCGCCCGAGTCCTGGCGCCAGACCGAGACGGAGTACCCCGGCAGGCTCGCCTGGACCTCGGTCTGCAGCGCCGCGACGAGGGCGTCGGCGTCGGCGTTCGGCACCCACATCTCCAGGGTCGGCGGTGACGTGTTCGCCGGGTCGCCGGTGAGGTTCCACCGGCTGACGTCGGCGTTCAGGACGTAGGCGCCGGGCGTCTGCGCGTCGTAGCTCGCCCCCGCGGAGATCCCGACGACGGTCGCCGTGACGGGCGTCTGGCCGCCGAGGACGACCGTGGGCGGGCGGGCCGGGTCGAACCCGCCGAGCTGGTCGGCGAACGCCTGGTTGACGACCAGGCGCGGCGAGAACGCCTGCGTGTCGGCGCCGGTAAACCAGCGACCCTGGTCGGTGATGACGCGGTGCATGGTGCCGTAGCTGGGGTCGACGCTGTTGGCCTGCACGAGCTGCGTCCCGGCCGGGAACCGGACGGTCAGCTGCCCGCCGCCCTGCGAGGCCAGGCCCCACCACGCCGTCTCGTGCCGGACGGCCGCCTCCCGCAGCGCGGTCTGCGCCGTCCGCGTCGTGTCCGCGGACACCGCCCCGTTCGGGTAGGCGTTGACGTTGAGCGTCGCCGGCCGGCCGGCCGCGCGTTCGCTGCTCTCGCCGACCATCTGCCGGGCCATGTTCCCCACGGCCGTGATGGTCGTCATCGCGAACACCGCCAGGAACACCCCGACCAGGGAGAGCACGACCCGGACCCGGTGGACCCGGATCTCGCTCCACGCCTCGGTGACGGCGGCCAGCAGGCCGGTCAGCACCGACGTCACGCCTCCCATCAGAGCGTCTCCCGGTGTGCGGTGGCGGTCGCCACGGCGTCGGCCGTGATCTCGGTCAGGACGCCGTGGTCGAGCCGGAACTGCCGGTCGGCCCGCGCGGCGACGGACAGGTCGTGGGTGATGGTGACGAGGGTCGTCCCGTCGACGCGCACGAGTTCCTCGAGCACGTCCATGACGGCCGACCCCGTGTCGACGTCGAGGGCGCCGGTGGGTTCGTCGGCCAGCAGGACGCGGGGGCGGCGGACGAGGCTGCGGGCGAGCGCCACGCGCTGCTGCTCCCCGCCGGACAGCTTCTCGGGCATGGTGTCCAGCCGGTGGCCCAGCCCCACGCGGTCGAGCATGTCGCGGGCGGTGCGCCGGCGACGCAGGAACTCCCGGCCCGTCCCGTACAGGAGGGGGTTGGCGACGTTCTCCGTCGCCGAACGCCCGGGCAGCAGGTTGAACTGCTGGAACACGAACCCGAACGTCTGCCCCCGCAGCTTCGCGGTCCGGCGCGCGGACCGTCCCGTGACGGGGGCGCCGTCGAGCAGGTACCGCCCGCTCGTGGGGGCGTCGAGCAGGCCGATGATGTTCAGCAGCGTCGACTTCCCGGACCCCGACCGGCCGACGACCGCGACGTGCTCGCCGCGGGCGACGTGCAGGTCGACGCCGGTGAGGATGTGCAGGTCCGAACCGTCCGGGAGCCGGACGCTGCGCGAGACGTCCGTCAGAGAGACGACCGGTCCGGCCGGACCGGTCCCGGGCGATCCCATCAGAAACCCATCCCGTACATGCCGTTCGGGTCGGTGGGGGTGTCGGTGCCCGGGACGAACTGCAGGACCTGCTGGCCCTCGGTGACGCCGCCGGTGATCTCGACGTTCTGGCCGTCGGTCAGGCCCAGCGTCACGGGGGCCTCGGTCGTGCTGCCGTCCTCGGCGACGGTCCAGACCTTCCCGGTGCCGACGGTGCCCTGGACGGCGGTCACCGGGGCGAGCAGGACGCCGCTGGCCTGGCCGGCCGTGACGTCGACCGCGGCCGACAGGCCCGGGAACACCTGGACCCCGTCCGGGACGGCGCAGGTGACGGTCGCACCCGTCGTGGTGCTCGAGGGGTCCACCGGCATGCCGGAGTACGGGTCGACGCCGCCGGAGCCGCCCGTGGACCCGCCCTCGCCGGTGGCCGGGGTGCCGGTGCGCAGGCCGGTGCACTCGAAGGCCCCCGGGCCGCCGGGGACGGTGACCTGGGCCGACGTCGGGGGCTTGAGCAGGCGGTACTGCTGGGCCTGCGTCAGCGGGGCGGACACCGTCAGGGTCCCGGGGCTCACCGTCGCGACGGCCTGCCCGACCGTGACGTCCTGACCGGCGAGGACGTCGAGGGTGGCCAGGGTGCCGGCCACGGTCGACGTCACGGTGACGGTCTTCGTCGTGGCGGTGGGTGCGGGGGCCGGGGTCGCGGGGTCCCCTGTCGTGGTCGTGGTGGTGGTCGTGGGTTCGACCGTCACGACGACGGTGAACAGCGGGGTGCCCTTCTCGACGGCGTCGCCGACCTCCGCGCGCACCTTGCCGACCTGACCCGCGGCCGTCGCCTTGACGGTCGTGGCCGGGTCCGCCTGGATCGTGCCCTGCAGGTCCACGGTGTTCACCACGTCGCCCTTGGTGATGGCTGTGGCGGGCGGCTGCACGACGGCCGAGGGGCTCGCGGCGGCGTCGGCGTCCCGGCCCGAGGGGCGCACGAACGCGATCCACAGCAGGGCGAGCGCGATGAGCGCCCAGACGACGAGCCTGAGCGCGGGTAAGACGACGGTCCGGACGACACCCACGGCGACACCTCTCTCGAACAGCCGGGGGTCGCTGGTGCACGGTGCGTTCGCCGTTCCCCCGAGCGGCTGGGCCGGAACGTAGCAGCGGCTGTGAGGGGGGTGGGGGAGGAACAGGGTCCCTGAAGTCAGCGCGTCGGCCGTGCGGCGCTCAACCACTCCCGCAGCGCCGACGCCTCGCGGTCGAGCACCTCCGGGTCGTCGCCGGGCACGAACTCCAGCAGGACGTCGTGGTCGCGCCCGTGGCCCGCCAGCGCGTCGGCCACGCGCGTCCAGAGCGGTTCCCTGCTGCGCAACGGGTTGCGCGTCGTGCCGGGTCCCCAGGAGAACGCGTGGACGGTGCTCACGCGGTCGGCGAGCTCCGCCAGTTCGGCCAGCGCCTCCTCGTCGGTCGCGTCGACGGTCGGCTGCCAGTACGTGGTGAGGGTCGGCCGCCCGACGAGGTCGTCGACCTCCTCCAGGAGCTGCAGGGTGGAGGCCGTCGTGTCGGTCAGGGTCCCGCCGTGCGACTCCGTGCCGAGCTGGAGGCCGAGGTCCTCGGCGCGCCGGACGGCGTCGGCCAGGGCACGGACGACGGGGGTCCGGTCGCCCGTGCCGGCCGAGCCGGTCTCCCCGGCCCACACCCGCACCCGGGGCGCGCCCAGGGCCCGGGCGGTCGCCAGCACCGGCCCGACGTCCTCGGGGCCGGCGCGCCAGTAGGAGCCGTAGGAGGCGACGGCCAGCCCGGCGTCGGCGGTGCGGGCCGCGACGTCGCGGGCGGTGGCGAGGTCGCCGACGGGCACGTGGACGTCCGCACCCCACTCGACGGCGGCCAGGCCCGCGCGGGCGGCGAGGTCGAGGAGGGCGGGCGGGTCGAGCTGTCGGAAGGTCACCGAGCACAGTCCCGGGGTCAGCACGCGATCGATCCTTGCACGCACGCGGTCTGCTGGCCTAGCCTCTGGAAAGCGCATTCCCAACGGAACAGGAGGAGGCCGCGATGACGCAACGCCTCGGGGTGGTCATGAACGGCGTGACGGGTCGCATGGGGTACCGGCAGCACCTGCTGCGGTCCGTCCTGGCGATCCGCGAACAGGGCGGGGTCGAACTGCCCGACGGTTCCCGCGTGCAGCTCGAACCGCTGCTCGTCGGCCGGTCGGAGGAGAAGCTGCGCGACATCGCCCGGCGCCACGGCCTGGAGAACTTCACCACCGACGTCGACGGCGCCCTCGCTGACGACGACTACCCGCTCTACTTCGACGCCCAGCTGACCTCGGCGCGGCAGGAGTCGATCCTCAAGGCGATCGCCGCCGGGCGCCACGTCTACACCGAGAAGCCGACGGCCGAGACCCTCGAGGGGGCCGTCGCCCTGGCCCGCGCCGCGACGAGCGCCGGGGTGAAGAACGGCGTCGTGCACGACAAGATCTTCCTGCCCGGGCTGGTGAAGCTGCGCCGTCTCGTGGAGTCGGGGTTCTTCGGCGAGATCCTCTCCGTCCGCGGGGAGTTCGGGTACTGGGTGTTCGAGGGGGACTGGCAGCCCGCGCAGCGGCCGAGCTGGAACTACCGGGCCGAGGACGGCGGCGGGATCGTCGCGGACATGTTCTGCCACTGGAACTACGTCCTGGAGCAGACCATCGCCCCCGTCGAGGCCGTCACCGCGCGCGCCGTCACGCACGTCCCGGTCCGCCACGACGAGAAGGGTGAGGCGTACAAGGCCACCGCCGACGACGCCGCCTACGCCATCTTCGAGCTCGAGGGCGGCATCGTCGCCCAGCTGAACTCCTCCTGGGCCGTGCGCGTCGACCGCGACGAACTCGTCGAGTTCCAGGTCGACGGGACCCTGGGCAGCGCCGTCGCCGGGTTGTTCGGCTGCAAGGTGCAACCCCGCTCGGCCACGCCCAAGGCCGTGTGGAACCCCGACCTGCCCGAGGCGCACCGCTACCGCGACGACTGGCTGCCCGTCCCGGACAACACGACGTTCGACAACGGGTTCAAGACGCAGTGGGAGCAGTTCGTCTCCCACGTCGTCGCCGACACCCCGCACCCCTACGACTTCCTCTCCGGCGCCCGCGGGGTCCGGCTGGCCGAGGCCGGACTGGCCTCGTCCGCGCAGGGCCGCCGCGTCGAGCTCGAGGAGATCGTGCTGTGACGATCACCGCGGACCGGGCGCTGCTCGGCGAGGTCGTGCGGGTGCCGCGGCGCTCGCCCTCGGGCGCCGTGGAACTCGTCGACCACGCCGTCTCCGCGCCCGTGGCCTGGGAGGTCCCGACCGGACCGGCGGCCTCGCGCACGGTGTTCGCCGCGGCGCACGTCGTCCCGCGGGTGGACGCCGAGAACGTCCCGGGCGCCCCCGCGGTGCTCGACTGGGACGCCACCCTGGCCTTCCGGCACCGGCTGTGGTCCCTGGGGCTCGGCGTCGCCGAGGCGATGGACACCGCGCAGCGGGGGATGGGCCTGGACTTCGCAGCGACGGCGGACCTGGTGCGCCGCAGCGCCTCGGAGGCCGCCTCGGTCGGCGGGCGGATCGCGGCCGGCGTCGGCACCGACCAGCTCGCACCCGGCCTGCACCCCCTCGCGGCGGTCCGTTCCGCCTACGAGGAGCAGCTGGCGCTGGTCGAGGACGCGGGCGCCCAGCCGATCCTCATGGCCTCGCGCCACCTGGCGGCCGCCGCGGCCGGCCCCGAGGAGTACCTCGAGGTCTACTCCGGACTGCTCGCGCAGGTGCGCCGTCCCGCGGTCCTGCACTGGCTGGGTGAGGTGTTCGACCCGGCCCTGGCCGGGTACTGGGGCTCGCGCGACGTCGCCGCCGCCACGGACGCGTTCTGCGACCTGGTGCAGGCCAACGCCTCCCGCGTCGACGGGGTGAAGGTCTCGCTGCTGGACGCCGACCACGAGCGGGCGCTGCGGCGCCGGCTGCCCGCGGGCGTCCGGCTCTACACCGGCGACGACTTCAACTACCCCGACCTCATCGCGGGCGACGGGGAGTTCCACAGCGACGCCCTCCTCGGGATCTTCGCGGGCATCCCGCAGGTCGCGGCGGCCGCGCTCACGCGGCTCGACGACGGCGACACTTCGGGGTTCCGGGCCGCGCTCGACCCGACGGTCCCGCTGGCCCGGCACGTGTTCGGGGCGCCGACCCCGTACTACAAGGCGGGCATCGCGTTCCTCAACTGGCTCGACGGCCGCCAGCCCGGGTACGCCATGGTCGGGGGCCTGCACGCGGCCCGCAGCGCCGTGCACCAGGCGCAGACGTTCGTGCTCGCCGACGAGGCCGGGGTCCTCACCGACCCCGCCGGGGCGGCGCGGCGGATGCGGCAGTACCTCGCGGTGCACGGGCTGGGCTGAGGGGCTGAGGGACTTCGCCCCGCGTCAGGGCACCGGACGGGGCTCGGGCGCGGGGCGCAGTTCCGCCCACAGGGAGCCGGTGCCGCCCTCGGTGTGCAGGTCGGTCTCGACGAGCAGCCCGACCCCGCGCAGGTGCCCCAGGCGCAGGGCGGCGGCGACGGCGTCCGCCTCCTGCGCCGACCCGTCGACCGACAGCGTCGCCCACCGCCCCTGCGGCGGCAGGCGCAGCGTCACCCGCGCCGTGCCGCACGCGTCGAGCACGGGGGCCAGGACGGTGCGCAGCTCGGCCGTGAAACCGGGCGGTGGACCGTCGCCGCGGGGGACGTCGGCCGGGCCCGCCGTGGCGCGCCGGTCGTCGACGACGTCCACCTCGCACCCGCGGTCGCGCGCCCGCCGCAACGCCGCGCGCACGTCCTCGTCGAGGAGTTCGCGCGCCCGCAGGTCGTCGCGCAACCGGCGTTCCACCGTGACCGCCGCGCGCGACAACGTGGGCCAGACGGGTTCGCCGGGACCGGTGAGCGCGACCCGCCGCAGGAGCGGGACGACGTCGTGCTCGAGGTCCTCGCGCCGTTGGCGCGCGCTGCGTCCCCGGGCCTCGGTCGCCGCGCGCTCGGCGACCGACACGCCCTCGTCCACCGTGTAGCGGGCCACGTCGCGGGCCGTCCGGTCGAACAGCAGGCGCACGCCGACGCTGGCGCTGAACCACACGATGGCGGGCTGGTTGAGCGCCGCGAACGCCACGGCGGGGTTCGGCAGGTCCGAGGAGAGGATGCAGGCGCCGAGCACGGCGGCCGAGGCGAGCTCGGCGACCAGGGCGACGAACGGGCGGCGCCGGACGACGAGGGCGGCGACGACGATCTGCGTCAGCCCGGGCCACCAGTTCCCGTACGTGCGCCACAGGCTCTCGTCGAGGAACGGGGTGACGGCCAGTCCGCTCAGCGGGACGACGACGGCCATGGCGACCGCCGCCCGCCGGGACAGCTCGATGGGCCCGCCCAGCAGCGGCCGGACGGCGGCGGCGCTGACGGCCAGCACCGCGAGGAGGGCCGTCACGGCCAGCCACGGTTGCCGGTGCTGGTGCAGCGACAGCAGCGCGACGAGCGGGCCGTGGGAGAACAACCAGATGACGGTGCCCAGCAGGCACGCCCGCTGCACCCGCGTCACGCGCGGACCCCGGCCGCCGTCAGCGGGACGCTGAGCAGGACGACGGTCCCCACCCCCGGCGCGGACCGGACGAGGGCCCGGCCCCCGACGACGGCCGCGCGCCGCCGCACCGACACGGCCAGCCCCAGGCGCGGGCTGGACCGGCGGGTGTCGAAGCCGACCCCGTCGTCGCGCACCTCGACGCTGAGCCGCCCCGGGAGCCGTCCAGCGTCCGTGGGGCCCAGCGGTCCCGGTTCCGGGCTCGTGCGCACCCGCACGCGCAGCGCCGGCGGCACACCCTGCCGGGCCCCGTGCCGCAGGGCGTTGCGGCACGCCTCCACCGTCGCGGCCTGCAGCGCCTCGAGGACCTCCGCGGACAGCAGGGCCTCGGTCCGCCCGGGCGCGAGCTGCAGGTCGGCGGCCGGGTGCTGGGTGAGGACGGCGTCGCCGAGGCGGCGGACCGCGTCGGCGACGAGGACGGGGCCGGTCGCGCCGGCCTCGCCGTCGGCCTCGCGCGCCACGCTGGTCAGGGCGCGCCCCGCGGCGAGCCGGGCCCGGGCGCGGTCGCCCTCGTCCCGTGCGTGCGCCGTCAGCGACAGTGACGCGAGGACGTCGTCGTGGACGATGCCGTCCCACCGGGAGTTCTCCCGCTCCACGGCCTCGGCGGCCGCCGCCTCGGCCGCGGCCCGTTCGGCGGCCGAGCGGGCCGTCTCCAGCTGCAGGGCCGATCCCCGGACGGCCAGCACGGCGACGGAGGCGGCGATGGCGATGACCACGAGCCCGATCGCCTCCAGGGCCGCGACGTCGGTCGGCACCGTCCAGACCCCCGACGTCTGCAGCGCCAGCCGGAGCAGCAGGTGCACGCCCGTCAGGACGAGCGCCCCCCACAGGGACGACACCGCGACCGCCCCCGCCCCGACCGTCACCGGGGACAGCGACAGCACCCACGGGACGTCGTCCTCGGGCCCGCGGCTGACGAGCGGGAAGGTGGCCAGGGCGAGGTCGCCGAGCACGACGAGCGCCCAGACCGGCCCGGTGACGCCGCCGGCCCGGGCCGCCGGTCCCGCGGGGCGCAACGCCTGCAGCAGCAGCACGACCAGGACGGCGGCGTACCCGGCCAGGACCGGCACGGCCCACCCCGCCGGGGCGTGCGCGCGCCCACCCGCGACGTTGGCCGCCACCGTCGGGGCGACGGAGACGACGGCCAGGGCGAGCACGAGGGCCAGCAGGCGCTGGACCCCGCGCCGCGTCACCGGCGGCCCACGTCAGTCGCCGGCGCGGGGGAGGGGGCCCCCGGGCGAGGCGGTGCCGGGCGCCGGCAGCGGGGCCAGGACCCCGTCCTCCACCGCCCGGCGGTACAGCTCCATCCGCGTGTAGGCCGGCCGGTCCACGGCCGCGTACTTCGCACGGATGCGCTTGAGGTAGCTCTTGGCCGTCTCCAGCGTCACCCCCAGCCGCAGCGCGACCGAGCGCGCGGGCATCCCGCCGGCGTAGAGCTCCAGGACGCGGCGCTCCTGCGGGGACAGGTGGGAGGTCAGGGTGTCGTCGACCTGCAGGGCCGCCGCCGTCTCGGCCGAGGAGACGGTGTCCCCGTCGGCCACCGAGCGCAGGGCCTCGGCCACCGTCGCGACGGGCCGGTCCTTCAGCAGCACGCCCTGCGCTCCGGCCTGCATCGCCTCCAGGGCCTCGGCGTGCTGGCGGCCCTCGGTGTAGACGAGGACGCGCGACCCGCCGTCGACGAGCGCGGTGACGTTCTCGGCGGGCGTGGACCCGTCGCCCAGGCGCAGGTCCAGCAGCACGACGTCGGGGGCCGGCCCGCCAGCGAGCTCGGTCAGCAGGTGCGGGACCGTCGGCGCCGTCGCGACGAACACGAGGGAGTCGTCCAGCCTGGCCAGCTCCAGCTGGAGCCCGGCGAGCAGGGCCGGGTGGTCGTCCACGGCGGCGATGCGCAGCACCGGCAGCGGTGCGGCCGCGTGCTCCGCACCGTCCGGGCCCGCACCTGGACCCTCAGTCAGCCCCACAGGACCTCCTTCCCCCGACGTGAGAGTAGCGAGGTCGGAGCCGTCCGGCGGGCCGGACGCCCGAGTCGCCGCCCCCGAAAGGGGGGTGGCTGCGCGGTGTCCCGTGCCGCGACGGTCTGTCAGGATTCCTGTGGGCACCCCGCCGGGGGGACGGGTGGCCCGGCATGCGCTGGGGGGCGTACGCAGGAGAGAGGGGACGGTGCCCGCGGGCACCGTCCCCTCTCCGCGTCCCCGGCCGTGCCGGCGGCGCTCAGTCGTCGGTCGTGACCAGCCCGATCTGGCAGGTCAGGCCGTTGGGGCCGTGGTTGCAGTAGCCGTTGGGAATCTTGTCCAGGTACTGCTGGTGGTACTCGTCGGCGTACCAGAACGGCCCCGCCTCCGCGGCCTTCCGGATCTCCGTCGTGATGCGGCCGTGGCCGTGCTCGGTCAGCTCGCGCTGGAAGGTCTCCCGGGTGCGCTGCGCCGCCTCGAACTGCTCGTCCGTCGTCGTGTAGACCGCCGAGCGGTACTCCGTGCCGCGGTCGTTGCCCTGGCGGTAGCCCTGCGTCGGGTCGTGGTTCTCCCAGAACACCTTCAGCAGCTGCTCGGGGCTCGTCACCGTCGGGTCGTAGGCCACGAGGACGGTCTCGGCGTGACCCGTGCGGCCCGTCGTCGACTCCTCGTACGTCGGGTTCTTCGTGAACCCGCCCTGGAAGCCGACCGCCGTCGTCACCACGCCCGGCTGCTGCCAGAAGATGCGCTCGGCGCCCCAGTAGCAGCCCATCCCGAAGGAGATCACTTCGGTGCCCTCGGGCCACGGGCCCTCGAGCGGGGTGCCGAGGACGGTGTGGGTCGCCGGGACCTCGAAGCGGCGCGTCTCCGAGCCCTGCAGGGCCTCCTCGGCGGGGACCATGGTCGTCTTGTACGGGTTGCCGAACAGCATCCGTCACTCCCTTCGAACGGTGTCGGTCAGGTCAACCACGACGGGCCCCTTAGCCTTCCCGGTGTGACTTCCGACCAGCTCCCCGGTTTCTCCACGCGCGCGCTGCACGCCGGTCAGGAGGCCGACCCCGCCACCGGTGCCGTCGTGACCCCCATCTACCAGGTGTCCACGTACAAGCAGGACGGCGTGGGCGCGCTGCGGACCGGGCTCGGCACGGGCTACGAGTACTCGCGGTCGGGCAACCCGACCCGCACGTCGCTGGAGACGCAGCTCGCCTCCCTCGAGCAGGGTGCGGCGGGCTTCGCGTTCGCCTCGGGCCTCGCGGCCGAGGACGGCATCCTGCGGGCGCTGCTGAAGCCCGGCGACCACGTCGTCATCCCGAACGACGCGTACGGCGGGACGTACCGGCTCATCAAGCGGGTCTTCGAGCCGTGGGGCGTCGAGCACACCCCCGCCGACCTCGCCTCCGTCGACGCCGTCCGGGCCGCTCTGCAGCCGACCACCCGGCTGGTGTGGGTCGAGACCCCCACCAACCCGCTGCTGACGGTGGCCGACATCGCCGCGCTCGCCGAGCTCGCGCACTCCGTCGGCGCGCTGCTCGTCGTCGACAACACCTTCGCCACGCCGTACCTGCAGACGCCGCTGACCCTCGGCGCCGACCTCGTCGTGCACTCCACGACGAAGTACGCCGGCGGGCACTCGGACGTCGTCGGGGGAGCGGTCGTCGTGCGCGACGGCGAGGACGGCCGGGGGAACTCCCTGGCCGAGCGGATCGGGTTCCACCAGAACTCGATGGGCGCCGTGCCGGGGCCGTTCGACTCCTGGCTCGTCCAGCGCGGCCTCAAGACGCTCGCCGTGCGGATGGAACGGCACTGCGACAACGCCGAGCGCGTCGTGGAGTTCCTGCAGTCGCACCCGCGGGTGACGTCGATCCTCTACCCGGGCCTGGCCGAGCACCGCAACCACGACGTCGCGGCGCGGCAGATGAAGCGCTTCGGCGGGATGATCAGCTTCCGGCTCGCCTCGGTCGAGGACGCGCTGACGGTGTGCGGGGCCACCGAGCTCTTCACCCTGGGGGAGTCCCTCGGCGGCGTGGAGTCCCTCGTGGAGCACCCCGGCAAGATGACGCACGCCTCCGTCGCGGGGTCCCTGCTGGAGGTGCCGGACGACCTCGTGCGCCTGTCCGTCGGCATCGAGGACGCCGACGACCTCGTCGCCGACCTCGCGCAGGCGCTCGGCTGAGGCCCGGCCTGCGCCCGTTCACGCGGGCGCCGGCGCGTCCTGCGCCTCGTCGGCGTGGGCGACGTGGCGCAGCGAGCGCCAGACGAGGACGACGAACACCGCCGACCCCGCGAAGGCGAACCAGAACGGGGCCGTGACCCCGTGCTGCTGGGCGAGGACCCCGCCGACCCCGCTGCCGACGGCGAGACCGCCGAACGTCCCGACGGTGTTGACGGCGGTCACCCGCCCCTGCAGCGCCTGCGGGACGGCGCGCTGGCGCACCGTGATCGACGTCGACCCCCACACGAAGGCGTGGGCGCCGAAGACGAAGAACACCGGCAGCGCGAGCCACGGCGTCCGGACGAGGGCCAGGGCGAGGTGGGTCAGCGTCTCCACGACGAGCCCGATCCGCAGGAGGTTCCCCAGCGAGACGTGCCGGGTGATCCAGCCGTAGGCGAGGACGCCGACGATCCCGCCCAGGGCCCCCGTCGTCGTCACGAGCCCGAAGCCGACCGACCCCAGGCCGAGCCGTTGCGTCGCGTACAGGACGAGGACCGACCAGGCCGCGCCGAACGTGATGTTGAAGATGAAGATCGTCGCGACGAGGACGCGCACGGCCGGGTGGTGCGCCGTCCAGCGGATCCCCTCGAGCACGTCGTGCCAGGGGGTGCTCGACCCGCGCTCACCCTGCGGCGCAGGCAGTCTCAGGCGGCTGACCAGGACCGCCGCGAGCGCGCACAACCCCGCCTGCGCCGCGAAGGGGGACGCGGCGCCCGCGGTGAACAGCGCCGCCCCCAGCGGGGGACCGGCGAGCTGGTTGACGGTGACGAACCCCGTCTGCAGCCGGGCGTTCGCGACCGCGAGGTCGGCGCGGGCGACGAGCATGGGCGTCAGCGTCGAGGCCGTGTTGTCGGCGAACACCTCGGCTGTGGCCAGCAGGAACAGCGCGGCGAGCACGAGGGGGACCGTCGCCGCCCCCGCCAGCACGAGCGCGGCGAGCCCGGCCAGCAGGACCGCCCGGACGAGGTCGACGACGAGGACGATGAGCCGCCGGTCCACGCGGTCGGACAGGACGCCGGCGCTGAGGCCGAACAGCAGCGGCGGCAGCCACGACGCGAGGGCGGCCAGCGCGACCGGCAGCGGGTCGTGGGTCAGCGAGGCGACGAGCAGGGGACCGGCGGCGAGCGCGAGCCCGTCCCCGAGGTTGCTCGCCCAGCTGGAGGCGATGAGCCAGCGGAAGCCGGTGCCGAGCCGCCGGGGGAGGACGACCTCGACGACCCGGGCGGCGGTGCTCACCCGGGCACGCTGCCACAGCCCCGCCCCGCCCGGCCACGCCGTTTCCCCGGCCCCGGCCGCCGGGGGATCGTTGACGCGACGAGCTCGTAGGGTGAGCCGGTTGCGTCGACGATCCCACCCGCCAGAGGCGCCGGCCCGGGTGCGGCGGGCCGGGTCAGGAGGCGCGGCGGGCGCGGCGACCGGCGCGCGAGCGCAGGTAGTCGTCGACGACGTACTGCCCGAGGCGGTCCGGGCTCGGGGACAGGACGCGGCCGCCGTTGCGGCGCGCGACGGCCTCGACGAACCGGCGCAGGCCCGGGTCCTCACCGAGCATGAACAGGTTGATCGTCGCGCCGAACCGCGTCAGCAGGTCGACCTCCTGGACGGTCGCGCGGATCGTCGCCGCCGTCGGGGGCCACTGGAAGAACGACTCCGTCGCGTCACGGCCCTCGACGAGGTGGGCCGTCGGCTCACCGTCGGTGATGACGAGGACGACCGGTTCGAGGTCGGGGTGCCGGCGCAGGTGCCGGCGGGCGATGCTCAACGCGTGCTGCAGGTTCGTCCCCTGCACGAAGTCCGGTTCCACCTCGGCCAGTTCCCCGACCGTCATGGGCAGGGCGTGCAGACCGAACCCGATGATCTGCAGCTCGTCGTAGGGGAACTTCGTGGAGATGAGGTGCGACAGCGCGAGCGCGGTCTCCTTCATCGGTCCCCAGCGGCCTTCCGCGGCCATGGAGAACGACAGGTCGACGCACAGCGCGACGGCCGCTCCCGCGCGCCGTTCGGTCTCGACGACCTCGAAGTCCTCCCAGGACAACCGGACGGCGCCCCCCGCGCCGGTCGCAGCCCCGCGCTGCAGCGCGTTGGCGACGGTGCGGACGACGTCGAGCGGCTGCTCGTCGCCGAACTGCCAGCGCCGCGTCGCCCCCGTGGGTTCGCCGCCGGCGCCCGCGTCGGTGTTCTCGTGGTCGCCGCGGCCACCGGTGTCCAGGCGTCCCAGCACCTCCCGCAACGCCGTCTGCCCCAGACGTCGCAACGCCTTGGGGGACAGCGTGAGTCCGTCGGCCGACCGGGACAGCCAGCCCTGCCGCTGCAGTTCGCGCTCCAGGTCGCGCAGCCGTTGCAGCTCGTCGGCCGCACCGCGACCGAGCTGCCGTTCCAGGGCGTCGACGTCCACGTCGTCCAGGGTCGCGCCGGGGTGCTCCTGCCCGAGCTGGTCGAGGAGGTCGTCGAGCTCGGAGATGTCCTGCAGGGCGTCGGCGGCCTCGCCGTAGCCGAGGGGTTCGCCCTGGCCGCGGACGCGCTCGCCGCGCGCGAAGTCCAGGTCCGGGCGCAGGGCGCGGAGGTTGTCGTTGAGCTGGGCCATCTGCGCCTGCAGGTCGAGGTCGGAGCCGAGGGCCTGCTGCATGAGCGAGGACAGCTCGTCGCGCTGCTGCGGCGACAGCGAGCGCATGAGGCGGGACGCGGCGGCGGCGCGCCGGGCGAGTGCGTCGACGAGGTCGTCGAGGTTCTCCACGCCCTCCTCGCCGAGGGTGTCCCCGTGCTTCGCCATGAACTCCGCGAAGTCCTCCGGGGTGTCCTCGCCCCGGGCCTTCTTGGCCAGCAGGTCGTTGAGGTCGCCCATCATCTCCTTGAGCGCCTGCATCGTCTCCGGGCTGCCGTTCTGCAGCGCGTCCTTCATGCCCTGGAACTGCTGGCCCACGACGTCGTCGCGCAGCCGGTCGAGGATCTGCTGGTACTGCCGGCGCGCCTGCTCGCTGGCCCAGCGGTAGTCCTCCAGGTCCCGCACGGCCTGGGCCGTGGACCGGGGGAGCGCGTCGAGGCGCGTCTCGGCGAAGCGGGCGTCGTCGTCGTCGCGGCCGGCGAGCTCGTCGCGTTCGGCGGCCAGGGCCTGGTCGAGCTGGGCGCGGGCCTGGGTCAGGGCTCCGTCGAGGTCTCCGCGGCGGGCGGCCTCGCGCCGCAGGCGGGCGGCCCGGGCGCGCCGCTCGTCCAGGCCGGACCGGCCGTCCGGACCGCGGCGCAGCATGTCCCGCAGCGCGTCGCGCAGGGAGCCGCCGGAGAGCACCTCGCGGCCAACGCGGTCCAGCGCCGAGCGCACGTCGTAGGGCGGGGCCAGCGGGTCGGGGCCACCCGCCCACTCCCCGTACCGGTACCGGCCACCCCGTCGCCTGCTCCACGCGTCTCGAGCCACGTCCGCACGCTACGTCGGGGGTCCGGCACACGCCACGGGTCCAGGCGCCGGAGCGTCGGTCGCGGCGCCACACGCATGACAGTTTGTCTGGACAAAGGGGGTCGTCCGGGTGGCATGATGGCCCCCGACCACCCGGTGGGCAGCGACCCGCCGACCAGCTCCGCGTCAACGACGTCCGAGGAGGGCATCCCGTGACCACCACCACCGCCAGCACCGAAGCCGCCGCTGGTGCCACCGGCTCGAACGGGGAGCTGCCGCACGTCGAGCACTGGATCGCCGGTGCCACCGCGGCCGGTTCCGGTGACCGGTCCGCGGACGTCTACGACCCCGCCACGGGCAAGCGCACCAAGACCCTCGCCCTCGCCTCCGAGGCCGACGTCGACGCCGCCGTCGCCGCGGCGAAGGCCGCCTTCCCGGCCTGGCGCGACACCTCGCTGGCCCGCCGCACGACGGTCCTGTTCAAGTTCCGCGAGCTGCTGAACGAGCGCAAGCCCGAGCTGGCCGAGATCATCACCGCCGAGCACGGCAAGGTCCTGTCCGACGCCCTCGGTGAGGTCTCGCGCGGCCAGGAGATCGTCGAACTGGCCTGCGGCGTCAACCACCTGCTCAAGGGCGCCTTCACCGAGAACGCCTCCACCAAGGTCGACGTGTACTCGGTCCGCCAGCCGCTCGGCGTCGTCTCGATCATCTCCCCGTTCAACTTCCCGGCGATGGTCCCGATGTGGTTCTTCCCCCTGGCCATCGCGACGGGGAACACCGTCGTGCTCAAGCCCAGCGAGAAGGACCCGTCGGCGGCGAACTTCATCGCCCAGCTGTGGAAGGACGCGGGGCTGCCCGACGGCGTCTTCAACGTCCTGCACGGCGACAAGGTCGCCGTCGACGGGCTGCTGACCCACCCCGACGTGGCCTCGGTCTCCTTCGTCGGCTCCACGCCGATCGCCCAGTACGTCTACGAGACGGGGACGAGGCACGGCAAGCGCGTCCAGGCCCTCGGCGGGGCGAAGAACCACATGCTCGTCCTGCCCGACGCCGACCTCGACCTGGCCGCCGACGCCGCCGTCAACGGCGGGTTCGGTTCGGCCGGCGAGCGGTGCATGGCCATCTCCGCGCTCGTCGCGGTCGACTCCGTCGCCGACGAGCTCATCGGCAAGATCAAGGAGCGCGTGTCGACGCTGCGCACCGGCGACGGCCGCCGCGGCTGCGACATGGGGCCCCTGGTCACGGGCCCGCACCGCGACAAGGTCACCGGGTACGTCGACGCCGGCGTGTCCGAGGGCGCAGAACTCGTCATCGACGGCCGGGAGGTCGTCCCGGACGGGGACGCGGACGGGTTCTGGTTGGGCCCCACGCTCTTCGACAAGGTCGGCACCGACATGTCGATCTACACCGACGAGATCTTCGGGCCCGTCCTGTCCGTCGTGCGCGTCGCCGGTTACGACGAGGGCCTGGACCTCATCAACCGCAACCGGTACGGCAACGGCGTGGCCATCTTCACCAACGACGGCGGCGCCGCGCGCAAGTTCCGCAACGAGGTCCAGGTCGGGATGGTCGGCATCAACGTGCCCGTCCCGGTCCCGGTGGGGTACTTCTCCTTCGGCGGCTGGAAGCAGTCGCTGTTCGGCGACACCCACGCCCACGGCGTCGAGGGCGTGCACTTCTTCACCCGCGGCAAGGTCGTCACCGAGCGCTGGCTGGACCCCTCGCACGGTGGCCTCAACCTCGGGTTCCCGCAGAACGACTGACGCCCCTCGCAGGGTGGCCACCGACCGGGAGGGCCTGCTGGCCCGGTACCGCGAACTCGTCGAGCACGACCTGCCCGACGCCGCGGCCCGGGACCGGTGGACCCTGCGGGCGAACCACTGCTTCGGCCGCGTCCTGCTGGACGCGGCCGTCGGTGGGTGCTGGTACGACGTCCTGGACCGCCGGGCCGGGGCGGCCTACCGCCAGCTCGACGACGACCGCCTGGCCGCGGCCGTCGCCCTCGGCGAACGCGTGCTGGCCGAGGGCGACGGGTTGCTGCGGGACCTGGACGCCCAGTCGTTGCGCTGGCGCGGGAAGGCGCCGAAGGGGCCGCGCCCGTCGTGACGGCGGAACCGGGGGGCGCTCGCCGGGTGCGCGGGGTGCCGGTGGTCGACACTGACCCGGTGCCCACCCTCCAGCGGTGGCGCGGTCGCGTCCACGGGGTTCCCCGCGGCGTCGACCTCGCCGTCCTCTACGTCCTCGTCGTGCTGGGCGTCTTCGTCGCCCTGCACACCCAGTCCCACCCCGACCGGGCCCGTTTCGTGCAGGAGTCGAGCACGAACCTCGTGAACCTGCGGCGCTCGCCGTTCCGGGTCATCGTCCTGTCCTCGGTGGTCGTGCCGGGCAAGGCCGGGTTGCTCATCCTCGTCCCGCTCGCGGCGGGACTGGTCCTCGTGCAGCGCTGGCTGGGCCGGGCGGCCACCGTCGTCGCGTTCGGCTTCGGGCACGTCGGGGCCACCCTCGTCGTCGCCACCGTCCTCGCGGCCGGGCTGACGCACGGCCGGCTCGACCCGTCAGTGGCGCGCGCCCCGGACGTCGGCGTCAGCTACGGGCTGGCCTGCCTGCTGGGGCTGCTCGTGGCGCGCGTCCCGCGCTGGGCGCGGCTGCCCACCTCCCTGCTGCCGCTCGCCGGGCTCGTGGCGGTCCTGCTCGCCGAACCCGACTTCACGGCGCTGGGGCACATCGTCGCGCTCGTCATCGGGTTCGGCCTCGCGGTCCTCGTGCACCGCGGGGCCGAACCCGTGGCCCGGTCCCGGCCCGCCGGGACCGGGGCCGGGGCCGGGGCCGGGGCCGTGGCGGACTAGCTGCCGTAGACCGTCCGGCCGTCGTCGAGGACGAGCTTGTCGAGGCGTCGGGTCAGGTGCAGCGCCTCCAGGACGAACTCCACCCCGGCCGCCGCCCGGCCCGGCGTGGCGTCGGCCAGCCCGAGCCGCTCCAGCACCTGCGCCAGCCCGGCCACCGTCCCGACCTGCTCCAGGAGCCGTTCGGCGGGCACGAGGTCCCCGGTCTCGATGGTCCGGCCCTCGGTGACGAGCTCGGAGAACCCGGACAGCTCCGCGCCGCCCAGCAGCGAGCGGTACGTCTCGGCGATCGCCGTGCGCAGCAGGTGCTCGAGGACCTCGACCTCCCGCCCCTCCTCGCCCTGCTCGAACTCCACCTTGCCGCCGAGGACGCTGACGACGGTGTGCAGGTCCCCGACGCGGGCCACCGGGTCGGTCCGCTCGCCGGACAGCGCGTGCCGACGCAGCGCGGCGGCCGAGACCGTCTCGGCGGCCGCGATGGAGAACCGCGCCGAGACGCCCGAGGCGGGGTCGACCGACGGGGACTCGCGCACGCCGCGCGTGAAGCGGGCGATCACCTCGAGCAGGTGCTCGGGGACCTCGGCCACCGTCGCGGCCTCCTGCCGGACGAGGTCCACCTCCATCGACAGCTCGAGCGGGTAGTGGGTGCGGACCTCGGCCCCGAACCGGTCCTTCAACGGGGTGATGATCCGGCCGCGGTTGGTGTAGTCCTCCGGGTTGGCGCTGGCGACGAGCAGCAGGTCCAGCGGCAGCCGCAACTGGTAGCCGCGGACCTGGATGTCGCGCTCCTCCAGCACGTTGAGCAGGGCGACCTGGATGCGCTCGGCGAGGTCGGGCAGCTCGTTGATGGCGAAGACGCCGCGGTTGGTGCGCGGGACGAGCCCGAAGTGGATCGTCTCGGGGTCCCCGAGGGTGCGGCCCTCGGCGACCTTGACGGGGTCGACGTCACCGATGAGGTCGCCGACGGAGGTGTCGGGCGTGGCGAGCTTCTCCCCGTAGCGCAGCGACCGGTGCAGCCAGCCGACGGGCAGGTCGTCGCCCTCGGCGACGACGCGACGCCGGGACGCGGGCGTCAGCGGGGCGTAGGGGTGCTCGTTGAGCTCGGAGCCCTCGATGACGGGGGTCCACTCGTCGAGCAGGCCGACGAGGGAGCGCAGCAGACGCGTCTTGCCCTGGCCGCGTTCGCCGAGCAGGACGACGTCGTGGCCGGCCAGCAGGGCGCGCTCGAGCTCGGGGGCGACGGTGTCCTCGTAGCCGACGACACCGGGGAATCGGTCCTCGCCGGCGCGCAGGCGCTCGACGAGGTTGGCCCGCAGCTCCTCCTTGACGGAGCGGTGCTCGTGGCCGGAGGCGCGCAGCGCCCCGAGCGTGCGGGGGAGGTCGGCGGGTGGTTGCAGGGGGAGCGTGGGAGTCTCGCGGGTGCTCACACGGGCGAACCTACGTCCGCCCGCGGCGATCGGCTACGGGTGCCGGTTCGCCGGGTCCGCGCGGGCGCGTGTGACGGAGTCGTGCCGGTGCGTGCCACGTCGCGCTCCGGGCCCCGCGGACGGGCAGGATGATCCTCGTGCAACCGTCGCCGCCCGCCCAGCGTCCGTACGTCAGCCCCGCGATGCGGCTGGCCGCGGACTGGTCCTGGCGGTTCATCGTGGTCGTCGCCGCGGTCGTGCTGCTGGCCTACGGCCTGAGCTTCGTCTCCGAGATCGTCATCCCGGTCCTCATCGCGCTGCTCGTCACCGCCCTGCTCTCGCCGTTGGTCAACCTGCTGCACCGCCGCACGCGGATGCCCCGCGGCCTGTCCGTCCTCGTGACGCTGCTCGTGGCGGCCGGCGTCGTCGCCGGCCTCGTGACCATCGTGAGCTCGCAGGCCTCCGAGCAGTTCCCCCAGCTGCAGCGACAGGCCGTCCAGGGCGTCACCGAGGTGGAGAACTGGCTGTCCACCGGCCCCCTGCACCTGACGTCGACGGCGATCTCGGACTACGTCCAGCAGGCGGAGAACGCCATCTCGGCGAACCGGGAGACCCTCATCGCCGGGGCCACCGGGGTCGTCGCGACGGCCACGCACGTCATCGCGGGCTTCTTCATCTGCCTGTTCGCCTCGTTCTTCTTCCTGCTCGAGGGCCGGCGCATCTGGTCCTGGCTGCTGCACCTGCTGCCGGTGCCCGCACGCGACCCGCTCGACGGGGCGTCGCGGCAGTCGTGGGTGACGCTGACGCACTACATGCGCGCGACCATCATCGTCGCCTTCACCGACGGGGTCGGGGTGGCGATCGGCGCGGCGATCCTGCAGGTGCCGCTGGCCACCTCGCTGGGTCTGGTCGTCTTCCTCGGCGCGTTCATCCCCATCGTGGGGGCGCTGCTGTCGGGGACGGTGGCGGTGCTCGTCGCGCTCGTCGCCCACGACTTCGTGACCGCGCTCATCATGCTCGGCGTCGTCATCCTCGTGCAGCAGATCGAGAGCCACCTGCTGCAGCCGTTCCTCATGGGCCGCGCCGTCGCGGTGCACCCGCTGGCGGTCATCCTCGCGGTGGCCGGTGGGGCGTCGGTCTTCGGGATCGTGGGCGCCCTCTTCGCGGTGCCCATGGTGGCGGTGCTGAAGTCGGGGGTCTCGGCGCTGGCCCGTGGCGGCCGGCCCGACTCCGAGACCGCGCAGATCGCCGATTCCGAGGCGCCCCTGGCACCGGACGAACCGGACCCGAACGACGGGACCGAGCACGAGGACGCCGAGGGCGGCACGGAGGGCGAGGCCGTCAAGCGCTGAGCGTTCCGGCGACCACGACGTCGTCCGGGCGGTGCGAGCGCCCGGACGACCTCCGGACGCGGTGTCCGGGTCAGCCGCTGTAGGGCTTGGTGTCCACGACCTTGACCGGGAACTCCTTGCCGTTCGGGGCGGTGTAGGCGACCTCGTCGCCCGGCTTCTTCCCCAGGATCGCCGAGCCGAGCGGCGACTTCTCCGAGTAGACGTCGAGACCGGCGGCGTCGCCCATCTCGCGGCTGCCCAGCAGGAACGTCATCGCGTCCCCGGCCAGCTCGACCGTCACGACGTGGCCGAGGCCGACCTCGCCGGAGGCGGACACCGGTGCCTCGCCGACCTGCGCGGTCTCGAGCAGGTGCCGCAGCTGGCGGATGCGCAGCTCCTGCTTGCCCTGCTCCTCCTTGGCCGCGTGGTAGCCCGCGTTCTCCTTGAGGTCGCCCTCCTCGCGCGCCTGCTCGATGCGCTTGGCGAGCTCCGTGCGGCCCTCACCCGAGAGGTGCTCGTACTCGCCCTTGAGCCGGTCGTAGGCGTCCTGGGTCAGCCACGTGGTGCTGCCGGTGGTCGTCTCGCTCACGGTCTGCTCCCTGTCACGTACCTGTCGGGGTGCCTCCTGCGCCCCGGCGCAAAAAACCGAGTCGCCCGGCCCCGCGACCGCGGGAGCGAGCGACTCGAAACGCCAAGCCTAGCTCCGGAACGCTCAGCGCTCCACCGCTGAGCAGGACTCCACGCCCACGGTGACGGCCCGCGACGTGGTCCTGACCTGCACCGACTCCTGCACGTCGGTCGCCGAGGAGGCCGGCACGTCGACCTGGACGAGGCCGACCTCGGAGGAGGACGCGTCGAGGGCGTGGACCTGGCAGCGCACCTCCGTCCCGGCGGGCCGCGTGACGCTGAAGCGGATCTCGGCCGTGCGGTCGTCGACGACCTGGTGGCTGATCTCGGTGAACGAGGGCCCCTGGGACTGCGACACCGCGAGCCACGCGCCGTAGGCCAGGACCAGCACCCCACCGACCACCGCCGCCGCGAGGCGGACAGGACGCCGGTACCAGCGGCGGTCCGGGCGGGGACGTCGGCCGTAGCGCGCGGCCAGCACGTCGGGCGGCACGTCGGCGGGTGCGTTCGGCCCGGACGGACTCACAGGGTGGCTCCCGAGGTGGAGGGCGGTGCTGGTGCGGCGCCGCGGATCGGCGAGGATGGACGTCGAACGGTTGAGGATCGGTATCCACAGATGGTCGCACCCCGCCCGTGGGGGCCGCGACGCTGGACAGTGTGAGAGGAGCCACGGTGGCGGAGACGTTGCGGCTCATGGCTGTGCACGCCCACCCGGACGACGAGTCCAGCAAGGGTGCGGCGTCCACGGCCAGGTACGTGGCCGAGGGCGTCGAGGTGCTCGTCGTGTCGTGCACGGGCGGGGAGCGCGGGGACGTGCTCAACCCGCGCCTGAAGGAGAACGCGCAGCTCAAGCGCGACATGGGGGAGTACCGGCGCCACGAGATGGCCGAGGCGGCGCGCATCCTCGGGGTGCGGCACCGCTGGCTGGGGTACGTCGACTCCGGTCTGCCCGAGGGCGACCCGCTGCCGCCGCTGCCGGCCGGGTGCTTCGCGCTGACGCCGGAGCAGTTCACGGTGGACGCCCTCGTCCACGTCGTGCGCGAGTTCCGGCCGCACGTCATGACGACGTACGACGAGTCCGGCGGGTACCCCCACCCGGACCACATCATGACCCACACGGTGTCCTTCGCGGCCTTCCACGCCGCCGCCGACGCCGACCAGTTCCCGCAGGCCGGGCCGGCGTGGCGGACCTCCAAGCTCTACTACCACGCGAGCTTCTCGCGCGACCGGATGAGGACCTTCCACGAGGCGCTCCTCGCGCAGGGCAAGGAGTCCCCGTTCGCGGAGTGGATGAAGCGCATCGCCGAGGAGGAGCCCGGCCAGCGCAAGGAGCTGGAGATCACCACGCGCGTGCAGTGCGGCGAGTTCTTCGAGACGCGCGACCGCGCGCTGCTGGCGCACGCCACGCAGATCGACCCCGACGGCTGGTTCTTCGGCGTCCCGCTGGACCTGCAGCGCGAGCTGTGGCCGACGGAGGACTACCACCTCGCGATCAGCCACGTGCCGACGACGACGCCCGAGGACGACCTGTTCGCCGGACTGCGGGAGCGGTCGTGATCACGGCCCTCGTGCTGGCCGCGACACCGACGCCCACCGGCACCGCCTCGGGCACCGCCTCGACCACGCCGAAGGTGGACGCCGACCTCGTCACCCCGGGCCTGTCGGGTTTCGTGATGCTGTTCGTCCTGGCCGTGGCCGTGTACTTCCTGGGCCGCAGCATGGCCCGGCGCATCCGCCGGGTGAACCACCGGGCCCGGCTCGAGGAGCAGGAGCGCGCGGCGGCCGCCGCCGGTGCCTCCGCCCCGGCCCCGTCCGACGGGCGGGACCGGCCGGCTCAGGACTGAGGGGGGCGCACCGGGGTCGTGCCGTCGGGGCGCTGCAGGTGCGCTTCGACGGCCGCCAGCACCGCGACCGCGTCCCGGCCGTTCCGCGCGTCGAGGGCGTCCGGGACACCCGTCGCGGCCGCCGTGCGGAGCCGGTCGACGGCGCGCGCGAAACCCTCCGCGGCCGTGTCGTGGAACCGAGGCAGGTCGTGCCGGCCACCCGGGCCCCACACCGTCGCGAACGACCCGCCCGCGCCCTCGGGGGCCGTGAGCGTCAGGGACAGCGTCGTCGCGGCGCCGCCCCGGTGCTGCAGCGTCGCCCCGACCGCGTCGCGCGGGCCGCGGGCGGCGGCCACGGCGACGACGTCGTCGAACAGGGACCGCACGATCGACAGCGCGTGCGGCCCGGTGTCCCACAGACCGCCGCGTTCGCGCCGCCAGCGCGACTGGCCGTAGGGGTTCCCGGGTGCGTCGATCGAGCCCGCCCACCGGAACACCCCGCCCTCCCACGGACCGTGCTCGGCGGCGAGCGCGGCCATCTCCTCCAGCCACGTCGTGATCTCCGGCATGAACAGGTAGGTCAGGAACTCCACCGACGCGGTCCTGTTGCGCTGCAGCGCCTGCACCACCCGGTCGGCGGTGGCGAGGTCGGTCGCGACGGGTTTGTCGAGCAGGACGTGCACCCCGGCGTCGCTCGCCCGGACCGCGAGGTCGGCCTGCACGTCCGGGGGCAGCGCGAGGGTGACGGCGTCGACCTGCGCGAGGAGGTCGGCCAGGCCCTCGTCCCCGCTCCAGGACCCCGCGCCGAACTCCGCCGCGGCGGCCGCGGCGTGGCCGGCGTCGCGGCCCCAGAACCCGGCGAACTCCACGTCGGGGTGGTCGGCCAGGGCGCGGGCGTGGGTGGTGCGGGCCCAGTGACCGGTGCCGAGGACGGCGAAGCGGGTGGGCGCCGGGCGGGGCGGGGGGGCGGAGGGCACGGCCGGACGCTACCGGTCCCGGGCGGCCCGTGTCGGAGGTCCGTGGCACGGTGACGACGTGCCGAACCGACTCGCCCGGTCCACCAGCCCGTACCTGCTGCAGCACGCCGACAACCCCGTCGACTGGTTCGAGTGGGGTCCGGAGGCGTTCGCCGAGGCACGCCGGCGCGACGTGCCCGTGCTGGTCTCGACGGGGTACGCCGCCTGCCACTGGTGCCACGTCATGGCGCACGAGTCGTTCGAGGACCCGACGACGGCGGCGGAGATGAACGCCGGGTTCGTCTGCGTGAAGGTCGACCGCGAGGAACGGCCGGACGTCGACGCCGTGCACATGGCCGCGACGACGGCCATGACGGGTCAGGGTGGCTGGCCCATGACGACGTTCTGCACGCCCGACGGCGCGGTGTTCTTCGCCGGCACGTACTTCCCGGACCGACCGCACCCGCAGCTGCCCTCGTTCCGGCAGGTGCTGGCCGCGGTCGGCGACGCGTGGCGCGAGCGGCGCGAGGAGGTGCTGGCCAGTTCCGGGCGCATCGCGGCGGCCCTGGGCGCGATGGCCCCGCCCGCCGGGAACGTCCCCGACGCGGCCGCGCTGGACGCGGCCGTCGCGGCGCTCGCGGCCGAGGAGGACACCGTCCACGGCGGGTTCGGGGGCGCCCCGAAGTTCCCGCCGTCGATGGTGTGCGAGTTCCTCCTGCGGCACGCCGCGCGGACGGGGTCGGAGCAGGCGGCGGGGCTGGTGGACCGGACCCTGACGGCGATGGCCCGCAGCGGCACGGCCGACCAGGTCGGCGGGGGGTTCGCGCGGTACGCGGTCGACGCGGGCTGGGTCGTCCCGCACTTCGAGAAGATGCTGTACGACAACGCGTTGCTGGCCCGCGTCTACCTGCACTCCTTCCGCGCCACCGGGAACGCCGAGCACCGCCGGGTCGCCGAGCTCACGTGCGAGTTCCTGCTGCGGGACCTGCGGACGCCGCAGGGCGCGTTCGCGGCCTCCCTCGACGCCGACACCCCGGTCCCGGACGCCGACGGCACCCCGCACGCGGTCGAGGGCGCGACGTACGTGTGGACGCCCGGCGACCTCGTGGAGGTCCTCGGGATCGACGACGGGCCGTGGGCGGTGGACCTGCTGGGCGTCACCGACGCGGGGACGTTCGAGCACGGCACGTCGACGGCGCGGCTGACGCGCGACCCCGGTCCGGAGCGCGAGCGCTGGGAGCGGGTCCGGGAGCGCCTGGCCGCCGCCCGCGCCGACCGGCCGCAGCCGGCCCGGGACGACAAGGTCGTCCTGGCCTGGAACGGGCTCGCCGTCGCCGCGCTCGCCGAGGCCGGCGCGCTGCTGGCCCGCCCCGACCTGCTGCTCGCGGCGCGGGAGGCGGCGTCGTTCCTGCTCGACGTGCACCGTGTGGACGGGCGCTGGCGGCGGGTCTCGCGCGACGGGGTGGTGGGTGCACCCGCGGCCGTGCTGGAGGACCTCGCCGACCTCGCCGAGGGTCTGCTGGCCCTGCACGCCGCGACGGGGGAGGAGCGCTGGTCCACGGTGGCGGCCGAGCTCGGTCGGGAGGTCCGCGAGCGCTTCACCACGGCGGACGGCCTCGTCGACGTCGCGGACGTCGACCCCGCCCTGTCGGCCGCCCGCGCGGGCGCCGGGTCGCCCTCGGACCCCTCCGACGGGGCGACGCCGTCGGGCACGTCCGCCGCCGCGGGGGCGCTGCTCTCGCTCGCCGCGCTGACGGGCGACGCGGGGTTCCGGGAGGCGGCGGAGCGGGCGCTGTCGGTGTTCGGTGCGGTGGCCGAGGCGGCCCCCCGCTTCGCGGGGTGGGGGCTGGCGGTGGCCGAGGCGTTCGTCGACGGCCCCCGGGAGGTCGCCGTGGTCGGCGCCGCCGGGGACGCGGGAACGGCTGCGCTGCACCGCACGGCGCTCGCGGGCACCGCGCCGGGGCTCGTCGTGACCCGCGGCACCCCGGGCACGACCGTGCCCGAGCTCCTGGCCCACCGCGGGCTCGTCGACGGTCGGGCCGCGGCCTACGTGTGCCGCGGGCAGGTGTGCCAGGCCCCGACGACGGACCCGGCCGACCTCGCCCGGCAGGTGGGTGCGCGGGGGTGAGGCGTCAGCGCAGGTGGACGGTGGCCACCAGGACGGCGGCCACGTGCGCCGCGAACCCGAGCACGGTGAAGGCGTGGAAGACCTCGTGGAACCCGAACCAGCGGGGGCTGGGGTTGGGGCGTTTCGTGCCGTAGGCGACCGCGCCCAGCGAGTACGCGAGCCCGCCCGCCGCGACGAGCACCGCGACGGCCGTCCCGCCGCCCCGGGCGAACGCCGGCAGGTAGCCCACCGCGACCCAGCCGAGGGCGACGTAGACGGGGGTGTAGAGCCAGCGCGGGGCGCCGATCCAGAACACGCGGAACGCCACCCCGGCGAGGGCGCCGGCCCACACGAGCGTCAGCAGGAACCGCGCCCGGTCGCCCGGCAGCGTCGTGACCGCCAGCGGCGTGTACGTCCCGGCGATGATGAGGAAGATGTTGCTGTGGTCCAGGCGCCGCAGCACCGCGGCCTGGGACGGGGTCCACGTGCCGCGGTGGTACAGCGCGCTCGTGCCGAAGAGGGCGGCCGCCGTGACGGCGAAGACGACGGCCGCGATCCGGGTCGCCGTCGTGGGGGACAGCGCCACCAGGACCGCGCCCGCCGCCAGCGCGGCGGGGAACGTCCCGGCGTGCAACCACCCGCGCAGCTTCGGCTTCAGGTGCGCGCCCGCGTCCGCCAGCGACGGGGCCAGGGAGCGGGAGGCGTCGTGGGGGTGCTCGGCCGTCATGTCCCGACGGTAACCGGGGCGACCCGGCGGCCGGGAGCTACCGGGGTACCACCCGCCGGTGGTACCCCGGCCCCGGGTGGGCGCCTCAGGCCGGGGTGATCGAGGCGTTCATGGCCGTCGCGAACTCCTCCGGCGTGATGGACAGGCCGAACAGCTTGGCGATGTTGTCGAGCAGCGTCTCGGCCTGGGTGGGGGACAGCGCCTGGTCCCACGACTGCTGGAAGGACGCCGCGCCGGAGGCCGTGTCGTAGACGAACTGCAGCCACTCCTCGTCCTCGGATCCCGCGAACATGCTGTCCGACCCGTTGACGATCGGAACCGACCCGGACTCGACCCACGCCTTCGTCGTGGCGTCCGTGACGAGCCCCTCGGCGAAGTACTTCTTGGCCGCCGCCTTCGCCTCGTCGCTCGCCGTGGAGGACAGCGCGTAGTAGGAGGAGGGGTTGCCGACGGTGTCGGTCGGGTCGCCCTTGCCGCCGGCGACGGTCGGGAACGTCGACCAGGCCAGGTGCCCTCCCGTGACGAAGTCGCCGCCGTCGCTCTTCATGGCCCCGTACGTCCAGGCGCCGTGCAGCATCATGGCGGCCTTGTCGCTGTAGAGCAGGGCCTGGTCGGCGTTGGAGTCGGCCGTCACCGACGCGAACCCGGTGATGAACCCGTTGGCGCGCACCAGGTCCTGCACCGCCGTCAGGGCGGCGATCGAGTCCGGGTGCGACCAGGCGTCGGGGGTCCCGGCGTAGATCGACTGGAACAGCTCGGCCCCACCGATGCGGTCGTACAGGAACTCCAGCCACATCATGTTGGTCCACCGGGACTGCCCGCCGAGGGAGAACGGCGCGACCCCGGCCGCGTTGAACCGCGGGACGAGGGCCATGACCTCCTCCCACGTCGTGGGGATCTGCGCCCCGACCTTCTCGAAGACCCGCTTGTTGTAGAACATGACGATCGGGGAGACGTTCTCGCAGGGGACCGCGTAGACCTTGTCGTCCACCGTCGCCGCGCCGAAGGCGCTGGTGAACAGCTTCTCCTTCAACGCCGCGTTCTCGGAGAAGAACGACGTGAGGTCCTCGACCTGCCCGTTCCCCACGTAGTCCCGCAGGCCCCCGCCGCCCCAGGTCCAGATGATCGTCGGGCTCTGGTCGGCGCCGATCGCGGTGCGGATCTTGGCCTTGAACGCGTCGTTCTGGAAGCTCGACAGAGCGAGTTCGGAGTCGGAGTTCGCCTCGTTGAACGCGTTCACGCTGTCGGTGCGGATCCCCTCGCCGGGCTGACCGGTGAGGATCCAGATCGACGCCCCGCTGCCGGAGCTGCCGGCCGGGCCGGAGTCGCCGCACGCCGCGAGCACGGTGCCGGCCAGCGGCGCGGACAGGGCGAGGGCGAGCAGGGAACGGCGGGACGGCTGGGCGGTGGCGGGCACGAGGACCTCCTGGGCGGGCCGCTCCGTCGCGGCGGTCGGACCCCGGACGGTGCCGGGACCACCGACGACGTCGTCGGTGGCCTGAACGTACGAAGAACTCGGGACCCGGTCAAGGATGTCTGGCGCACGTTCGGCCGAGTGTGTCGCGAGCCCCGGGGGAGCCCGTGCGGGGCGGGTATACGGTGAGCGCCGATGGGCCTCCGCGATCTCCTCTACGGCGCGTACGGGCGGCGGCTGGAACGGTCGCTGGACCCGGACGTGCTGCCCCGCCACGTGGGGATCATCCTCGACGGCAACCGCCGCTGGGCCAAGGCGTTCGGTGCCTCGAGCTCGCACGGCCACCGCGCCGGCGCGGACAAGGTCCTCGAGGTCATGGGCTGGTGCGCCGACGAGGGCATCGAGGTCGTCACCCTCTACCTGCTGTCCACGGACAACCTCAGCCGCCCCGCGGACGAGCTCGAACCCCTCATCGCCATCGTCCAGGACGCCGTGGCCCGGGTGGCCGCGACGGGCCGGTGGAAGGTGCACCCCGTCGGGGCCCTGGACCTGCTGCCCGAACCGACCGCCGGACGCCTGCGCGCACTGGCCGAGCAGACGGCCGGGATCACCACGGGCGTCGTCAACGTCGCCATCGGCTACGGCGGCCGTCAGGAGATCGCCGCGGCCGTCCGGTCGCTGCTGCTCGAGCACGCCCAGCGCGGCACGTCGCTGGAGGAGCTGGCGGAGGTGCTCGACGTCGAGCACATCGCCGCGCACCTCTACACCAAGGGCCAGCCCGACCCGGACCTCGTCATCCGGACGTCGGGGGAGCAGCGGCTGTCGGGGTTCCTGCTGTGGCAGACCGCGCACTCGGAGTTCTTCTTCACCGAGGTGCTGTGGCCCGACTTCCGCAAGGTCGACTTCCTGCGGGCGCTGCGCTCCTACGCCGCCCGCGAGCGCCGCTACGGCGCGTGACCCCCGCCCGCGCCGGGCGCGGAGGGTGAGGGCGGGGGAGCGCGTCACCCAGACGTCACCCGTTCGTCAGACGGCAGTGCGTGTTCGTCCCGTGCGCGGGCCTCGCGGCGGCTAGCGTCGTCCTCAGACGGGGAGCGTCCGCCCCCCGCTCGGGAGGTCGCCGTGCGAGCTGTCCAGCGCAGCGGGGAGGCCCGGTCCCGGGTCGCCCGTGCACCGCGACCTGAGGTCCCGGTCCACCGCTGAGGGGGGTCCGGGCGCGGACGCGTCCCGGGCTCCCGAGAACGGGAGACGTTCGTGGTCGACATCGCCAGTTCGCAGGCCAGTTCGCAGGCCAGTTCGCAGGCCAGTTCCCAGACCAGCTCCGTGCCGACCCCCGCCCGCGCGGGCGCGTTGCAGCCCGATCCCGACCGCCAGACCTTCGTCCTGGACACCTCCGTCCTCCTGTCCGACCCCGGCGCGCTCTTCCGCTTCGCCGAGCACGACGTCGTCCTGCCGCTCGTCGTCGTCAGCGAGCTCGAGGGCAAGCGCCACCACCCCGAGCTCGGGTACTTCGCCCGCGAGGCCCTGCGCCGGCTCGACGACCTGCGCGTCGAGCACGGCCGCCTCGACGCCCCGATGCCCATCGGGGAGACCGGCGGGACCCTGCGGGTGGAGCTGAACCACTCCGACACCGCCGGGCTGCCGTCCTCGCTGCGCTCCGGACCGCTGGCCACCGCCGGCGACACCCGGATCCTCGCCGTCGCCGCGAACCTGGCCGCGGAGGGGCACCGCGTCACCGTCGTCTCCAAGGACGTCCCGCTGCGCGTCAAGGCGTCGGCCATCGGGCTGACGGCCGACGAGTACCGCGCCGAGCTGGCCCCCGACTCCGGCTGGACGGGCGTCGTGGAGCTCACCGCGACGGCCGAGGACGTCGCGACTCTCTACGACACCGGCACGCTGGAGACGGCCGAGCTGCGCGACCTGCCCGTGAACACGGGCGTCGTGCTGTCGTCCCCGCGCGGTCACGCGCTCGGCCGCACGAGCGCGGACAAGACGCTGCGCGTCATCAAGGGCGACCGCGAGGCCTTCGGTGTCCGGGGCCGCTCGGCCGAGCAGCGCATCGCCCTGGACGCCCTGCTCGACTCGACCGTCAGCATCGTCTCCCTCGGGGGCCGCGCGGGGACGGGGAAGTCGGCGCTCGCGCTCGCCGCGGGCCTCGAGGCGGTCATGGAACGCCGCGAGCACCGCAAGATCGTCGTGTTCCGGCCCCTGTACGCCGTCGGCGGTCAGGACCTCGGGTACCTGCCGGGGACGGAGGCCGAGAAGATGGGGCCCTGGGGCCAGGCCGTCTTCGACACCCTCGAGGCCGTCGTCGACCCGCGCGTGGTCGAGGAGGTCTTCGCCCGGGGGATGCTCGAGGTCCTGCCCCTGACGCACATCCGCGGCCGGTCGCTGCACGACTCCTACGTCGTCGTCGACGAGGCGCAGTCGCTGGAGCGCAACGTCCTGCTGACGGTCCTGTCGCGCATCGGGCAGGGGTCCAAGGTCGTCCTGACGCACGACGTGGCCCAGCGCGACAACCTGCGGGTGGGCCGGCACGACGGTGTCGCGGCGGTCGTCGAGGCGCTCAAGGGGCACCCGCTGTTCGCCCACGTCACGCTCACGCGGTCCGAGCGCTCGCCGGTCGCGGCGCTCGTCACCGAACTGCTGGCGGACTTCGGCGCCTGAGCCGGGGCGCCTGGGACGGCTGGGACAGGTGGGTTCCGGGTCGGGGTCGGCGGAGGTTCCGGCCCCTGACCCGGAACCGGGCCGCCCTCGGGTGCGTCGAAACACCGTCGAGACCACCTCGTGGTGTGAGATGTTCCACAAAAGTCGACAGAACGTCGCCAGTTCGTGACCTCACCGTGACGAAACGGGCTCTGGGCGTTTGCCCAGGCACGGCCCGTCGAGGCAGCGTGCCCTCCTGACAGCACCTGTTGGCCGTCGCCGCGAGCCACCGCTCCGGAGACGTCGACCGACCGGCCGCACGACGTGGCCGACGGGTCGTCCGGGTCCCACGGCGGCGCTCCCCGGAGCGCCGCGGCCCTGCCGGCAGGTGGTCGAGCTCGACCGGGCGTGGGCCGGGAGAACGTCGGAAGGCCCGGCTTGCCGCCCCACCGCACCAACGCGCTCACGGACGAGCAGACCAGCACCCCGCAGACCCCCGAGCAGCCTCGGCGCCCCCGGCGCACGCGCGGCCGCCTCGCGGCCCGTCTGGCCGCACCGGCCGTCGTCGCCGTCTCGGCGTCCGTCCTGGCCGGCGCCGCCCTCACGTCGGGCCCGGCCCCCGAGGCCGAGGCCGCCGTCCCCGACCGGCTCCTGCAGGCCGCGCAGGCGGACCGCCAGCTGACGTCGTCGGCCGCCTGGTTCGACCAGGTCGGCGTGCGCGCCGTCGCCGACCAGCGCGTGGCCGCCGAGAAGGCCGCCGCGGAGGCCGCTGCCGCGGCTGAAGCCGCCCGGCTCGCCGAGGAGGCCCGCCAGCAGGCCGCCGCCGAGGCCACCCGCAACGCCCAGCGCGACCCCCGGGGCATCGCCCGGATGATGGTCGCCGACCGCGGCTGGAACGACGCGCAGTTCTCCTGCCTGGACTCGCTGTGGACCAAGGAGAGCGGCTGGGACTACACGGCCGACAACCCCAGCTCCAGCGCCTACGGCATCCCGCAGGCCCTGCCCGGCAGCAAGATGAGCTCCGTCGGGGCCGACTGGGAGACCAACCCCGTCACCCAGATCACGTGGGGCCTGAACTACATCGAGAGCCGCTACGGCAGCCCGTGCAGCGCCTGGTCGCACTCCAAGGCGAGCAACTGGTACTGAGCACCCCCCGCCTGACGCACGAGAGCGCGTGACCCCGAAGGGGTCAAGCGCTATCCTGCGTTCCTGGGCAGTACGGCTAGTGGCCCTCGGGACCCGTTGCGCGGCAGGGGCACCCGAACACCCCGCACAGCGCGCGGACGACGTCGCGCGGCGCGCGCACCGGCTCGGCGAACGACGCCCGCAGCGTCGTCGTGCCCGAGCCCACGGTCACGAGCACGTCGAGGCCGTGGCGGTCGGCGCCGACGACGGCGACCTCCCGCGTCCGCTGGGCGTCCTCGGCGGGCAGGGTGTCCAGGACCCAGCCGACGAGGGCGTCGCGGTGGTTGGCCTCCAGGTGCGCGACGAGGCCGTCCTCGTCGTCGTACAGCGGGTCGGGGGCGGCGGCGGTGAACTCCTCCTCGGGAACCAGGTGCACCCCGTCGGCGGTCGTGACGCGCACGTCGGCGACCTCGAGCCGCCACACCGAGCGGGTGCTGCCGACGTCCAGGAGCGCCCCCAGCGGACGGACGGCCGCCGCGGTCTGGGCGACCCGGCGCTGGTCGGCGGGCAGGATCGACTCGACCCACCCGGTCACGCTGAGCCGGGCGCGCGGCAGGGCCGCCTGGCCCGGGGGCACGTCGAGGACGTCGAGGACCACCGGGACACCGGTCCACCGCGCGTCGGCCGCCAGGACGCGCAGGTGCGCGTGCAGGGCCGAGTCGTCGTCGACGAGCAGCAGCAGGCCGCCCCAGGCGTCGGTGAGGTGCTGCACGGCGTAGGGCTGCGTCCGCGGTTCGGCGCCGCGGCGGGCGGTGGGGGCGGGGGCGAACGGGTCGAGGTGCCCGCAGGAGTGCGCCTCCCGCGGCAGGTGGAGCGTGCCGGCGACGGTGCCGACGGCGAGCGTGCGACCCCACTGCGCCGGGGTGGGGCGCCGGGGAGCGGGCGGCTGCGTGGTCGGAGGCACCGCCTCGGAGGCCGTAGGCTTGGACTCGGTGCGCTCCGGAGCCCCCGAACGTCGGGGGTCGGGTGCCGTGGCCCGGTCGATCCCCTGGATCCGGTGGTTCACAGTGCCTCCTCGGTGCGCGATCGTCCTGGCCAGTCGGGTCCACCCCGACTTTGGCTAGGCTCACCTTACGATCAGGAGAGTGGAATGAACAACGCCCGACCCAAGGTGCGCATCAGCCGCGCGCTCGGGGTGGCCCTCACGCCGAAGGCCGCCCGCTTCATGGACCGCCGTCCGTACCCCCCGGGGATGCACGGCCGCAAGCAGAAGAAGGCGTCGGACTACGCGACGCAGCTGCGCGAGAAGCAGCGTCTGCGCTACCAGTACGACGTCAGCGAGACCCAGCTGCGTCGTGCGTACGACCTCGCCAAGCGCAAGCCGGGCAAGACGGGTCAGAACCTGGTGCAGCTGCTCGAGACGCGTCTGGACGCCGTCGTGTGGCGTGCCGGCTTCGCGCGGACCATCTACCAGGCCCGCCAGATGGTCGTGCACCGCCACATCGTCGTCGACGGCCGTCGCGTCGACCGTCCGTCGTTCCGCGTCGTCCCCGGCCAGGTCGTCGAGGTCGCCCCTCGCTCCAAGGCCAAGACGCCGTTCATCGTCGCCCGTGAGGGCGGCTGGAGCGACAACGAGATCCCGGGCTGGCTGTCCGTCGAGCGCGAGGACCTCACCGCCACGGTGAACGCCCTCCCGGTCCGCGAGCAGATCCCCGTGACCTGCGACGAGCAGCTCGTCGTCGAGTACTACTCGCGCTGAGCTTGCCGCACCACCCGATCGACGCCACAGGGCGCCGGTCCCCGCGAGGGGGCCGGCGCCCTGTGCCGTTCCCGCCCCCTCACAGGCGGGAGGAGCCGCGGTGCACGAGCGAGGCCTCGTCGAGGTCGAGCTGCTCCAGGACCTCCCGGACGGCGTCCTCGTCGAGGTCGCCGGACTCCTCGGCCGCCACGAGGGCCTGCCGCTGCGCGACGAGGACGGCCCGGCGCAGCTCCACGGCGCGCCGGGCGCGGCTCGTGCGGCCCTCGACCTCCTCGGCGTCCGCGGCCCGGTCCTGCGCGCTGCGGTCGGCGCGCGCCAGGACGGTGTCGACCCACTGACGTTCGGTCTCGTCGGTCGTCTCCTCGCGCGCCGTCCGCAGGACCTCGACCATGCTGTCGCGCACGATGCGCTGCGCCTTGTGGTGCTCGGCGTCGCGCCAGGCCCGCTCGCGGGTGGTGTCGAGGTCGAGGTGCCGGATGAGGGCGGGCAGCGTCGAGCCCTGCAGCAGCAGCGTGCCCACCGCCACGACGAAGGCGAGGACCTGCAGGTCGGCGCGGTGGGGGAAGTCCTCGGGCAGACCGGCCGCGGCGGCGAGCGTCACGACGCCCCGCATCCCGGTCCAGGCCAGCACGACGTCCTCGGCCGGGGTGAAGTGCCGGCCGCCTGGGGAGAACCTGCCGTGCAACAGGTTCCGCATGACGAACCCGCCGGCGACGATCCACACGAGGCGCACCAGGACGACGGCCGCCAGCACGACAACCCCCGCGACGAGGAGTTCGACCGCCCGGGCGCCGTCGGTGACGGCGTCGGCGAGCAGGAAGTGGAACTGCAGCCCGAGGTAGGCGAAGACGAAGGCCTCGAGCAGGACGTCGAGGATGTTCCAGAACTCCCGCTCCGACATGCGCGTCGCGTACAGCGCGGCCAGGGAGTGCCGGGACAGGACGAAGCCGGCCGTCACGACGGCGAGCACCCCGGACCCCTCCACGACCTCGGCGAGGCCGTAGGCGGCGAAGGGGAGCAGGACCGCGAAGGCCGTCATGAGCGAGGCCTCGGTCAGCCGGGCGCGGACCCAGGCCGCGACGTGCCCCAGCGCGAACCCCGTCGCGACGCCGATGGCGGACGTCGCGAGGAAGAACAGCACGGGGTTGGACGGCAGGTGGTGGTCGCCGGCGGAGTGGGTCGCCGAGGCGACGGTGACCGAGAACAGCGTCAGGGCGGCGGCGTCGTTGACGAGGCTCTCGCCCTTCAGGGTGTTCAGGACGCGGGTGGGCAGTCCGAGCCGGCCCCCGATGGCGACGGCCGTCACGGCGTCCGGGGGGGAGACGACGGCCGCCAGCACCAGCGCCATCGACAGCGTGATCCAGGGGACGGCCAGGCTCGCGACGAGCCCCACGACGGCCGTCGTGACCACGACGAGGACGACCCCGAGGTTGGTGATGGAGCGCCAGCGGCGGACGAACCCGCTGAGGGAGAAGTCCTGCGTCGTGGAGAACAGCAGCGGGGGCAGGACGACGGAGAGGATGACCTCCGGCGACAGCATCACCCGCGGGACGCCGGGGACGAACGAGACGGCCGCCCCGGCGACGGCCAGCAGCAGCGGGGGCTGCCAGCCGCGCCGGGAGGCGACGATCGTCAGGGCGAGGGCGGCGAACACGACGACGAGGAGCTGGGCGAACACCGGGCCAGTCTCGTCCGCCGGTCCTCAGCGGTGGGTCAGGGGTGCGTCATCGACATGACGTCCAGGGCCTTGTCGAGCTGCTCCTCGCTCACCTCGCCGCGCTCGACGAAGCCGAGGTCGACGACGGCCTCACGCACCGTCGAGCCGGTCGCGACGGCGTGCTTGGCCACCTTGGCCGCCGCCTCGTAGCCGATGACGCGGTTCAGCGGGGTCACGATCGAGGGGGAGGACTCGGCGAAGCGGCGGCACGCCTCGACGTCGGCCTCGAGGCCGTCGACCGTCCGGTCGGCCAGGAGCCGGGAGGCGTTCCCGAGCAGCCGCGCCGACTCCAGCACGTTGCGGGCCATCACGGGGATCTGGACGTTGAGCTCGAAGGACCCGCTGGCGCCGGCCCACGCCACGGTGGCGTCGTTGCCGACGACCTGCGCGGCGACCATGAGGACCGCCTCGGGGACGACCGGGTTGACCTTGCCGGGCATGATCGAGGACCCCGGCTGCAGGTCCGGCAGCCGCAGCTCGCCCAGGCCCGTGCGGGGGCCGGACCCCATCCAGCGCAGGTCGTTGCAGATCTTCGTCAGGCTCACGGCGACGACCTTGAGGGCGCCGGACAGTTCGACGAGCGCGTCGCGGGCGCCCTGGGCCTCGAAGTGGTCGGCGGCCTCCGTCAGCGGCAGGCCGGTGTCCGCGGCCAGCAGTTCGATGACGCGCTGGGGGAACCCGGGCGGGGTGTTGATGCCCGTGCCGACGGCCGTCCCGCCCAGCGGCACCTCGGCGACGCGGACGACGGTGGCCTCGACGCGCTCGATGCCGCGGGTCAGCTGCGCGGCGTAGCCGGCGAACTCCTGGCCCAGGGTCACCGGGGTGGCGTCCATCAGGTGGGTGCGCCCGGACTTCACGACGTCGGCCCACTCGGTGGCCTTGCGCCGCAGCGCGTCCCGCAGGTGCGTCAGGGCCGGGACGAGGTCGTTGACCACCGCGGAGGTCGCGGCCACGTGCACCGACGTCGGGAAGACGTCGTTGGAGGACTGCGAGGCGTTGACGTGGTCGTTGGGGTGCACGGCCGAGCCGAGGCGCTCGGTGGCCAGCGTGGCGATGACCTCGTTGGCGTTCATGTTCGAGCTGGTTCCCGAGCCGGTCTGGAAGATGTCGACGGGGAACTCGCCGTCCCAGCGGCCGGTCGCCACCTCCTCGGCGGCGTCGGCGACGGCCTGGGCGAGGTCGCGCTCCAGGACGCCGAGCTCGGCGTTGGCCAGCGCGGCGGCCTTCTTGATGCGGGCGAGGGCCTCGATGTGCGCGCGCTCCAGCGGGGTGCCCGAGATCGGGAAGTTCTCCACGGCCCGCTGCGTCTGCGCGCGGTACTTCGCGGCGGCCGGGACCCTGACCTCCCCCATCGTGTCGTGCTCGATGCGGAACTGCGCCTCGCTGGGCGCGCCGGTCTGGGAGGGGGCTTCACTGGCCATGGGTCACATCCTGCCAACAGCCCGCCGCGCGGTGGGCACCCGGTGGTGTGGATCACGGTCCCTCAACGATCCGCCGAACGGGTCGCGCTCGGGGTGCGTGCTGTGCAGGACCGGTGTAGCTGTGGTCCACAGCAAGGTCACGAGCAAGGACGACGGAGTCGAGGGAGGGCCTGTGGCTGGCCGATGGCGGACCCGGCTGGGGATCCTGAGCGCCGCGACGGTGCTCGCGAGCGGTCTCACGGCGTGTGGCGGATCGAGCACGGCGTCGGGGACCCCGACGCTCAACTGGTACATCAACCCGGACAACGGCGGTCAGCAGAAGATCGCGGAGCAGTGCAGCGCTGCCTCGAACGGCGCCTACGACATCAACGTGTCCATCCTCCCCAGCGACGCGGCCGCCCAGCGCGAGCAGCTCATGCGGCGACTGGCGGGCAACGACTCCTCCATCGACCTCATGAGCCTGGACCCGGTGTTCGTGCCGGAGACGTCCGAGGCGGGGTTCCTGGCGAAGGTGCCGGCGGACCTGCAGCAGCAGTGGTCCGACGGTGTCGTCGACGGGGCGGTGCAGGGTGCCACCTGGAAGGACGAACTCGTCGCGGCGCCGTTCTGGGCCAACACGCAGCTGCTCTGGTACCGCAAGTCGGTCGCTCAGGCCGCGGGCCTGGACATGACCAAGCCGGTGACGTGGGAGCAGATCATCGAGGCGGCCAAGGCCCAGGGCACCGCGATCGGGGTCCAGGGCCAGCGCGCCGAGTCCATGACGGTGTGGGTCAACGCGATGATCGCCTCCGCGGGCGGCAAGGTCATCGAGAACCCGGACGCCAAGGGCCCGGACATCCGCCTCGGCATCGACTCCGACGCCGGCAAGGCGGCTGCGAAGGTGATGCAGGACATCACCGCCGCGGGGGTGGGCGGGCCCGGCATCGACAACCGCGACGAGGCCGCGACCGCGAACCTCTTCCAGCAGGGCGGCGCCGCGTTCATGGTGAACTGGCCGTTCGTCTACGCCCAGGGCAAGTCCGCGGCCGACGAGGGCACGATGGACAAGGCGATCTTCGAGGACTACGGCTGGACGACGTACCCCGAGATGACGGCGGGCACGGAGTCGAAGCCGCCGCTCGGCGGGATCGACATCGGGGTCAGCGCGTTCAGCGAGCACCAGGACCAGGCCTTCCAGGCCGTGTCCTGCATCGTCTCCGAGCAGAACCAGGCGGCCTACATGGTCTCCGACGGGAACCCGGCGGCGCTGGAGTCGGTGTACGACGACCCGACGGTGCAGGAGGCCTACCCGATGTACGACACGATCCGGACGTCCCTGCAGGCGGCGTCGCCCCGTCCGCAGACGGCGTACTACAACGAGGTCAGCCAGGGGATCGCGGACCGGTGGCAGCCGGTCTCGTCGGTCTCGCAGGACACCCCGGCCTCCTCCCAGGAGTACATCACCGAGGTCCTCCGAGGGGAGAAGCTGCTGTGAGTTCCCAGATGGAGACGCGCTCGGCCGGGGACGTGTCCGTCTCCCGGCCGGCGGCCAAGCGGCGGGGGACCGACAAGGCGCGCGCCGAGGCGCGCCTGGGCTGGTACCTCGCGGGTCCGGCGTTCGTCATCCTCGTGGCCGTCACGGGGTACCCGATCCTGCAGGCCCTCTACGAGTCGCTGTTCAGCTACCGGCTCACCGCGCCGGCGGACCGCGAGTTCATCGGGCTGAAGAACTACGGGGTCATCCTCTCCGACAGCCTGTGGTGGGGGGCGCTGGGGAACACCGCGCTCATCACCGTCGTCACGGTCGCGGTCGAGCTCGTCATCGGGTTCGCGCTCGCGATGGTGATGCACAAGGTGCTCGGGTGGCTGCGGCCCATCGTCCGCACCGCGATCCTCATCCCGTACGCCATCATCACCGTCGTCTCGGCCTACGCCTGGCAGTACGCCTTCGGTCTGACGACGGGGTTCATGAACAGCCTGCTCGGGCTCGGCGACTTCGACTGGTTCGCGAACAAGTGGTCGGCGCTGTTCGTCATCTGCCTCTCGGAGATCTGGAAGACGACGCCGTTCATCTCGCTGCTGCTGCTGGCCGGTCTGGCGCAGGTCCCTGCGGACATGACCGAGGCCGCCAAGGTCGACGGGGCCACGGCGTGGGAGCGGTTGTGGAAGGTGACGCTGCCGAACATGAAGGCGTCGATCATGGTGGCGCTCCTGTTCCGCGCCCTCGACGCCTTCCGCATCTTCGACAACGTCTACATCATGACCAACGGCGCGGCGGACACCCAGACCGTCTCGTCGCTGGCCTACAACCAGACGATCAGCCGGCTCGAGATCGGGCTGGGCTCGGCCGTGTCGGTCCTGCTGTTCGTCTGCGTCCTGCTGATCTGCTTCATCGCGATCAAGGTGTTCAAGGTCGACCTGGCCCGAGCGAGGGGTGAAGGCTGATGGGCGCGATGACGCGCAAGGAGAAGGTGCTCTGGTACGTGGGTGCCCTGGTCATCGTGCTGTACGCGGTGGTCCCGGTCGCCTACATCATCTCCATGAGCTTCAAGTCCGAGGCGGCGCTGTCGGACAAGCAGTTCTTCCCGTCGCAGTGGACGTGGGCGAACTACGACGGGATCTTCCGGGGCAACGGGTCGGACCTGTTCCTGCCGGCCCTGCGGAACTCGATCATCACCTGCCTGGTGGCGACGCTCATCGCCGTGGTGCTGTCGATGTTCGCCGCGTACGCCATCGCGCGCCTGAACTTCCCCGGCAAGCGGGTGGTCCTCACCAGCGCCCTGGCGGTGGCGGTGTTCCCCGTCATCACGATGGTTACGCCGCTGTTCAACCTGTGGCGGCAGATCGGGCTGTACGACACGATCCCCGGTCTCATCATCCCGTACCTGGCCCTCACGCTCCCGATCTCCATCTGGACGATGTCGGCGTTCTTCCGCGGCATCCCCTGGGACATGGAGCAGGCCGCGCAGGTGGACGGCGCGACCAGCTGGCAGGCGTTCCGCAAGGTCATCGTCCCGCTGGCGGCGCCCGGGGTGTTCACCACCGCGATCATCGCGTTCTTCATCGCCTGGAACGACTTCGTCTTCGGCATCTCGCTGACGTCGACGTCGGCCGCGCAGCCGGTGCCGGCGGCGCTGTCGAGCTTCACCGGGTCCAGCTACTTCGTCCAGCCGACGGGGGCCATCTCGGCCGCCGCCGTCATCGTCACCATCCCCGTCGTGGTCCTGGCGCTGGTGTTCCAGCGCCGCATCGTCGCGGGTCTCACCAACGGCGCGGTCAAGGGCTGACGCAGGAAAGGGTTGACCAGACATGGCTCGCATCGAACTCAAGAACATCGTCAAGAAGTACGGCGACGGCTTCCCCGCCGTGAACGACGTCAGCCTGGACATCGCCGACGGCGAGTTCGTCATCCTCGTCGGCCCCTCGGGCTGCGGGAAGTCGACGCTGCTGCGGATGATCGTGGGGCTGGAGGACATCACCGACGGCGACCTGCTCATCGACGGCAAGCGCGTCAACGACCTCGCCCCCCGCGACCGCGACCTGGCGATGGTGTTCCAGAACTACGCGCTCTACCCCCACCTGACGGTGGGGGAGAACATCGCCTTCCCGCTGCGGCTGAACCACTCCAAGGTGCCCGAGAGCGAGATCCGCGAACGCGTCCAGCGCGCGGCCGACATGCTCGAGCTGCACGAGCACCTCGACCGCAAGCCGGCGAACCTGTCCGGTGGGCAGCGCCAGCGCGTGGCCATGGGCCGCGCGATCGTCCGGGACGCCAAGGCGTTCCTCTTCGACGAGCCGCTGTCCAACCTCGACGCCAAGCTGCGCGGCCAGATGCGCACCGAGATCGCGCGCATGCAGCGGTCGCTGGCGACGACGACGGTCTACGTCACGCACGACCAGACCGAGGCCATGACGCTCGGCGACCGGGTCGCCGTCCTGCGCAAGGGCGTCCTGCAGCAGGTGGCGAGCCCGCGCGAGCTGTACGAACAGCCCGTCAACCTCTTCGTCGCCGGGTTCATCGGCTCCCCGCCCATGAACTTCCTGCCCGCGAGGGTCTCGGGGACGACGCTGCAGCTGCCGTTCGGCGAGGTGCCGCGCCCGGAGCAGGTCGACGGGTCCTACGAGGGGAAGCTCCTCATCGTCGGCGTGCGGCCCGAGCACTTCGACGACGCCGAGGTCACCGAGGCCCCCGAGGGTGCCGCCACGTTCCAGGCGGACGTCGACGTCACGGAGTGGCTGGGCAACGAGCTGTACGCCTACATCCCCTTCGAGGCCGCCGACGAGACGAAGGAGCAGCTCGCCGAGCTCGACCGCGAGCTCGACGGGGAGAGCCTGCGCTCCCAGCTCGTCGTCACGCTCGACGCCATGAGCGGTGTGCGCGACGGCGACCGGGCGACCCTGTGGTTCGACCCGAAGCGGATGCACGTCTTCGACCCCACGACGGGCGTGAACCTGACGCGCGACGAGGACAAGGCGAAGAAGATCGGCGAGCAGTCCGAGGCGCTGCGCAAGCGGTCCCTCGAGCGGGCGCAGGGGAGCGCGGGCCGCACGCCCGCCCACGCCGCCTCCTGACCTTCCGCTCCCGCCTCTGGTGGGGGTCTCGTTGACGCATCGGGCCGGGCCGGTTCTAGCGGTCCTCGCAACACCCTGAGATTGGGGAGTTGCGAGGACCGTGCCACGACAGCATCCAGTCAGGGTGAAGAAGAAGTTCTTGCGGGACCTGGCCCGCAACGGCGGGAACGTC
>NZ_JBFNQN010000013.1 GCF_040796495.1 Kineococcus endophyticus | reverse complement strand
CTTGGCGGGCGACGGCGATCACGTCGCGGCGGAACTCCTCGGGGAACGGCGTCGGCACGGTACTCATCCTTCCAGTGAAGACCATGATCCTCACAGGTCAGGAGTCAACCGAACCAGGGGCAGACCCGACGTCTACCGCCATTCGATGATGCACTGCCAGGCTGGATAGGTGATCATCCGCGAGGGCTCGCACTACTTCCACGCCATGCCCACTCCACCGAGGCACCGTCTGCTGGGGCTCGCCCCGTCCTTCACCGGTCCCCGCGGTCTGGCCCTGTGGAGCCCGTTCGATCCGCCCATCACCAGCGTCACCCTCTGTCACGGCGAACTGGACTCCCGGGTCGGCGCCAGCGTCCGCGTCATCTCCGCAGTACCCGCTGCGGCCGCTGTCCGTGACGGAAGGCGCGACCCGGACCTCGACGACGTGGCCTACCCCGCACTGGCCGGTCTGCCCCACTTCACCGGAGAGGACCTGCAGACCGCCGCCGCGGCCCTGCACCAGCCGAAGGGATCGGCACTGTGGAACCCCCGGGAGCTCACCGTTGACGGTGCTGCCGTTCCCTTCCAGGCCTACCACCACCACGACCGTTGGTGGGTCACCGTCACCGTCCTGCACGACGTCGCTGTCGGTGTGATCGCCTCCGACACGGCACCGGACAACCTCGAACTGGTGACCGTGGACGCAGACCTGCCCGGGTACGAAGCTGCCCCCGTACTGCCACCTCAGGTGGGGAACCCCGCTGACACGCGCGCCCGCTTTGCCCTCGAAGGGATGGAACCGGTACTGGTCCACGCGTGGGCCAAGGACGCGTTGGCCGCCGGCGCCCAAGCACCCGCACTGCACGCCGTAATCGGGGCGGACCTGCGGGATCCGGGAGCGGTCCAGCGCGCCTTCGACGCCGCACTCGACGAACTCGGCGCACCCCGGTTCGGCAGTGACGAAGAACTGCGGTGGCAGTACGCCCGGTACATGGCCCGCGCTGCGGTGGACGGCGAGATCGATGCCACCGGCGCCGCGCGTCGCATCGTCTGGGGCACAGCCGATCCGCTCGGCCGACCTGCTCGGCTGCGGCCCTTCGTCGAAGCCGTGCAGGAGTCCGACCGACACGGTTCCGACGAAGACGAGGTGGAGGCGACCTGCCTAGATCTGATGCAGGACCTGCTGGCGACCTGAGCGCCACTGGCCCAACGACCGCGCGGCCTGGACGACTTCACGGTCATCCTGCCCTCCACACGCTCGACGACTTCGCGGACATGCCGGATTGCGGGCGGTCGAAGACTCGGTCGTCTCGGGATGCGGTGGTCACCGAGTCGGCTGATCTGCCAGCTTGGAGGGGTTGACGACGCCGCGCAGCAGGGAACGCGGACGCCCGAGGTGACGTCCCAGCGACCCAAGCCCCCCACTCACCGTCCAAGGAGCCTGAAGCGATGACGCGACACCTGCCCGCCGCCGCCGTCCTGGCATGCACGGCGCTGCTGGCGGCCTGCTCTGGAACGTCTGCCTCCGCGAGCCTGGACGGTCCTCTGCTGGTCTCAGGAGGCAGCTGGGACGACGCGATGACCGCAGCCATCGGTGGCCCAGTCACGAAGGTCGGCACCTGCGTCGGGATCGGTGAATCGATGGTGGTGTGGCCCGAAGGGGTCAGTTGGAACGAGGACAGCCAGTCGTTGGTACTTCCCGACGGCACGCAGGTCGCCCTGGGCAGCGAGGTCTCCGGAGGTGGTGGCGGGATGACGACCTCCGCAATCGACTCGCTGTTCGGCTCCGAGGCCGCTGAGGGGCTGCGCGAGTGCGGGGTCGAGGACGGGGAGGACGTCGTCGTCTTCAACGTGGGCGGCAGGCTCTCCACCACTCCGGTGTCCTGAGCTTGCTGGGACCGTGGGCCTTGCACTTCGCGGTCATGGCGCGATGCGCGGGCGCACAGTCATTCCGCGGTGCGCGGGCGCACGATCATCCCGCTGTCCTGGTGCGTCAGCAGCTCGCCAGCAGCCCCACCAGCACTTGGCCCTCGCGACGCCACGAGATCCCCGAGTACACACGACCCCGCGCATCCGGCACCGCACCCAAGCCTCCAGCGCCGGGCGGCACGCAGTGCTCCCGCACCTGAGACCACTCCTGCCGCGCCGTCGGCGGCGTCAGCCACCGCATCGGCCCTTCGAAGCTCTGCACCACTACCGGGTGCCCGGTCTCGACGAGCTCATCGACCTCGGCCGCGCTCAACCACGACCCCATCGACCGCTGCCAGACCTGACCACCCTCATCCCACAGGCGGTCACCACGCACCCGGTGTCACGACACCTTCTGAGCCATCACGCCAGCATGCCCCGCAGCCGGCACCGAACCGCACGGTCATCCCGCGGTGCGCGCGGACGTCCTGCACCGGCAACGGACCTTCTCGGCGATGGCTAGGCGGCAGTCACCAGGTGCTGAGGTCCGTGGTGATGTCCGTGGAGGCGGGGAACACCGTGATGCTGTCGCCCGCCAGGGGCGCCAGTTCCAGGTGGCTGAGTCGGTCCTCGTCGATGAAGAGATGCAGCACTGCCCCGGGAGCTTCGGCTTGCAGCACGACGCGACCGTTGGCGGTGGCCGGGGTGTGGCCCTGAGCGTCGGTGAGCTCGACCGAGGGGCAGATGCCGCACTCGCACGAGCGGCCGGCCAGGGTGTGGGACACCTGACTAAGCCACCGGGAGCGGTCGGCGGTGGTGATCGGAAGTTTCCTGATGTTGGTGCCCCGTTCCAGCACCGCGATGATCGCCTCGCGCTCACGCAGGGTCAGTGCCCTGGTCGGGTCCGCGGGTGAGAAAGTCGACACGGGTTCCATCTTCGCCCGGTAGGTGCTCGTGCAGCCACCATGAAGGTGCGGTCGCCACGGTGTTGGGCCGTCTGCCGCCCCACCTCGACCACACAGTCATCCCGCCGTCCGAGCGACGTCGCGGTGACGGGCTCCTGCGGGCGACGCCGACGTCGAGCAACCGAAAGCAGGGTCAACCAGGTCCATCGCGGCTTCAGCAACCTCCGGAAGCACGGCCCACTCCAATAGAGCCTGAGCCGTCTGCACTTCGACCCCTCGCGCCGATGGAGACACGGACCAGATCTGGCGTCGCTCAGCTCGGTGCCCTGAGCCCCAGTTCACAGCCGTGATGTCGATGACCAGTTCACGGCGGGTCAGGAAGCGCAGGCCCAACGTGTACGGGGTGAAGGCGACACGACCTGGCACCAACGCACCGAGGCTGTGGGTCCATCGGCTCGTCAGTCCCGGGTGCTCGCCCTGCAGAAGGCGAAACCCGCACTCGATCTGCCGCTCAGTGCGCTGAAGCCTCAGAGGCGCATCCTCGAGCGATCACGCGGCTGGCCGATTGGTCGCGGCGAACTCCGGGCGACGTCACGGTCATCGCGCGATGCGCTGCACTCGATTCGAGATCAACCGCGGCTGCGCCGAGATCGAACCCTCTGCCCCCGCCGTGACGCGTAAGGCGACAGCAGGCTCAACACGGTCACCAGAACAACGAGAGCGATGGCGGTGCCACCGTCCACCCAGCCCAGCCACCAGCACCCGACGGCGACCACAGCAGCACCCACAACAGTCGCCGCCCCTGACCGGACGACTTCACGACGTGACGGGGCCTGAGGAGAGCCGTCGGCGGGACGCGCGAGGCCCAGGTAGATCAAGGTGCGGGCCAAACGCCCAGCAGGCTGTGACACGTCAGCACTCTAGGAGCCGACCGCTCATCAGCAGGGTCGGTCCCGATCGACCCACCCGAACGCGGGCAGAAGCCGACCGCGACGCACGACCGCACGGTCATCCCGCAGGTTGCGTGTATCACGCCGCCCATCCCGGAGCCTCGGCCCTGCAGACGCGCTCAGGTGCGTCCGGATCTTCGTGCTCAATCTCGTACGAGCACTCCCCGCACCCCTCGGCTGGATCATGTTCTCGCCAGTCATGGCGGCAGGTCGAGCAATCTCCGTAGTAGGCCCACTTGGCTCGCTCCTCCAGCCGGCGGGTCCACCACTGCCTCAGCGTCCGGAGCACGTCGTGAGCATGGCAGCGGCGGCGACGACTTCACGGTCATCCCGCGGTACGGTTCCCCGCATCAGCTGGGGCGGGCCCGCCGGCACATCGCCGACTCGTCCCGCAACTCGTGGTCCTCCTCGTGGACACACACCGCGCACACCTTCAGGTCACGCTGACTCGGCCCTGGTTGAGCACCCTGCGGATGCCCGCACTCCGCGCAGAGCAGCTCCCCATCCTCCTCCTGCCGGCTGGCGTCTGGCTGGGCAGACCACCCCAGCCGCGCCAGCCACTGCTGCTTCCGCCGCGCCTGACGCTCCCCTCGCTCCTGCTCACGCCGTGCCCTCGCCTGTGCGTTCAACCGTTCCAAGCGCTCCACCAGGGCCACGCCCGCCAGCCGCTCGCGCAGCCGCTCGACCTCGGTGTCGTCAGCTCCGCGGTGATGGACGACGCCCCGTCGTGGACGGTGACCAGGGCATCCTGCTCCGCCGCCGGGAGCAGCTCCACGTGGATGGACCACGCCGCGTAGGTGTGCAGCAGCGCCTCCTGAGCGGGGTCGCTGCGGTCGATGTCGATGCCCATGAAGGTGTCCCGGCCGTCACGGTGGGCGTGCAGGTGCCGCAACGCGGTCTGAGCATGCTCGACCTCCGCAGGTAGCCCGTCGCGGTAGTCGCTCCACGCGTCGATGCAGGCCCACGGCGCCGCCTCGGCCATCACGTCCAGGAAGGCGGTGCAGACCTGCTCTGCGGCGGTACGGAGCAGGTCGGTCTCCACCACGGCCCAGGTGTCCCGGCCACTGCTCTCCTCGCTCACTCGCTCATGATTGCGCGAGCGGGCGGTAGGCCCGGCCGCATGCTCCACCGGTTCAGCGTGGCGGTCAGCTGCATCTCGCGCACTCGGCTTGGCGTCGCGAGGCACTGTCGTTCACCTTGGCAGCACCGCACAGGCAAGCCGCACGACATCGCAGTCGGCCCGCCCTCCGGGCGACACCGCCTTGAGACTCCGACGGTGGCACCAGCGCTCGACGGTCGACGTGCTGGACGAGGACCGCGCCGACCGGGCTCGCGCTGACGCCGCCGCTGCCTTCGGCCACCGGAACTCCCCCACAACCCGCCAGAACCTCCCAGCGCCGAGGCCACCAGCAGCGAGACGACGAACGCCTTCCCGCCTCCCCACCGGCGCGGCCCCGGGGGGACGGGGCGCCGCCCCGGCAACGGCCCCGACGACAGCAGGAACACCGTCACCCCGAACGGCAGGGCGGACAACCAGAACCACCCCCACCTGCTGACCCACCGCGGCTCAGCACCGTGGACGAGCAGGAACAGCGCCCCCAGCCACTGCACCAGCACGAGGACCCCGACCCACCCGGGCACCTGTACACCCAGCACCGTGGCGGAGTAGGAGACGCCGGAGACGTACCTCGCCCGATCCACTCGCACCTGCGGGTCCCAGCCGTGCACCAACTCACCGGCGTCCCGGTCCGTGACCGGCAGGGGCGAGCCGTGGTCGTCGGTCACGGTGGTGGTCGGCTGCGGAACACCCACCGTCAGTTGCACCTGCGCGTGGTGCCACCCCGAACTCCACCCCGAACTCCACCGCACCCCCTGCGCGGCGGTGCCGCTCGATCCGCGGTCCAGCCCGCCGACGACCTGCACCCGGGAGACCTGGCCCCTCGCGACGTCGTCCTGCAGGTCGCCGAGGGTCGCCGCGTGCTCACCCCACAGCACCGTGGCCAGCAGGATCAGCGGAGTGAAGGTCAGCAGGACGACCCGGAACCCGGCCCATCCCCGCCACGAGGCCGGGACGGAGGCATCGGGGACGACCACGGTGTCCAGCACCCTGCGAAACTACTGCGCCGGAGCAGGCCGCGGGGCCCCTTGCACGGACGACGACGAACCCCGGCTCCTGGTCCCGTCCGACGTCGCCTCGTCCCCGTCAGCGGGGACTCGACCGGCTCCGGCACCCGCCCGGGCGCGGCTCGCACGCCGATCCCGACCACGCAGGTCCCTCGCCGTTCGCCGCTCCGGTCGGTGCCGCGTCACCGACGCGAGGACCACGCCCGCTCCCGGGGGCAGCCGGGCCCCGCGCGCGGAGTTCCATGGCCGCTCACCCCCGTCGGGCCAGGGCCCGGTAGGCGCCCGGTGTCGTCCCGGTCCAGCGGCGGAACGTCCTCGTGAACGCAGCCGCCTCGAAGAAACCCACCAGGTAGGCCACCTCGGCCACCGACACCCGACCGGCCTGCAGGTACGACGTCGCGAGTTCCCGCCGCAGGTCGTCCAGCACCTGCCGGTAGCTCGTCCCCTCCTCCCGCAGCCGCCGGAACAGTGTCGACCGGCTGCACCGCAGGCGCGCCGCCACCGCGTCGGCGCCCGGATCCCCCTGGTGGACGACCGCTCGCAGCACGTCCTCCACCTGCTCCCGGCACCTGGCGGGCCCCGCGGCCGGGCTGGACGACAACGTCGAGAGCAGCGCCTCCCCCGCTCCTGCAGCACACCGGACACGTAGCGCGGGTGCTGCGCGACCGGCCAGCTCGCCACCTGCGGGTGCAGCTGTCAGGGCGGTGCGGCCGGTGTCGAAGCGCACAGGGCACCCCAGCACCCGCTCGTACTCCGCACCGTGGCCGGGCCGCGGGTGGGGGACGTCGACCGCGAGCACGTGCGGTGCGGCGAGGAACCGGCGCGGGCCGCACACCAGCCGGGCGACGGCTTCCTCCACCAGCTCCGGTTCCGTCCCGCCCGGACGCCGGTCGACGAGCAGCAGCCGGTCACCGTCGTGCTCGGCCTCGAAGGGCGGACCGCCGGCTGCAGCGGGGTAGGCCTGCAGCGCCAGGGCGCCGTAGCGCTGCAGCGGGACCAGGGCCTCCCCCATCGTCGCGGAGGCCTCCATGACCAGGCCGAGCACGGACACCTCGGCCATCCCGACGTCGGCTCCGAGGTGCAGGGCGAAGGCCGGGTCCCGCAGCTCGGCGGCCGCTGCGCGCAGCAGGCGCAGGTGGGAGGCCAGCGGCACCCGGGCATCGGGGTCGGCGAGGAGCTGCTCGGTGGTGGCGGCCGCGGTGGCCAGGGTGTCCGCGTCGGCGCCCCGGGAACGGGCGTACCGCAGCGCCCCGCTCACCACACCGGCGGCGACGCTGCCGCGGTCGCGTCGTTCCTCGTGCACCGCTCCGCCTCCCGCACTCACCGCCGCTGCCGGTCCCGGGTCGTGACCCGCAGGGTCACCCCACCTGACTCCGACGGTCATGGTCCGGCGGACGGTCGGCGACCACGCTGGTCCGATGACCATGATGACGGCGGTTCCCCCGGCGCCCACCACCCTGCTGGACGTGTCCCCCCTGCGGCGCAACCTCCTGCGCGGCTGCTACCTGCTGCTCGCGGTGGGACTGGGCCTGACGGCCCGGCCCCGGCTGCTGGCCGCCGCTCCGCAACGGCCCCTGGAGGCCGGTGTCGTCGACGCCGTCCTGTGCGCCGTCCAGCTGCTCGCGGTCGTGGGGTTCCTCACCCCGGTGCGGATGCTCCCGCTGCTCGGTTCGAGGTCCTCTGGAAGGCGGTCTGGCTGCTCAGCGTGGCGGTGCCGCTGTGGGTGCAGGGTGGCACGACCGACGGGCTCGCGGCGATGGCGTTCGCCTGCGCGTGGGCGGTCCCCGTCGTCGTGGTCGTGCCGTGGCGGACCGTCCTGGGCTCGGTGCTCGCCACGACAGAGCCCTGGGTCACCCCCCGCGGGCGGTGACCGCCCACGCGCCCCGTCGATGGCGGGATCCGGACGGAACGTGACCGTCGCGGCGCTGCCGGACGGGGCGGGGTGTCCGCCACGATGAGCCCGTGAGCGCCAGCCCCCGCACCGTCCCGCCGACGCGCACCCGCCGACTGCACCCGGCCTGGGCCGTCGCGGCGGTGACGTTCGCGACGCTGCTGGCGGCGGGGGCGTTCCGGTCCGTGCCGGCGACGCTGCTGGACCCGGTGCGCGCGGAGTTCGGGTGGTCGACGGCGAGCGTGTCGGCCGCCGTCAGCGTCAACCTCGTCCTCTACGGGCTCATGGCCCCGTTCGCGGCCGCCCTCATGCAGCGCTTCGGGGTGCAGCGGGTCGTGGCCGTGGCGCTGCTGCTGGTGGCGGCCGGCTCGGCCGGGTCGGCGTTCGTCACCGCCCGCTGGCAGCTGGTCGCCACGTGGGGCGTGCTGGTCGGCCTGGGCACGGGGTCGATGGCGATGTCCCTCGCGGCGACGGTCGTGGGCCGCTGGTTCACCGCGCGCCGGGGCCTGGTCACCGGCGTCCTGGCCGCGGCCGCCTCCGCCGGGCAGCTGGTGTTCCTGCCGCTGGTGGCGACGCTCGCGCGCGACCACGGCTGGCGGACCCCGTGCCTGGTGATCGCGGCGGTGGCGGCGGCCGTCGTGCCCCTGGTCCTGCTGCGGTTGCACGAGCACCCCGCCGACCGCGGCGTCGAGCCCTACGGCGGGGCGCTGCTCGAAGCCGGACCGGTCCGGCCCCTGGGCGCGCTCGGCGCCCTGCGGCTGGCGGTGCGGCACCGCGCGTTCTGGTTCCTGGCCGCCGGGTTCGCCGTCTGCGGGGCCACGACGAACGGGCTCGTCGGGACGCACTTCGTCGCCGCCGCCCACGACCACGGCATGCCGCCCACGACGGCGGCCTCGCTGCTGGCGCTCGTCGGGTTGTTCGACGTCGCCGGCACCATCGCGTCCGGGTGGCTGACCGACCGGGTCGACCCGCGCTGGCTGCTGCTGGGGTACTACGCGCTGCGCGGGGTGTCGTTGCTGCTGCTGCCGGGGTTGCTGGCCCCGGACGTGCAACCGGCGACGTGGGTGTTCGTCGTGTTCTACGGGCTGGACTGGATCGCCACCGTCCCCCCGACGATCGCGTTGGCCCGCCAGCACTTCGGGCTCGCCGGGCCGGTGGTGTTCGGGTGGGTGTTCGCCTCGCACCAGGTGGGCGCCGCCGTCATGGCCTTCGTCGCCGGGGTCCTGCGCGACGGCACCGGCGCCTACGACAGCGCGTTCTGGGTCGGCGGCGTCCTGTGCCTCAGCGCTGCGGTGCTGTCGCTGCAGGTGGCAGGGCCGCGAGCGCCCGGTTCTCGGCCGGCAGCCGGAACCGCAGCAGCAGCACCGCGTTCAGGACGGTGAACCCGGCGGCGGTCCACCAGCAGGCACCGACCAGCGGGAGCGCGAAACCCTCCACGACGACGGCCACGTAGTTGGGGTGGGTGAACCAGCGGTAGGGCCCGCGGGCCACGAGCGGCAGGCCGGGCACGACGATGACGCGCGTGTTCCAGCGGCGGCCCAGCGTCGCGATGCACCACCAGCGCAGGCCCTGGGAGGCCAGGACCAGCGCGAGCATCGGCCAGGCCAGCGCGGGCGGGGCGGACCGGTCGGTGAGCCCGGCCTCGACCAGGCACGCCACGAGCAGCCCGGTGTGCAGGGCCACCATGGGCGGGAAGTGGGCACGTCCCGTCTCCACCCCGCCGCGCTCGAAGGACCAGCGCGCGTTGCGGGTGGACACGACCAGTTCAGCCAGCCGTTCCACCCCGGTGGCCAGCACCAGGACCACGAACAGGACGCTCACGACGGCTCCCCCACGCGTTCCAGCAAGACGGTCTCGGTGCTGACCCCCGGGCCGACGCCGAGCAGCAGCACCCGTTCCCCCGGCCGAGCGGCGGTGCGGGCCAGGACGTGCAGGACGGCCGAGCTCGACAGGTTCCCCACGTCGGCCAGGACCTGCCGGGAGGTGGCGAGCGCGTCGGGCGCGAGGTCGAGCGCGTCGGCGACGGCGTCGAGCACCTTCGGACCCCCGGGGTGCACCACCCAGCGGTCGACGCTCCGGCCGGCGAGGAAGGCGGCGACGTCGGCCCCCACGTGCCGGTGCAGGACCTCGGGCAGCTGCGCGGACAGCACGATCCGCAGGCCCCGGGCACCGACCTGCCAGCCCAGTGCGTCGGCCGATCCCGGCAGCAGCCGGGAGGTGTGGTCGAGGACGGCCCACCCCGGGCGGTCGGCCGCGCGTTCCGGGCCGGCGACCACGACGGCGCTGGCGCCGTCGCCGAACAGGCCGCTGGCGACGAGGTTGGCGACGGAGGTGTCGGTGGGCTGCAACGTCAGGGAGCACAGTTCGACGCTGACCAGCAGCCCCACCTGACCGGGGTGGCCGGCGAGGTGGTCCTCCAGGCGGGAGATGCCGGCCGCGCCGGCCACGCAGCCCAGGCCGAACCCCGGCCAGCGCACGACGTCGCGGCGCAGACCCACCCGGTCCACGAGCAGCGCGTCGAGGGAGGGTGCCGCCACCCCGGTGACGGTCGTGAACAGCAGGACGTCGACGTCCTCGGGCGCGAGGCCCGCGCTCGCGAGCGCCCCCTTGACGGCCTGCTCGGCCAGGTCGAGCCCGACCTGGGCGAAGACGGCGTTGGCGGCGTCGAAGGCGTCGGGGCGCCGGGCGAGGTCGGCGTACTCGCGCAGCGGCAGCGCCAGGTGGCGGGTGCGGACGCCGGCGTTGTCGTGCAACCGGTGCAGCAGCGTGCGGCGCGTCCCGGGTTCGGTGAGCAGGGGGGCGAGCTCGGCCGCGATCTCGGCCTGCTCGTGGCGGTGGGCGGGCAGGACCGGTTCGACGGCCAGCACCCGGGACTGCGTGTGCGGCTCCACCGCCGCAGCCTCGCACCCGCTCCGGCACACCCGTCGCCCGGGGCGGGGTGCGGGACGGTTACCGTCGGGCGGGTGAAGATCGTCCTGCCGGGGGGCACGGGTCAGGTCGGGGCGCTGCTGCGCCGGACGTACGCGGCACGCGGTGACGACGTCGTCGTGCTGTCCCGCCGTCCTGAGCAGCTCGAACCCGATGTGCGGCATGCGGTCTGGGACGGTCGCACGCTGGGTGCGTGGGCCGGCGAGCTCGAGGGGGCCGACGCGGTCGTCAACCTCGCCGGCCGGACGGTGAACTGCCGGTACACCGACGCGAACCTGCGGCAGATGATGGACTCGCGGGTGGACTCCACGCGGGTGCTGGGTCGGGCGGTCGCGGCGGCGTCCCGGCCGCCGGCGACGTGGCTGCAGATGAGCACCGCCACGATCTACGCCGACACCCGCGGCGCCGCCCACGACGAGGACGGCGAGATCGGCGGGGACGAACCGCACGTCCCGCTGTACTGGGAGTACAGCGTCCGCATCGCCCGCCGCTGGGAGCAGGAGCTGGAGCAGGCTCCGACGCCGGCGACCCGGAAGGTGGCGCTGCGGGCCGCGATGGTCATGACCCCGGACCGGGGCGGGGTGTTCGACGTGCTGTCCACGATGGCGCGGCTCGGGCTGGGCGGACCGGTCGCCGGGGGCGGGCAGTACGTGTCGTGGATCCACGGCGACGACGTGGTGCGCGCCCTGGACTTCCTGCTGGAGCACCCGGAGCTGTCGGGTCCGGTGAACCTGGCGGCGCCGCACCCGCTGACGCAGGCCGAGACCATGCGGGTGCTGCGCCGGACGTGGGGACGGCCGGTGGGGCTGCCCGCGAGCCGGTGGATGGCGCGCGCCGGGGCGCTGGCCCTGCGGACCGATGCCGAGCTGCTGCTGAAGAGCCGGAGGGTGGTGCCGGGTCGGCTGCTGGAGGCGGGGTTCGCCTTCGCCCACCCGACGTGGCCGGACGCGGCGGCGGACCTGGTGGCCCGCCGCCGAGGGCTCAGCGCAGGGTGAAGGTCCCGACGAGGGTGCGCAGCTGCGCGGCCGCCCGCGAGACCTCCTCGGCGGTCGCCGCGGTGTGACCGGCGCTGGTCGTCGTCTGCTCGGCGGCGGCCGCGATGCCGGAGATGTTCACCGCGATCTCGGCGGACCCGCCGGAGACCTCGGTGACGTTGCGGACCATCTCGCTGGTGGTGGCCGACTGCTCCTCCACGGCCGCGGCGATGGTGGCCTGCAGGCCGTCGATGCGGGCGATGACCTCGCCGATCTGGGCGATGACCTCGGTGGCGGCGCTGGCGTCGGCCTGGGTGGCCTCCACCTTGGCGACGATCTCCTCGGTGGCGCGGGCGGTCTGCTGAGCCAGTTCCTTGACCTCACCGGCGACGACGGCGAAGCCCTTGCCCATCTCCCCGGCGCGCGCCGCTTCGATGGTCGCGTTCAGCGCGAGCAGGTTGGTCTGCTCGGCGATGGAGGTGATGAGCTTGACGACGTCACCGATCTCCCGGCTGGAGCGGCCCAGCCGCTCGATCGTCTCCCCGGCGTCCTGGGCGGCGCTCACGGCCGTGGCCGCCGTCGCGGAGGCGTCGGCCGTGGAGGCGGCGATCTCGCGGATGGCGGCGGTCATCTCCTCCCCGGCGGCGGCGACGGTGCCGATGTTGGCGGCGATCTCCTCGGTGGCCGCGGAGACGACCTGCGACTGCGCCGCGGACTCCGCCGCCCCGCCGGACAGCTGCGTGGCCACGGCCGTCAGCTCCTCGCTGGAGCCGGCGAGGGAGGTGGCGTTGTCGGAGATCTGCGACACGACCGCGCCCAGCCGCTCGACCGAGGTGTTCGTCGCGGCCGCGAGGCGACCCACCTCGTCGCGGGAGGCGTGCTCCACCCGCAGGTCCAGACGGCCCTGCGCGAGCCCCTCGACGACCACGAGGGTCTGCGCGAGCGGCCGGGCGATGGAGCGGCTGACGGCGACGGCGGAGACGACGGCGACGAGCAGGGCCAGGGCCCCCAGGCCGGACAGGACCAGGACGGCCTGGCGGTAGGCGGCGGCGCCGTCGGTGGCCATCGTCGCCGCGGCCGCCTTCTCGGTCGCGGCGAGGTCGTCGACGGCGGCGGAGAGCGCCTGGGCGGCCGGGTTCACCGTCGCGGTGCGGTAGGTGATGAAGCCGGTGGTGTCGTTGGCCTCCGCGAGGGTCTCGAGCTGGGCGCGGACGGCGAGGTAGGCGGCGAGGCGGTCGGTGTAGGTCTCCTGCTGCGCGGCCGAGGCGGCCGGCGACGTCGCGAGGTAGGACGTCCAGGCGTCGGTCAGGGTCTGGTCGTCCTTGGCCAGCTGGGTCTTGGCGGCCGCCATCCCGGCCTCGTCGGGGACGAGGGCCAGGCTCAGGACGTCGGCGCGGACCTGCAGGAAGTCCGAGCGCAGGGTGCCCACCGCGTCGACCGAGGCCACTCCGGAGCTCGACAGCGTCCGCAGGTTCTCCTGGGCCGTGCCGAGCCGGAGCAGACCCACGCCGACGACGACGGCCAGCAGGAGGCCGACGACACCGAAGGCCACGGCGAGCTTGCGCGCCACGGGCAGGTTGCGGAACAGGGACATGGGGGCCTCCGGCCTCACGGCCAGGACCCCGGTGGTCCCGACGACGTGGAGGTCATCGGGGGTGAACGGGTACCGCAACAGCCACCCGTCGGAGGGTCACCCGTCCAGCGGTACCGCCCGCCCCCACCTCACCGCGGGTCACATGAGCCCATCACGACGGCCGATCGCCGCCCTGGGACGGGCCGGTCACACGACCGAGCGGTAGACCTCCAGCGTCCGCTCGGCGATGGCGTCCCAGGAGAACTGCTCGACCGCGCGGGTGCGGCCCGCGGCGCCGAACGCGCGCGCCCGGTCAGGGTCGGACACGGCCTCGGTGAGGGTGGCGGCCAGGTCGGCGACGAAGCGGTCGGGGTCGACGGGGGCGCCGGTGCCGTCGGTGACCTGCTCGATGGGCACGAGCCAGCCGGTGACGCCGTCCTCGACGACCTCGGGGATGCCGCCGGTCGCGGTGCCGACGACCGCCGCGCCGCAGGCCATGGCCTCGAGGTTGACGATGCCGAGGGGTTCGTACACCGACGGGCAGACGAACACGGTGGCCTGCGAGAGGTGCTCGAGCAGTTCGGCCCGCGAGAGGTGGCGCTCAAGCCACACCACCCCGTCGCGGGTGCGCTGCAGCTCCTCGACGAGCCCGGCGACCTCGGCGGCGATCTCGGGGGTGTCCGGAGCGCCGGCGCACAGGACGAGCTGGACCTCCGGCGGCAGCTGCACGGCGGCGCGCAGCAGGTGCGGCAGGCCCTTCTGCCGGGTGATGCGCCCCACGAAGACGACGCTGGGGCGGTCGGGGTCGACGCCGTTGGCCCGCACCAGGTCCCGGCCCTCGACGCGTTCCCACTGCGCGGCGTCGATGCCGTTGTGGACGACGTGGACGCGCGCGGGGTCCAGCGCCGGGTAGGAGCGCAGGATGTCCGCCCGCATGCCGGCACTCACGGCGACGACGGCGGCCGCGGCCTCGAAGGCGGTCCGCTCGGCCCAGGAGGACACCCGGTACCCGCCGCCGAGCTGCTCCGCCTTCCACGGCCGCAACGGTTCCAGGCTGTGCGCGGTCACGACGTGCGGGACGCCGTGCAGCAGGGACGCCAGGTGCCCGGCCATGTTCGCGTACCAGGTGTGCGAGTGGACCAGGTCGGCCCCGGCGGCGCCGGCGGCCATCGCCAGGTCCACCCCGAGGGTGCGCAGGGCGGCGTTGGCCCCCTCCAGCGTCGCCGGTTCGGGGTAGGCCGTCGCGTCGGGCTCGGTGCGCGGGGCACCGAAGCAGCGCACCTGCACCTGCGGCCCGTCCGGCACGGCGCGCAGGGCGCGGACCAGCTCCTCGACGTGGACGCCTGCGCCGCCGTAGATCTCCGGCGGGTACTCCTTGGTGAGCAGGTCGACACGCATCGCACGTCCTTCCCGGAAACCGCGCCGCAGAAGCGCTTCAGCCGCCGTGTTGAGCCCAGTGATGGGCAAGCCAGGGTACTGGGCCCTAGTCTGCCCCTCGTGGCCACACCGAACGTCCTCGCAATCGTCCTCGCCGGCGGGGAGGGCAAGCGGCTCATGCCACTCACCGCCGACCGGGCCAAACCCGCCGTGCCCTTCGGCGGCACCTACCGGCTCATCGACTTCGCACTGTCGAACCTCGTCAACGCCGCCTACCGCAAGATCGTCGTGCTGACCCAGTACAAGTCGCACAGCCTCGACCGGCACATCTCCCAGAACTGGCGGATGTCGAACCTCTTCGGCTCCTACATCGCCTCGGTCCCGGCCCAGCAGCGCGTGGGCCAGCGCTGGTACCTCGGCTCGGCCGACGCCATCTACCAGTCCCTCAACCTCATCCACGACGAGCGCCCCGACATCGTCGTCGTCGTCGGCGCCGACCACGTGTACCGCATGGACTTCTCCCAGATGGTCGACGCCCACATCGCCTCGGGCTCGCCGTGCACGGTGGCCGCCATCCGCCAGCCCATCTCCCTGGCCGACCAGTTCGGGGTCATCCAGACCGAGCAGGGCTCCTCCCGCATCGCCGAGTTCCTCGAGAAGCCGAAGAACCCCCAGGGCCTGGACGACTCACCGCACGAGGTCCTGGCCTCGATGGGCAACTACGTCTTCGACGCCGACGCCCTCGTCGACGCCGTCACCCGCGACGCCGAGCGGGAGGACTCCAAGCACGACATGGGCGGGGACATCGTCCCGGACTTCGTCGGCCGGGGCCTGGCGTCGGTGTACGACTTCAAGGACAACGAGGTCCCCGGGGCCACCGACCGCGACCGCGCCTACTGGCGCGACGTCGGGACCCTGGACGCCTACTTCGAGGCGCAGATGGACCTCATCTCGGTCCTGCCGGTCTTCAACCTCTACAACTACGAGTGGCCCATCGTCGCGGCGCAGGACTTCTACCCGCCGGCGAAGTTCGTGCACGGCTGGCAAGGCACCTACGGCCACGCCGTGAACTCCATCATCAGCCAGGGGACCGTCGTCTCCGGTGCGCTGGTGGAGAAGTCGATCGTCTCCCCCAACGTGCGCCTGGACTCCTGGGCCCACGTGTCGGAGTCCGTCCTCATGGACGGCGTCTCCGTCGGCCGGCACGCCGTGGTCCAGCGCGCCATCGTCGACAAGTTCGTCACCATCCCCGACGACACCCGCATCGGGGTGGACGCCGAGGAGGACCGCGCCCGGGGTTTCCACGTCACCCCCTCGGGCATCACCGTCGTCGGGAAGGGACAGACCATCTCGTGAGCACCACCCCCAGCACCACCCCCGAGGTCCGCGACGACAGCCGGCCCGCCCGCATCGGGATCCAGCTGCAGCCCCAGCACGCCCAGTACCCCGCGATCCGCGCCGCCGCCGCGAGGGTGGAGGAGATGGGCGCGGACATCGCGTTCAACTGGGACCACTTCTACCCGCTGTACGGCGAACCCGAGGGCCTGCACTTCGAGTGCTGGACGATGCTCGCCGCCTGGGCCGAGGCCACCAGCCGCATCGAGATCGGCGCACTGGTCTCGTGCAACTCCTACCGCAACCCCGAACTGCTCGCGGACATGGCCCGCACCGTGGACCACATCTCCGCGCACGACGCGGGGACCGGCCGCCTCGTCCTGGGCATCGGCTCGGGCTGGTTCGAGAAGGACTACGACGAGTACGGCTACGAGTTCGGCACCGCCGGCGGCCGCCTCGACAAGCTGCGCGACGACCTGCCGCGCATCGAGTCCCGGCTGGGCGCGCTCAACCCCGCCCCCACCCGCAAGATCCCCGTCCTCATCGGCGGCGGCGGGGAGAAGAAGACGTTGCGCCTCGTCGCCAAGCACGCCGACATCTGGCACACCTTCGGTGACGTCGAGACGTTCACCCGCAAGTCCGCCGTCCTCGACGAGCGCTGCGCCGAGATCGGCCGCGACCCCGGCGAGATCGAGCGCTCCGTGGGCGTGGAGACCGTGCAGGACGCCGAGACGATGTTCGCGGCCGGCGCCCGGCTGTTCACCATCGGCGTCGGCGGCCCGGACTACGACACCGCCGTCCTGGCCGACCTGCTCGCCTGGCGCGACGACAAGAACGCCTGACCCCACCCGCAGCGAGGCGGCGCCCGGAACCCTCCCGGTAGGGTTCCGGGCGTGCCCACGCCGCCCTCGGACACCACCGCCCCGGATCCCGTGCTCGTCACCGTCACGGGGCCGGACCGTCCCGGGGTCACCTCGGCGTTGTTCGCCGCCCTGGAACCCACCGGCGCCCACGTGCTCGACGTCGAGCAGGTCGTCGTCGGCGGGGTGCTGACGCTGTCGGTGCTGACGACCCACGGCGACGCCGTGCGGGCCACCGTCGCGGCGCTGGACCTGGAGGGTCTGGAGATCCGCTGCACCGCACCGCAGGAGCCGGTCGTCGACCGCCCCCGTCGGTTGCACGTCACCCTGCTCGGCGCCCCGCTGCTGCCCGCGGCCGTGGCCCGCGTCACGACGGTCCTGGCCCAGGCCGGCGCGAACGTCGACCGCATCCGGCGCATGTCGGCCGAACCCGTCACGAGCGTCGAACTCGACGTCTCCACCCACGGCAGTCCCGCCGACGTCCTGGCCCTGCGCCGCACCCTGGCCGTCGAGGCCGGCCGGCACGGTCTGGACGCGGCCGTCTCCCCCGCCGGGCTGGCGCGTATGGGCCGCCGCCTCGTCGTCATGGACGTCGACTCGACGCTCATCCAGCAGGAGGTCATCGAACTCCTCGCCGCCCACGCCGGCCGCGAGACCGAGGTCGCCGCCGTCACCGAGCGGGCCATGCGGGGCGAGATCGACTTCGCCGCCTCCCTGCGCGAGCGGGTCGCCTGCCTGGAAGGGCTCGACGTGTCCGTCGTGGAGTCCGTCCGCGCGGCCGTGGAACTCACCCCCGGTGCGCGGACCCTGTGCCGGACGCTGCACCGGCTGGGGTTCACCCTCGCCCTGGTCTCCGGGGGTTTCCTGGAGGTCGTGGGCCCGCTGGCCGCCGACCTCGGCATCGCCCACGTGCGGGCCAACCGCCTGCAGGTCGTCCACGGCCGGTTCACCGGCCGCGTCCTGGGGCCCGTCGTCGACCGCGCCGCCAAGGCCACGGCCCTGCGGGAGTTCGCCGCCGCCGAGGGTCTGCCCCTGCACCGCACCGTCGCCATCGGCGACGGCGCCAACGACCTCGACATGATCGGTGCGGCCGGGCTGGGCATCGCCTTCAACGCCAAACCCGTCGTGCGCGAGCAGGCCGACGCCGCGCTCAACGTGCCCTACCTCGACGCGGTGCTGCCGCTGCTGGGCATCACGCGCGAGGACGTCGAGGACGCCGACCTGGCCGACGAGGTCCTCGGCCGGGGCTGAGCCCCCGCAGGACTGGTCAGCCCTGCCGCAGCGCCCACGTCGACAGCAGCGCCAGGGCCGCGATGCAGGCGATCATCACGGCCCCGAGCACGGCCAGCTTTCGGCCCCCCGAGGGCCCGCCGGAGGGGTCGGGCACTAGTGCCCCATCCCCAGACCGCCGTCGACCGGCAGCACCGCACCGTTGACGTAGCCCGCGTCGGCCAGGAAGAGCGCGGCCTGCGCGACGTCGGCGGCGTCACCGAAGCGGCCGGCGGGGATCTGTCCCTTGTACTGCGCCTGCGTCGCCTCCGGCAGTTCCCGCGTCATGTCCGTGTCGATGAACCCCGGCGCGATGACGTTGGCGGTGATGCCGCGGCTGCCGAGCTCGCGGGCGATGGAGCGGGCCAGCCCGACCATGCCGGACTTGCTGGCCGCGTAGTTCGTCTGCCCCGGCGAGCCGTACATCCCGACGACGCTGGACATGAAGATGATCCGGCCGCGCTTGGCGCGGACCATGCCGCGCACGGCCCGGCGGGCGACCCGCCAGGCACCGGCGAGGTTGGCGTCCAGGACGGTGTCGAACTCCTCGTCGCTCATCCGCATGAGCAGCTGGTCGCGGTTGGTGCCGGCGTTCGCCACGAGCACCTCCACCGCACCCTGCTCGGCCTCCACGGCCGCGAACGCCGCGTCCAGCGACGCCGGGTCGGTCACGTCGGCGCGGACGCCGAAGAAGCCGGCGGGCGGCTCCCCCGAGCGGTACGTGACGGCCACCCGGTCCCCGGCGGCCGCGAAGGCCCGCGCGACGGACAGGCCGATGCCGCGGTTGCCGCCGGTCACCAGGACGCTGCGGGGTGCCCGGGCGGCGGTGGCCCCGGTCGTGTCGGTGCGGTCGCTCGTGGAGGTCACGGCGGGGAACGTAACGCATCCCACGTCCGCTCCGGTGGGCGCCCCACGGGGGCGGGCTTACCGTTGAGCGGTGCACGACCAGCGCAGTCACCAGTCGCACAACCCCTCCCGTCCCGGCCCCGCGCCCCAGCACGGTCACCAGCACGAGGAGACCTTCCGGATCACCGCGGCGCCGACGTCGCACACCGACGACCTCGGTGTGCGCTACCGCAAGTACGTCGTCTCGATGCTCATCCGCACGGCCTGCTTCCTGTGCTTCGCCTTCATCGACCACTGGACCCGCTGGCTCTTCATCGCCGGCGCGATCTTCCTGCCCTACGTCGCCGTGGTCCTGGCCAACGCGGGCCGGGAGTCGCGCGGCCCCGCGCCGGACTCCTTCGACGTCTCCCCGCAGGCGCCGCGGGCACCGCAGGACCTGCCCGCGCTGGAGGCGAAGATCACGCACGTGTGGTCGCCGAACGACCCCGGGCCCTCCGGGCCCGAGCAGCGCCCCGGGGTGTGAGGCCCCGCCGCGAGGACACGACCGCGGGACACCTCTGCGACACGTCCCGGCCGACCGCCGTTCACGGGTTGGACAGCCGCCCCCGCGGTGCGAGACTGGCGACGTGGAACCTCGCGTGGAGCTCCGGGGAACGACCCACCACTCGTCCTGGGCGGCGGTGACCTCCCTGCACGAACCACCGTCCGACCTCGTCTGCAGCGCTCGCGGCTGCACCCACCAGGCCGACTTCGGCCTGCTGTGGAACAACCCCAGCCTCCACACGCCGGAACGTCGCAAGACGTGGCTGGCGTGCGGGGACCACCGCGAGCACCTCAGCCAGTTCCTCGGGACGAGGGGCTTCCTGCGCGAGGTCGTCGAAGTGGCACAGTTGAGAGCGTGACGGGAGCAGGCGTGCGGGACCTTCGGCCGTCCGGTCCAGGGGTCCTGCGCCTGCTGCGCGAACCGCGGTGGCTGCGCGGGCTGGCCCTGGCCGTCCTCGTCGCCCTCGTCTGCTGCGCGCTGGGCCGATGGCAGTGGCACCGCCGCGAGGAGCGGCTGGCCGCGAACGCGCCCCTGGTCCAGAACTACGACCGCCCGGCCGCACCCGTCGGCTCGGCCCTGCCCGAGGGTGCGCAGGTGGCCGACTCAGCCGTGTGGACGCCGGTGCAGGTCACCGGCACCTACGACCCCGACGCCACCGTCCTGGTGCGCAACCGCCCTCGTGACGACCAGTTCGGCTACGAGGTCCTCGTCCCCCTCGTGCAGTCCGACGGCACCGCCCTGCTCGTGGACCGCGGCTGGCTGCCCGCCGGGGACGACTCCGCCGAGCGGCCCGACACCGTCCCGGCCCCGCCGCAGGGCGAGGTGACCGTCGTCGCCCGGCTGCGGCCGTGGGAGGACGACAAGCGCGGCCGTGTGCCCGCCGGGCAGGTGACGTCCATCGCCCGCGACAGCGTCACCGCCGCCGTCGACCAGGCCGTCGACGACCCGCCGCGCCTGCTGGGTGGGTACGCGCTGCTGGCGTCGGAGACGCCCGCCTCCGGCGTGGAGCCGACGGACGTGCCCCTGCCCGCCGAGCGCCCCGCCGTGGACGAGGGACCGCACCTGGCCTACACCGTGCAGTGGTTCGGGTTCGCGCTGACCGCGCTCGTCGTGTGGGTCGTGGCGGGGCGCCGGGAGCTGCAGTCCCGCGCGGACGCCGACGCGGACGCCGAGGCCGGGTCCTCGGCCGACGGGGTGCAGCAGGGCGCCCCGCGCGGCCCGGGGCCGGACCCCGTTGCGGCGCAGCCGGTCCCTGCGGCGCTCCCCCGGCGCCGGCGTCGGCGCGAGGGGCTCGACGAGGCCGCCGAGGACGCGGAACTGGACGCGCGCGTCGACCACCGGTAGGCCGTTCAGGCCGCCGCACCTCGACCTCGGCGCGGTGCCGCCGCCGACCGAAGTTCGCCCGTTCGGGTGTACCGGATCATGCTGTGTGTCTCATCGGCCACTCTGCGCAACAATGGGCGCATGGACTTGGGCCTCAGTGACCGCGTGTACATCGTCTCCGGTGCGTCCACCGGTCTCGGCCTGGCCTGCGCGAGGGTGCTCGCCGACGAGGGCGGGCTGCTGGTGCTGCACGCGGCGGACGAGGACGAACTGGCCGCGGTGGCCCCCACCATCGGCGACCCCAGCCGGATGCTGCTCGTCCCCGGCGACATCTCCGACCCCGGCACCGAGACCCGCCTCGTCGCCGCCGCCAACGCCCGCTTCGGCCGTCTGGACGGCGCCGTCATCTCCTGCGGGGCCCCGCCCACCTCGACCGTCCTGGAGGCCGCGGACGGCGCGTGGCGCGAAGCCTTCGAGTCCAGCCTGCTGGGGCCGCTGCGGCTGGCCCGTTCCGTCGGGAAGGCCGCCACGGGCGAGGGGGCGTCGATGGTCCTGCTGCTGTCGAGCACCGCGCGCAGCCCCGTGATGGACGCCGGCGTCGCCAACGGGCTGCGGCCGGGCCTGGCCATGGCGGCCAAGGCCCTCGCCGACGAGCTCGGCCCACGCGGTGTCCGCATCAACAACCTGCTCGCCGGGCACGTCGACGCGAGCTCACCGCTGGAGTTCGAGGACCCCACCGACCTGGCCGCGGACCTGCTGGAGACCATCCCGCTGCGCCGCGCCGGTCTGCCGGACGAGTTCGCCCGGGCCGCGGTCTTCCTGCTCTCCCCCGCCGCCAGCTACATCACCGGAGCGTCGCTGCTGGTCGACGGCGGGACCGACCGGTCGCTGTGAACCGCCCCTCGGCGCCGGGGCCCTGACCCCCGGCGCCGCGAGCGGACCTGCGTCAGCCCTGGCGGGCCTTGCCGCGCGTCGCGCCGCCCCTGCTGCGCAGGGTGACGTCGTTCTCGCTGAGCAGCCGGTGCACGAACCCGTAGGACCGTCCCGTCTCCTCGGCGAGGGCACGGATGCTCTTGCCCTCCGCGTAGCCCTTGGACAGCTCTCCGGCGAGCTGCTCCCGCTCGGACCCGCTCAACCGGGTGCCCCGCTTGATCGTCTCGGTCACCTCGCGCTCCTCCCGTGCCCCTCGTGTCCGCCGTGGCGTGGCCGACCTCCCAGACCCCCTCCATGGTCACCACTGGGGGCCGTCCTGGCCAGTCGAAGCCGCGTCGCTCCACCGGGCGGCGCAGCGCCCGAACCGCGCCGTCCAGGCCTCTCACCAGCAGGAACGTTTCAGGAGTGCACTCCAGGGCGGACCCGCGGACGGGCGCCGCGCCCGGTCAGGCGAGCGCCACCAGCTCCGCGTAGCCGGCGTTCCACAGGTCCTCGACACCGTCGGGCAGGAGGACCACGCGCTCGGGCCCCAGGGCCTCCACGGCACCCTCGTCGTGCGTCACCAGCACGACGGCACCCTCGTAGTGCTTGAGGGCGTCGAGGATCTCCGCGCGCGAGGCCGGGTCGAGGTTGTTCGTCGGCTCGTCCAGGAGCAGGACGTTGGCGCTGGAGACGACGAGCGTGGCCAGGGCCAGGCGCGTCTTCTCCCCGCCGGACAGCACCCCGGCGGGCTTGTCGACGTCGTCGCCGGAGAACAGGAACGAGCCCAGGACCGTCCGGACCCGGGTGTCGTCGAGGTCCGGGGACGCCGAGCGCATGTTCTCCAGGACCGTGCGGTCGTGGTCGAGCGTCTCGTGCTCCTGGGCGTAGTAGCCCACCTTCAGCCCGTGCCCGGGGACGATCTGGCCGGTGTCGGGGTCCTCGACACCACCGAGCATGCGCAGCAGCGTCGTCTTGCCGGCGCCGTTGAGGCCGAGGATGACGACGCGGCTGCCGCGGTCGATGGCCAGGTCGACGGAGGTGAAGATCTCCAGCGAACCGTACGACTTCGACAGGCCTTCGGCCATGAGCGGCGTTTTGCCGCACGGCGCGGGCTTGGGGAACCGCAGCTTGGCGACCTTGTCCTGGACGCGGACGTCCTCGAGGCCGTCCAGGAGCCGCTCGGCGCGCTTGGCCATGTTCTGCGCCGCGACGGCCTTCGTGGCCTTGGCGCCCATCTTGGCGGCCTGGGCCAGCAGGGTCCCAGCCTTCTTCTCGGCGTTGGCGCGTTCGCGCTGGCGGCGCTTCTCGTCGGTCTCGCGCTGCTTGAGGTAGTTCTTCCACCCGACGTTGTAGAGGTCGATGGTGGCGCGGTTGGCGTCGAGGTGGAAGACGCGGTTGACGACGACCTCGAGCAGCTCGACGTCGTGGCTGATGACGATGAGGCCGCCCGCGTAGTTCTTCAGGTGCTCGCGCAGCCAGGTGATCGAGTCGGCGTCCAGGTGGTTCGTCGGCTCGTCCAGCAGCAGCGTCTCGCTGGCGGAGAACAGGATCCGGGCCAGCTCCACGCGCCGGCGCTGACCACCGGACAGCGTCTTGAGCTGCTGGGTCAGGATCCGCTCGGGCAGGTTGAGGTTGGCGCAGATGCGCGCCGCCTCGCTCTCGGCGGTGTACCCGCCGAGCGCCTCGAACCGCGCGTCGAGCTTGGTGTAGCGGTCCATCGCACGGTCCCGGACCTTCGGGTCGTCGCTGGCCATGTCGGCCTCGGCCCGGCGCAGCTTGGTCACGACGGCGTCCAGACCGCGGGCGGCCAGGATCCGGTCGCGCGCGAGCATCTCGGGGTCCCCGGCGCGCGGGTCCTGCGGCAGGTAGCCGATCTCCCCCGAGCGGGTCACCGTCCCGGAGGCGGGCTGCCCCTCACCGGCGAGGACCTTGGTCAGCGTGGTCTTGCCCGCCCCGTTGCGGCCGACCAGGCCGATGCGGTCACCCGCGGCGACCCGGAAGTTCACCCCCTCCATCAACAGGCGCGCGCCTGCGCGGAGTTCGATGTCGGTGGCGACGATCACGGGGGCAGCTCACAGGGACTCGGGTCGGGCGGGAGGCCGGGCCAGTCTACGAGCCGACCGGCGGAGGCAGGACGGGCGAAGGCCCCCGGACGCTCGTCCGGGGGCCTTCGCACGGCAGGGTCAGACGTTGAACCCCAGGGCGCGGAGCTGGTCACGACCGTCGTCGGTGATCTTCTCCATGCCCCACGGCGGCATCCACACCCAGTTGATGCGGTGGTCGGCCACGACGTCGGCCAGGGCCTGGGCCGTCTGGTCCTCCAGGACGTCGGTCAGCGGGCAGGCCGCGCTGGTCAGCGTCATGTCGATCGTGGCGACGTTGTCGTCCGAGACGGTCAGCCCGTAGACGAGGCCGAGGTCGACGATGTTGACCCCGAGCTCGGGGTCGATGACGTCCTTGAGGGCCTCCTCGACGTCGGCCAGCGCCGCCGGGGTCGGACCGCTCGCAGCGCCCGCCGGTGTGGTGGTGTCGGTCACGGTCGCTCAGCTCCTCAGGCGGGGGTGAGGAACCGGTCGTACCCGGTCTCCTCGAGGGAATCGGCCAGCTCCGGGCCGCCCTGCTCGGCGACCTTGCCGTTCACGAAGACGTGGACGAAGTCGGGCTTGATGTACCGCAGGATGCGCGTGTAGTGCGTGATGAGCAGCACGCCCGGGGACACGGCGGACAACGACCGGTTGACGCCCTCCGAGACGATCTTCAGCGCGTCGACGTCGAGGCCGGAGTCGGTCTCGTCGAGGATCGCGAACTTCGGCTTGAGCAGCTCCATCTGGAGGATCTCGTGTCGCTTCTTCTCGCCGCCGGAGAAGTGCTCGTTGACGTTGCGCTCGGCGAAGGAGGGGTCCATCCGCAGGTCGTCCATCGCCTGCTTGACGTCCTTGACCCACGTGCGCAGCTTCGGCGCCTCGCCGTCGATCGCGGTCTTGGCGGTGCGCAGGAAGTTCGAGACCGTCACGCCGGGGACCTCGACCGGGTACTGCATGGCGAGGAACATGCCGGCGCGGGCGCGCTCGTCGACGCTCATGGCGAGGACGTCCTCGCCGTCGAGCGTCACGGTGCCGCCGGTGACGGTGTACTTGGGGTGCCCGGCGATGGAGTACGCCAGGGTCGACTTGCCGGACCCGTTGGGGCCCATGACGGCGTGGACCTCGCCGGAGGCGATGGTCAGGTCGACCCCGCGCAGGATCTCCTTGACGGAACCGTCCGCCTCGTCGACCGTCACGTGCAGGTCGCGGATCTCCAGGGTGGACATTCAGTTCTCCTCAACGGGCTGGGCGGCAGGGGCGGCGGTGGGGTCCTCGGCCAGCCGGCCCTCGATCGTGGTCATGAGTCGCTGCGACACCTCGGGGATGCCGATCTTGTCGACGATGCTGGCGAAGAACCCGCGCACGACGAGGCGGCGGGCCTCCTCCTCGCTGATCCCGCGCGACTGCAGGTAGAAGAGCTGCTCGTCGTCGAACCGGCCCGTGGCGCTGGCGTGGCCGGCGCCGACGATCTCGCCGGTCTCGATCTCCAGGTTCGGCACCGAGTCGGCGCGCGCCCCGTCGGTCAGGACGAGGTTCCGGTTCAGCTCGTACGTCTCGGTGCCCTCGGCGGTGGCGCGGATGAGCACGTCACCGATCCACACCGCGTGGGCGTCGGCACCCTGCAGGGCGCCCTTGTACTCGACGTAGCTGCGGCAGTTCACGGCCGTGTGGTCGACGAACTGGCGGTGCTCGGAGTGCTGGCCGGACCCCGCGAAGTACACGCCGAGCGCCGTGGCCGATCCGCCGGGGGCGGCGTAGGCGATGTTCGCCGAGACGCGGACGGCCTTGCCGCCCAGGGTGACGACGATGTGGCGCACCTGCGCGTCGCGGCCGACGCGGACGTCGTGCTGGCCGACGTGCAGCGCGTCCTCGTCCCACTCCTGCAGGCTGACGACGGTCAGTTCCGAGCCGTCGCCGGCGCGGACCTCGACGTTGCCGCGGTGGGCGCCGGACCCGACGTGCGAGAGCACGACCAAGGCCTTGGCGTGGTGCCCGGTCTCCACGACGAGGTGGCCCTCGCTCGTGCGGCCGGCCTGCCCGCGCACCGTGACGAGCACGGGCTCGGTGAGCTCGGCCTCGGCCGGGATGCGGACGACGTGCGCGACGTCGGTGGCGTTCCACGACGCGGCGGCCACGCGGTCACCGGGCACGAACGCCGTCCCGGCCCCGACCTCGGCCGGGGTGCCGGTGAGGTGCTCGACACCGGCGGGCGCGCTGACCTCGACGGAGGCCGAGTTCCCCGCGGCGCGCTCGGAGACCTCGAACAGCGGCGCGAGCTCGCGCAGCGGGGAGAACTTCCACTCCTCCTCCCGGCCCGTGGGGACCGGGAAGTCGGCGACGTCGAACGACGTGGCCCGCGCCGCGCGCGAGGCCTCGGGCACGACGGGCCCGCCGTGCGTGTGCGCCCCGGAGGTGTCCCCCGCGCCGGAGCGGGTGCCCGGCGCGGAGGCGGTGGTCTCTTCGTTGACCAGGGTCATCAGCCGACGGCCCCTTCCATCTGCAGCTCGATCAGGCGGTTCAGTTCCAGCGCGTACTCCATGGGCAGCTCGCGCGCGACGGGCTCGATGAACCCGCGCACGATCATCGCCATGGCCTCGTCCTCGGCCATGCCGCGGCTCATGAGGTAGAAGAGCTGGTCGTCGGAGACCTTCGAGACCGTGGCCTCGTGCCCCATGACGACGTCGTCCTCGCGGATGTCGTTGTAGGGGTAGGTGTCCGACCGGGAGATCGTGTCGACGAGCAGCGCGTCGCAACGCACCGTCGAGGCCGAGTGGTGCGCGCCCTCGAGGACCTGGATGAGGCCGCGGTAGGACGTACGGCCACCGCCGCGGGCGATCGACTTGGAGACGATCGAGCTCGCGGTGTGGGGCGCGGCGTGCACCATCTTCGCGCCGGCGTCCTGGTGCTGGCCCTCACCGGCCATGGCGATCGAGAGGGTCTCGCCCTTGGCGTGCTCGCCCATGAGGTAGACGGCCGGGTACTTCATCGTGACCTTGGACCCGATGTTCCCGTCGATCCACTCCATGGTCGCGCCCTCGGCGGCCGTGGCGCGCTTGGTGACCAGGTTGTAGACGTTGTTCGACCAGTTCTGGATGGTCGTGTACCGCACGCGGGCGTTCTTCTTCACGACGATCTCGACGACCGCGGAGTGCAGCGAGTCCGACTGGTAGATCGGCGCGGTGCAGCCCTCGACGTAGTGCACGTAGGAGCCCTCGTCGGCGATGATCAGCGTCCGCTCGAACTGGCCCATGTTCTCGGTGTTGATCCGGAAGTAGGCCTGCAGCGGGATGTCGACGTGGACGCCCTTGGGGACGTAGATGAACGACCCGCCGGACCACACGGCCGTGTTGAGCGAGGCGAACTTGTTGTCCCCGACGGGGATGACGGTGCCGAAGTACTCCTTGAAGAGCTCCTCGTGCTCACGCAGCCCGGTGTCGGTGTCGACGAAGATGACGCCCTTCTCCTCCAGGTCCTCGCGGATCTGGTGGTAGACGACCTCGGACTCGTACTGGGCCGCGACGCCGGCGATGAGGCGCTGCTTCTCTGCCTCGGGGATCCCGAGCCGGTCGTACGTGTTCTTGATGTCCTCGGGCAGGTCGTCCCAGCTGGTCGCCTGCTTCTCCGTGGACCGCACGAAGTACTTGATGTTCTCGAAGTCGATCCCGGTGAGGTCCGAACCCCAGTCCGGCATCGGCTTGCGGCCGAACAGGCGCAGGGCCTTCAGGCGCAGCGCGAGCATCCACTCGGGCTCGTCCTTCAACGCCGAGATGTTGCGCACGACGTCCTCGGACAGGCCGCGACGGGCGGTGGAGCCGGCGGTGTCGGAGTCCGACCAGCCGTACTGGTACTTGCCCAGGCCCTCGAGCTCGGGCGGACCCGCGGTGGTGGGGGTCTCGGACACGGTGTCGGTCACAGTCGTCGTCCTTCCGTGGCGTGCTGGTCGTGGTGCTGCGGTTCGTGCCGGGGTTCGTGCTGGGGGGCTTGCTGGTGGAGCGCTTCGAGGGGGACGTAGGTGGTGCAGACGTGGTCCCCGCGGGCCAGGGTCGCCAGGCGCTGGACACGCGTGCCCAGGACGGTCTCGAACGTCCGGCGCTCGGCCTCGCACAGCTGCGGGAACGCCTCGGCGACCTTCTGCACGGGACAGTGCCCCTGGCACAACTGGACGCCCTCGGCCGCTGTTCCCTGGGCCACCGGCCGGGTGCTGGCCGAGAAGCCCTGGTCGGCCAGCGCCTTGACGAGCGCGTCGACCCGCTCGGGCAGCGGTCCGTCGAGGCCGGCGAGGGACTCCTCCAGGCCGGCGAACCGGCGGCGGGCGAAGTCGGTCACCGCCTCCGGGCCCAGGGCGTCGGAGAGGTACTGCAGGGCCGTGAGCGCCAGCTCGTCGTAGCCGGAGGGGAGGTCGTCGTGACCTGCCGACCCGACGACGTACTCCTTGGCGGGGCGGCCGCGGCCGCGACGGGCGTCGGGACGGGGGTCCCTGGCCTCGAGGTCGCCGTCGGCGACCATCGCCTCGAGGTGGCGACGGACGGCGGGGCCGGTGAGGCCGAGGACCTCGGCGATGCGGGCCGCGCTGACGGGGCCGAGCTCGGCGACCGTGGTGCGGACGCGCGTGCGGGTGCGGGCCTCCTCGCCGCCGGCGGCGGGCAGGGTGGGGCCCACCGGGACGGCTCGGCCGCCCGGTGAGGGTGTCCTCACCATTTCCACAACGTCCATGTTACCTAATTGGACCACCAGGTTGTCCACCGGGTCGGCACCACCCCCCGCCGAGCGGTCCAGCGCGCTACTACCGCCCTCGTAGACTCCTCCCTCGTGGCGCTCGGCTCCCCCTCACCCGCGACGGCGACGGACGGCAGCGCAGCCGCGGCCGTCGAGGTCCGCGACCTGCGCAAGGCCTTCGGCGCCGGCCCCGCCGTCCTGGACGGCCTGTCCTTCTCCGCCGCGCGCGGTCGCGTCACGGCGGTGCTCGGCCCCAACGGCGCCGGCAAGACGACCACCGTCGCGATCTGCGAGGGGTTGCAGCGCGCCGACTCCGGCACCGTCCGCGTGCTGGGCCTGGACCCCGTCGCCGACGCCGCCGCCCTGCGGCCGCGCGTGGGGGTGATGCTGCAGGACGGCGGGTTGCCCACCGGCGTCTCGGCCCGCGAGGCCCTGGCCCACGTCGCCGCCCTGCACACCGACCCCCTCGACCTGACCGCCCTGTCCCTACGCCTGGGCCTGACGTCCTTCGCCCGGACCCGCGTGCGCCGGTTGTCCGGCGGTCAGCGGCAGCGGCTGGCGATGGCGTGCGCCCTCGTCGGCCGCCCGGAGGTCGTGTTCCTCGACGAGCCGAGCGCCGGTCTGGACCCGCAGGCCCGGCTGGCCGTCTGGGACGTGGTGCGGGAGGTGCGGGCGGCCGGCGTGGCCGTCGTCCTCACCACGCACCTGATGGAGGAGGCCGAACGCCTCGCCGACGACGTGGTGGTCGTCGACCACGGGCGCGTCGTCGCGACCGGCACCCCCGACGAGCTCACGTCCGGGCCGGCGTCCCTGACCTTCCGCTCCCGCCCCGGCCTGCCGACGCAGGACCTCGCGCGCGCCCTGCCCGTGGGGGCCGACGTCAGCGAGGCCGAGCCCGGTCGCTACGCGGTGTCCGGAGTGGACGTCGACCCGCGGGTCGTCGCCACGGTGACGAACTGGTGCGCCACGCACGACGTGCTGGCCGAGGGCATCGGCCCCGTCCGCAAGACCCTCGAGGACGTCTTCCTCGACCTGACCGGGAGGACCCTGCGGTGAGCGCGTCCCTGACGAAGCCCGCGGGCGGGCTCGACTTCACCCCCGGCGGGTCCTCGGCCCCCTTCGCCCGGCGCGTCCTGCGCCAGGCCCGCTTCGAGGCGACGATCGCCCTGCGCAACGGTGAGCAGCTGCTGCTGACGCTCCTGCTTCCCGCCCTCGTCCTCGTCGGGGTCAGCCGCGTGACCTCCCTCGACCTCGGGCCCGGCGACCGTCCCGCCCTCGCGCTCGGCGGGGTCGTGGCGCTCGCCGTTGTCTCGACGGCGTTCACGGGGCAGGCCATCGCCACCGGGTTCGACCGCCGCAACGGCGTCCTGCGGCTGCTGGCGACGTCCCCCCTGGGGCGCGGCGGGTTGCTGGCCGGGAAGGTGCTGGCCGTGCTCGGCCTCGTCGTCGTGCAGGTCGTCGTGCTCGGCGCCCTCGCCACCGCGCTCGGGTGGTCACCGTCGGGCCGGCTGCTCGTCGCGGTGCCGGCGCTGCTGCTGGGTGTCGCGGCCTTCACCGCCCTGGGCCTGCTGCTGGCGGGCACGGTGCGGGCCGAGGGGACGCTGGCCGTCGCCAACTTCGTCTGGGTGCTGCTCCTCGCCGGGGGCGGTCTGGTGCTGCCCTCACCCCTGTCCCCCGTGACCGACCTGCTGCCCTCCGGTGCGCTCGGGACCGCGGTCCGGGAAGCCCTGGGGTCGGGGACCTTCGCGGTCGGCCCGCTCATCGTGCTCCTCGTCTGGGCGGTCGCGTGCAGCCTGGCGTGCGCACGGTGGTTCCGCTGGGAGTGAGCGCGGGGCCGACCCGGTGAACGCCGCCGTCCTCGGTCTCGGCGTCCTCGCCCTCGGGGTGCTCGTCGTGCTGCTCGCGCTGTGCCTCGCCCTCGGCGGACGGCGACGGACCCCCGCCACCCTCGGCTGCGCGCTCGCCGGGGCGGCACTTCTCGTCGTGTGGCTCCTCCTGACCGTCCGCGGCGCCGGTGCGGGTGGAACCGTCTACTCCGCGAGCGCGTGGTGGGCCGTGGCGGTCGTCGCCGCCCTGGCCTCCCTCGCTCTCACCCTGCGGAACCGCCGACGCTGACCCGGGTGACCGCGTCGACGCGGTCTGTCGACGCCTCCACACCCGGACCGTTGGCGCCGCGCCTCTGACACCCTCACGTCGTGCCCGCAGCCGAGTCCAGCGACCTGCTCACCCTCGAGGCGCACCGCCTCGGCGACCTGGTCAACGGACATCCCGACCACGTCGCCGCCGTCGTGCCCCAGCTGGTGGACGTCCTCACCGCCACCGGCGACCCACGAGTGGTGAAGGCTGCCGTCCAGGCCCTCGGCCACGCCTGGCACCCCTCTGCGGCAACCGCTCTGCTCGACCACGTCGCACACGACCACCCCGACCCTCAGGTCCGTCTCGCCCTGGCGCAGGCTCTCCCCGGCTGCGTCGAAGCACCAGGCGATCTGCACGACCGCGTCGTCGACGTCCTCACCCGGATGACCCACGACCGCGAGGCTCGGGTGCGGGACTGGGCCGCCTTCGGCCTCGGTCAACTCCACGCCCGGTCCCAGCCGGCCCTCGACGCCGCGGCCACCCTGCTCTCCGACCCAGACCGCGACACGCGCAGCGAAGCGCTCCTCACCCTGGCCGGCGCGGGCGATGTGCGCGCCCTGCCGGTCCTGCGTCGGCGCCTCGAGGCCGACGACGAGCTGTCCCGGCTCGACCTCGAGGCCGCCGCCGCACTGGCCGCTCCCGCCCTGCACGCCGCCCTGCGTCGACTGGCGCAGGACTGGGCTGGGGACCAGGACGAGTTCACCGACCTCCTGACCACAGCCCTGGCCCGCTGCGCACCGCAAGCCCCTGCCACGGCCCGCCACGTGGAGCAGGACCTCCTCGCCCAGGTGCGTCGGCTCCTCCCCGAGCCCGCACGCGTCACGCTGGAGGGCAGCTACCCCCGCACCGTCCTGACCGCCGCCGGTGGAGACCTCGGCGAGGGCCTGCACCTGGCCCTGTGGGGCGACGGCGAACGACCTGAGGACGGTCCCACCCTCGACGTGACCGCCGCTGTCCGCGACAGCCTGGCTCGGCCCCCACACTGAACGAGCGGCCATGGCGCCCCCTGTTCAGGGCGCGGGCAGCCTTCTGCCACCAGGTGCGAGGGGCCTTCCGAGCCACTCGTGGGTCACGGGTCTCGGCCAGTCGGGGATGACCAGGGAAGCCGCTGCTGTGCTCGTCGCCCGACCGTGACCGCCGATGTCCACGGACCTCCTCGACCTGCCGTCACGTGCCCGACAGCGACCAGCACGTCGGGGCAACCGGACGTGGACCCGTGGCGCGCCCTCGACGCGACCCTCGACGACGACGACGGCGCCCGGAGCCTCGTCCAGCGCTTCGCCGCGCCGGGCTCCGATCACGGACGAGGATCCCGGCCGACGCTCGCCTGCAGGCTCCAGACGGTGGTCGCGGGCGGTTGCCCGTGCAGCTCGGCGTACCTGGTCAGCACCGCCTCGCGCACGTCCTCGCCCCGGGCCATGCGGTCGACGAAGGGGGCGAGCCACCGCGCGGCCGGAGCGTCGAGGCGATCGGGCCAGGTCTCCCGGAAGGCTGACGCGGACCACACCCCGGCGTGGTCGTCGGGGCCCTCGTGCTCACCGGTGGCCACCAGCCCGTCCTCGAAGGCCAGCCAGACCCACACGAACCGGGGCCCTCGGCCGCCCCGTTCCCACTCGGCCACCGGTGGAAGAGGACGTCGCGCACCAGCACCCTGCGAGGATGCACCTCCCTCGCTCCTCACCATGCGCCCTGTCGCCCCAGACGGGCTCGACGTCACCCTCCGGTGCGGCACCGCGTTCCGCGACGTCCCCGGGCAGCCGGTCCGAGCGGGTTGGTGCGCCGCACTGCCGTCAGGCCCCCGGTGGAGTCCGGGCCAGCAACCCCGCGGCGATCCGGGTGAAGTAGACGCCGTACGCGCCGGTCGTCAGCGCCGCTCCGCAGGCCACGAGACCCCACACGGTGTCGCGGGAGACGGCGGTGAACAGCAGCGTCAGCAGCCCCGCCAGCCCGACCGCGCTGAGCACGGTGGCGAGCCAGGTGTCGACGCGCCGCCGGAAGATCCGGGCCATCGGGTAGAAGTGCAGCCCGACGACCAGGGCGATGGCCGGCAGCACGAGGTCGGGGCGCCCGACGGCGCCCAGGACGTTGGCCGCGGCCACGATGAGGACGGCCTCGACGGTGAAGACCCACCCGAACGCGATCCCGCTGCGCTTGCGCCAGCGCTCCTCCTCCGGCGTCGTCTCGGTGCTCGCACGGCGCCGGGTCCGGGCCAGCCGCACCGCGCTGACCAGGAACCAGACGGCGGCCAGCACGCCCAGCGCGGTGACGACGAAGCCTGCGGCCCCCGGCCACGTCCCGAGCGTGTTGGCGCTCCACGCCGCGGTGAAGACGGCCATGAGCACCAGGCCCACGACCACGCCGTCCAGCAGGGCGCGCGGTACGAGGCGAGGGTCGGTCACGCGGCGACGCTATCCGGACGCGGGTGCGCAGGGCCGCGGACGGTCAGAACGGCCAGGAGATCCGCAGGAACGGGTCGACGGCGACGGCCACCGACAGCAGCGTCAGGTAGGTGATCGAGCCGTGGAAGACGCCCATGGGTGAGATGCGGCGCAACTGCTCCAGCGTGCCCGCGTCCCGGCCGCCGGTCTCGCGCTCGAAGCGGGTGGCGCGGCGGTGCAGCCCGATGGTCTGGCCCAGGAAGGCCAGGCCGAGGACGAGCGCGGCGAACCCGTAGACGACCCCGGCCCCGCCCAGGGGGACGAGGAGCAGCGAGCACAGGACCATCGCCACGGTGTAGGCGACGATCTGGCGGGAGACGGTGGTCGGCTTGGCGACGACCGGGAGCATGGGGACGCCCGCGTTGGCGTAGTCCTCGCGGTAGCGCACCGACAACGGCCAGTAGTGCGGAGGGGTCCACAGGAAGATGACCCCGAACAGGACGAACGGCGCCCAGCTGAGCGACCCCGTCACCGCGGTCCAGCCGATGAGCACCTGCATGCAGCCGGCGACGCCGCCCCAGACGATGTTCTGCGACGTGCGGCGCTTGAGCAGCAGCGTGTAGCCGACGACGTAGAGCAGGATCGCGCCGACCGCCAGCGCCGCCGAGAGCACGTTGACGAAGGCGACGAACAGCGCCGTCGAGGCGAGGCCCAGGACGGTCGCGAACACGAGGGCCTGGCGCGGGGTGACCGCGCCGGTCACGAGGGGGCGGTTCTCCGTCCGCTTCATGAGGGCGTCGATGTCGCGGTCGAAGTAGCAGTTGAGCGTGTTCGCGCTCCCCGCGGCCAGCGCGCCGCCGACGAACGTCGTCAGCACCAGCCAGCCCGAGGGCAACCCGTCAGCGGCGAAGAGCATCACCGGGATCGTCGTGATGAGCAGGAGCTCGACGATGCGCGGCTTGGTGAGGGCGACGTAGGCGGCGACCCGGGGGAAGCGCGAGGGGCGCCCACCGCGACGACGGCCCAGCAAGCTGGTCCGGGAGTGCGCAGGGGCGTCGGAGAGACGCGGGTCGGCGACGGTCACAGTGTCCTCAGGGCGAGGTGACGACGGGCAGACCTGAGCTTACGCCTCTGCTACGCGCTGTCGTACCCGGGAGGGTCGCGGTGGGCGCGTCGCGGGCGCTCCGTGGGTGCGGCACGGCCCGGCGTGGGCGGCCGACCCCTGCCCGGCTGCGCCCCACCCCCCTGCGAGTAGGCTCACCACAGGTGACGCGCCCCACACCGCCGCGAGCGACGGCCACGGAGCGTCACCACACAGAACGCCTCGGACGCCGGACCAGAACACCACGGTCCCGGCCGCGACGGAAGACGACAGAGCGGACCAACGGCCGGTCCCCCACCGCCATCCGGGCGCTGGGCGGTCAGCTGGTTCGCACGGGAGGAGACACGTGAGCCAGCCCCTCAAGTGGAGCGAACTCGACACGAAGGCGGTCGACACCGTCCGCGTCCTGGCCATGGACGCCGTGCAGCGCGCCGGCAACGGGCACCCGGGTACCGCGATGAGCCTCGCGCCCGTCGCCTACCTGCTGTTCCAGAAGATGCTGCGGCAGGACCCGGCGGACCCGGACTGGGCCGGTCGCGACCGGTTCGTGCTCTCCTGCGGGCACTCCAGCCTCACGCTCTACATCCAGCTGTACCTGGCCGGCTACGGCCTGGAGCTGGACGACCTCAAGGCGCTGCGCAAGTGGGGCTCGAAGACGCCGGGCCACCCCGAGCACGGGCACACCGCGGGCGTCGAGATGACCACCGGCCCCCTCGGCCAGGGCCTGTCCTCGGCCGTCGGGATGGCCATGGCCGCCCGCCGCGAGCGCGGCCTGTTCGACCCGGACGCCGCCCCCGGCACGAGCCCGTTCGACCACCACGTCTACGTGCTGGCCTCCGACGGCGACATCGAGGAGGGCGTGACCTCCGAGGCCTCGGCCATCGCCGGTGTCCAGGAGCTGGGCAACCTGGTCGTCATCTACGACCAGAACCACATCTCCATCGAGGACGACACCGCCATCGCCCTCGGCGAGGACACCGCCCAGCGCTACGAGTCCTACGGCTGGCACGTCCAGACCATCGACTGGACCAACGGCGGCGAGGGTGAGTACACCGAGGACGTCGCCGGGCTGCACGCCGCGATCGAGGCCGCCAAGGCCGAGACGTCGAAGCCGTCGATCATCGTGCTGCGCACGATCATCGCCTACCCGGCGCCGAACCTGCAGAACACGGGCAAGTCGCACGGCTCCGCCCTCGGCGACTCCGAGGTCAAGGCCACCAAGGAGCTCCTGGGCTTCGACCCCGAGGCCGACTTCGCGGTCGCCGACGACGTCATCGCCCACACCCGCGGTCTGCGCGAGCGCGCCAAGGCCGACCACGCCGCCTGGCAGCAGGAGTTCGACGCCTGGCGCGCCGGTGCCGGTGAGCGCGCCGAGCTGTTCGACCGCATCCGCACCCGCACCCTGCCCGCGGGCTGGGAGCAGGCGCTGCCGGTCTTCGAGGCCGGCACGTCCATCGCCTCCCGCAAGGCGTCCGGCGAGGTGCTCAACGCCCTGGCCTCGACCCTGCCGGAGCTGTGGGGCGGGTCGGCCGACCTGGCAGAGTCGAACCTCACGTCGATGAAGGGCGAGCCGAGCTTCCTGCCGGAGAGCCGCACGACGAAGACGTGGGAGGGCAACCTCTACGGCCGCACCCTGCACTTCGGGATCCGCGAGCACGCCATGGGCGCCATCCTCAACGGGATCGCGCTGCACGGCGGCACCCGTCCCTACGGCGGAACGTTCCTCGTCTTCAGCGACTACATGCGCCCCGCGGTCCGCCTCGCGGCGATCATGAAGCTGCCGGTGACGTACGTGTGGACGCACGACTCCATCGGCCTGGGCGAGGACGGCCCGACGCACCAGCCGATCGAGCACCTCGCCGCCCTGCGCGCGATCCCGGGCCTGGACGTCGTCCGTCCCGGCGACGCCAACGAGACGGCGTGGGCGTGGCGCACCATCCTCGGGCACACCGACCGCCCGGCGGGGCTGGCGCTCTCGCGCCAGAACCTGCCGACGTTCGACCGCTCGCAGGACGGCTGGGGCGACGCCTCGGGCGTGGCCAAGGGCGCGTACACCCTCGTCGAGAGCTCGGCCGCGACCCCGCAGGTGATCCTCATCGGCACCGGGTCCGAGGTCCAGATCGCCGTCGCGGCGCGCGAGAAGCTCGAGGCGGAGGGTGTCCCCACCCGCGTCGTGTCGATGCCGTGCCGCGAGTGGTTCTTCGAGCAGGACCAGGCCTACCGCGACACCGTCCTGCTCCCGCAGGTCAAGGCGCGCGTCTCGGTCGAGGCCGCCCTGGCCTTCGGCTGGGAGGGCATCGTCGGCGACGCCGGCCGTTCGGTCTCGATCGAGCACTTCGGTGCCTCGGCGGACTACCAGGACCTGTACCGCGAGTTCGGCCTGACCGACACCGCGGTCGTGACCGCCGCGAAGGAATCCCTCGCCGGTCTGCAGTGAGCACCACCCGGGGGCCCGCACCTGCGGGCCCCCGGGACCTCGTGCGGGCGCCGTCCCGGCGCCCACAGAACCCCGTGGACGAAGGAACGGAGCACTCCCCGTGAGCGACACCACCAGCAACTCCCAGGTCAGCCCCAGCAGCAACCTCTCGGCCCTGCGCGAGCACGGCGTCTCGGTCTGGCTCGACGACCTGTCCCGCGAGCTGACCGACGGCGGCGAACTCCAGCGCCTCGTCGACCTCGGCGTCCTGGGCGTCACGTCCAACCCGACGATCTTCGCGACGGCCCTGTCCAAGGGCGACCGCTACACCGAGCAGGTCTCCCAGCTCGTCGCCGCCGGCGCCGACACCGAGAAGGCCGTCTTCGAGATCACCACCGAGGACGTCCGCCGCGCCTGCGACGTGCTCAAGCCGGTCTTCGACCGCACCGACGGCCTCGACGGCCGCGTCTCCCTCGAGGTGGATCCGCGCCAGGCGCGCGACACCGCCGCCACCGAGGAGTCGGCCCGCACGCTGTGGAAGGCCGTCGGCCGCGAGAACCTCTACATCAAGATCCCCGCGACGGTCGAGGGCCTGGGCGCCATCACCACCGCGCTGTCCGAGGGCATCAGCGTCAACGTCACGCTCATCTTCTCCCTGGACCGCTACCGCGCCGTCATGCAGGCCTTCCTGACGGGCCTGGAGCAGGCCAAGGTCAACGGCCACGACCTCTCGACCATCGAGTCCGTCGCGTCCTTCTTCGTCTCCCGCGTGGACACCGAGATCGACAAGCGCCTCGAGGAGGTCGGGACGGACGAGGCCAAGGCCCTGCGCTCCAAGGCCGGTCTGGCCAACGCGCGTCTGGCCTACCAGGCCTACGAGGAGGTCTTCTCGACCCCGCGCTGGCAGGTCCTCAAGGAGGCCGGTGCGCGTCCGCAGCGTCCGCTGTGGGCCTCCACGGGCGTGAAGAACCCCGACCTGTCCGACACGCTCTACGTCACCGGGCTCGTCGCGCCGAACACGGTCAACACGATGCCGGGCAAGACGCTGGACGCCACCGTCGACCACGCCGAGGTCACCGGGGACACCGTCCGCGGTTCCTACGGCGAGTCCCAGCAGGTCCTCGACGACCTCGAGCGCCTCGGCGTGTCCTACACCGACGTCGTGGAGTTCCTCGAGACCGACGGCCTGGACAAGTTCGAGAAGAGCTGGGCCGAGCTGCTGCAGACCGTCACCGACGAGCTGGAGCGCGTGAAGACGCAGGCAGACGCCCGGTGAGCCCCGCGCGGGTGACGCCAGCGGAGAACCCGCTGCGTGATCCGCGGGACCGCAGGCTCCCGCGGATCGCCGGTCCCTGCGGCATGGTGATGTTCGGCGTGACCGGGGACCTGGCGCGCAAGAAGCTCATGCCGGCGATCTACGACCTGTCGAACCGGGGGCTGCTGCCCCCGGGGTTCGCCCTCACCGGGTTCGCCCGGCGCGACTGGGTGGACCAGGACTTCGGCAAGATCGTGTACGACTCGGTGCGCCAGCACGCCCGGACCCCGTTCCGGGAGTCCGTGTGGGCCCAGCTCGCCGAGGGTTTCCGGTTCGTGCCCGGTGAGTTCGACGACGACGAGGCGTTCGACCAGCTCGCCTCGACCGTCGCCGACCTCGACCGGGTGCGTGGGACCGGGGGGAACCACGCGTTCTACATGTCGATCCCGCCGCGGTTCTTCCCCGTCGTCGCCAAGCAGCTGGCGCGCAGCGGGTTGAGCGCGCAGCACGGCGACCAGTGGCGACGCGTCGTCATCGAGAAGCCGTTCGGGCACGACCTGAAGTCGGCGCGCGAGCTGAACTCGGTCGTCGAGGACGTCTTCCCGCCGGACTCGGTGTTCCGCATCGACCACTACCTCGGCAAGGAGACGGTCCAGAACATCCTGGCGCTGCGCTTCGCGAACCAGATGTTCGAGCCGCTGTGGAACGCCAACCACGTCGACCACGTGCAGATCACCATGGCCGAGGACATCGGCATCGGCGGCCGCGCGGGGTACTACGACGGGATCGGCGCGGCGCGCGACGTCATCCAGAACCACCTCCTGCAGCTGCTGGCCCTGACGGCCATGGAGGAACCGGTGTCCTTCGAGGCGGCCGACCTGCGCGCCGAGAAGGCCAAGGTCCTCTCGGCCGTGCGGCCGCTGAAGGACCTGGCCCGCTCCACGGCGCGGGGTCAGTACGCCTCGGGCTGGCAGGGGTCGGAGTTCGTCAAGGGCTACCTCGACGAGGACGGCATCGACCCGAACTCGCGCACCGAGACGTTCGCCGCCATCGAGCTGGAGATCGACACCCGCCGCTGGGCGGGGGTCCCGTTCTACCTGCGGGCCGGCAAGCGCCTGGGCCGCCGGGTGACCGAGATCGCCGTCGTCTTCAAGCGCGCCCCGCACCTGCCCTTCGAACGGACGGCGACCGAGGAGCTCGGGCAGAACGCCCTGGTCATCCGGGTCCAGCCGGACGAGGGCATCACCATGCGGTTCGGCTCGAAGGTCCCGGGCACCGCGATGGAGGTGCGCGACGTGACGATGGACTTCGGCTACGGGCACGCCTTCACCGAGTCCAGCCCCGAGGCGTACGAGCGGCTCATCCTCGACGTCCTGCTCGGCGACCCCCCGCTGTTCCCGCGGCACGAGGAGGTCGAGCTGTCGTGGAAGATCCTCGACCCGATCACCTCGTTCTGGTCCAAGAACGGCCAGCCGGAGCCGTACCCCTCGGGCACGTGGGGACCGCCGTCGGCGGACGCCATGCTCGAGCGGACCGGCCGGCAGTGGCGGCGACCGTGACGCGCACCAGAGAGGTCTCGCGATGATCATCGACCTGCCCAGCACGTCGACGAGCGCCATCAACAAGGCGCTCATCGACCTGCGCGACTCCGGCGGGGCCGTGGCCCTCGGCCGGGTGCTGACGCTCGTCGTCATCACCGACGACGCCCACGCCGAGGACGCCATCGCCGCGGCCAACGAGGCCAGCCGCGAGCACCCCTGCCGGGTGCTCGTGCTGGCCCGCGGCAACAAGCGGGGCGCCGCCCGGCTCGATGCGCAGATCCGCGTCGGCGGGGACGCCGGCGCCAGCGAGGTCATCGTGCTGCGCGCCTACGGCCCGCTCGTGGAGCACGGCGAGACGACCATCGTCTCGCTGCTGCTGCCGGACGCGCCGATCGTGGCCTACTGGCCGGGTTCGGCCCCGGACGACCTGCGCACCGACTCCATCGGCCGCATCGCCCAGCGCCGCATCACCGACTCCGCGGAGTCGCGCGACCCGGCCAAGGCGCTGGAGGCCCGGCGGACGACGTACCGCGAGGGCGACACCGACCTCGCCTGGACGCGGCTGACGAACTGGCGCGCGCTGCTCGCGGCGGCGCTGGACCAGCCGCCCTACGAGCCGGTCACGTCGATCACGGTCGCGGGCGCCCCGGACAGCCCGAGCACCGAGCTGCTCGCCGCGTGGTTGGCGGCCAAGCTCAAGGCGCCGGTCGTGCGGGCCCGGACCCGGCGTGGAACGGGCGTGCAGAGCGTCCGCCTGGAACGCAAGTCCGGTGCGGTGGAACTGATCCGCCCCGACGCGACGGTCGCCACGTTGACCCAGCCCGGTCAGCCCGACCGGCGCCTGTCCCTGGCCCGACGTCAGGTGAAGGACTGCCTGACGGAGGAGCTGCGGCGTCTGGACCCCGACGAGGTCTACGGCGAGGTGCTGCGCGACGGCCTGCCCCAGGTCAGCAAGAAGGTCATGTCCGCCCGCGACGCCGAGCACGCCGGGAAGCTCTCGGGCAGCCGGGGTGCCGCCGCGCGCCAGGCCGCCGCCGAGGCTGCTTCGGCCGTGGTGTCCGAGCAGATGAAGGGCGCACCGCCGGAGCAGGAGCGCTCCGACGGCACGTCCCCGGTCGCCGGTGAGGCCCCCGACTCCGAGACGCCGAAGGGTGCCACGGTCCGCAAGCGCGCAACCGCCGGCAAGAAGGCCGCCGCACCGGTCGCGACGAAGGCAGCGGCGGGGAAGACCGCGCCGCGCGCCCGCGCCGCCCGCGGGGCGGTGGGCCGGTGAGCCGCTCCGACGTCTCCGTCGTCCGGTACGCCACGCCGGAGGTGCTCGCGTCGGCCACCGCCGACCGGCTCGTCACGGCGCTGGCCGACGCCCAGTCCGCCCGGGGCGTCGCGCACGTCTCGCTGACGGGCGGCACCATCGGCGGCAAGACGCTCGCGGCGGTCGCCGCGGCGGCGAGCCGGGACACGGTGGACTGGCGCCGGGTGCACTTCTGGTGGTCCGACGAGCGGTTCCTGCCGACGGGCGACCCGGAGCGGAACGCGACGCAGGCCCAGGACGCCCTCCTCGGCGCGCTGGACCTCGACGTCTCGACCGTCCACTACCCGCCGGCCGTCGACGGGCCCGACGGCGACGACCTGGACGCGGCCGCCGCCCGCTACGCCGCCGAGCTGCTGCAGCACGGCGACGGCGCGGAGGTGCCCGCGTTCGACGTCCTGCTGCTGGGCATGGGCCCCGACGGGCACGTCGCCTCGCTCTTCCCCCACCACCCGGGGCTGGCGCGCGACGAGTCCAGCGTCGTCGGCATCCGGGAGTCCCCCAAGCCCCCGCCGTTGCGCGTCTCGTTCACGTTCGGGGCGATTGCACGGGCCCGGCAGGTGTGGCTCGTCGCCGCGGGGGCGGAGAAGGCCGCCGCGGTTGCGCGCGGCGTCGCCGCGGGCGACGTCGCCGAGACCCCGGCCGCCGGCGTCTTCGGCACCGACCGGACGCTCTGGCTCGTCGATGAGGCCGCGGCCGCCGACCTCTGAGGCACGGACCACGGAGACGACGAAGGCCCCCTGCACGGTGTGCAGGGGGCCTTCGTGTGCTCGGGGAGGCTCAGCGGATGAGACCGCGCGCCCGCAGCGAGTCCAGCGCCTCGTTGAGGATGGCCTCGCCGTCGGCGTCGGAGCGGCGCTCCTTCACGTAGGCGAGGTGCGTCTTGTAGGGCTCGTTCTTCGGCGGAGCCGGCGGGTTGCTCCGGTCCGTCCCGGCGGGGAACCCGCAGCGCGGGCAGTCCCACGTCTCCGGCGGCTCGACCCCGGACTCCTCGGCGAAGCTGGGCTTCGTCTCGTGCCCGTTGGCGCACCAGTACGAGATGCGGATGCGGGGTGCGGTGTCACCGCGTTCCGCCTCCCCCATGGGGCCGGCGCCGACCCTGCTGCCACGGATGGCGTTGCCACCTGCCACGTCGGTCGTCTCCTCAGAACTCGTTGGTGAAGCGCTCGACCAGGCCGAGCAGCACGACGGTCGCGAACCAGACGCAGCCGATCGTGATCGTGAAGCGGTTGAGGTTCCGCTCGGCCATGCTCGAGCCCGACAGGCTCGTGGTGACGCCGCCGCCGAACATGTCCGACAGGCCGCCCCCCTTCCCCTTGTGCAGCAGGATGAGCAGGGTCAGGAAGAGGCTGGAGATCGCGAGGATCACCTGCAGCACGATGCGGAGGACGCTCACGCCGCCCAGCCTAGGCCATCACCGGCCGTCCTCAGGCCGGATGATCGCGGAAGCGCACGATCGCGGCGAAGTCGCCCGCGTCCGTGCTGGCCCCGCCGACGAGGGCGCCGTCGACGTCCGGCTGCTTCATGATCGAGGCGATGTTGGCGGGCTTCACGCTGCCGCCGTAGAGGATCCTCACGGCGTCGGCCGTCGTCTGGTCGAACTGCTCGGCCACGGCGGAGCGCAGTGCGGAGCACACCTCCTGGGCGTCCTCGGGCGTCGCGACCTCGCCGGTCCCGATGGCCCACACCGGCTCGTAGGCCAGCACCAGCCCGGCGACCTGCTCGGCCGTCAGGCCCGTGAGGGCCTGGGTGACCTGCCCGACGGTGTGCTCGACGTGCTGCTCGGCCTTGCGGACCTCCAACGGCTCCCCCACGCAGACGATGGGGACGATCCCGCCGGCCAGCGCCTTGGCCGTCTTCGCACGCACCACGGCGTCGGTCTCACCGTGGTACTGGCGGCGCTCGGAGTGCCCGACCGCCACGTACGCGACGCCGAGCTTGGCGAGCTGCGCGGCCGACACCTCACCGGTGTAGGCCCCGGAGTCGTGCTCGGAGACGTCCTGGGCGCCGAGGCGCACGGAGAGCTTGTCGCCCTCGATGAGCGTCTGCACGGTGCGCAGGCTCGTGTGCGAGGGCAGCACGGCGACCTCGACGGCCGAGTAGTCGTGCTTGGCGTCCTTGAGGGTCCAGTCGAGCTTCTGGACCAGCAGGGTTCCCTGCTGGTGGTCCAGGACCATCTTCCAGTTGCCGGCGATGAGCGGGGTGCGGGGCATCGGTGCGCCTTCCTGCGGGTCGTCGAGGTCGGTGGGGTTCGGGTGGGGTGTCAGTCGAGGACGTCGAGGCCGGGCAGCTGCTTGCCCTCGAGGTACTCCAGGCTCGCCCCACCACCGGTGGAGATGTGCCCGAACTGCTCGTCGGCGAAGCCGAGCGTGCGCACGGCGGCGGCCGAGTCGCCCCCGCCCACGACGCTGAACGCGCCGGAGGCGACCTTCGCGTCGACGAGGGCCTGCGCCACGGCACGGGTGCCGCCGGCGTAGGGCTCCATCTCGAACACGCCCATGGGGCCGTTCCAGAACACCGTCCGGGCGTCGGCGAGGGCCGCGGCGAAGGTCGCGGCGGAGTCGGGGCCGATGTCGAGGCCGAGGCGGTCGGCCGGGATCGCGTCCGCGGAGACGACCTGCGGGTCGGCGTCGGCGGCGAAGGCCGTCGCGGCGACGACGTCGGTGGGCAGGACGAGCTCGACGCCCTTGTCCTGCGCGCTCTGCACGTACCCGCGGACCCGGTCGAGCTGGTCGGCCTCGAGCAGGCTCTTGCCGACCTCGCGACCCGTCGCGGCGAGGAACGTGAAGACCATGCCGCCGCCGACGAGGAGGCGGTCCCCCGACGTCAGGAGCGAGCCGAGGAGGTTGTCGATGACGCCGAGCTTGTCGGAGACCTTCGACCCGCCCAGGACGACGGCGTAGGGCCGTTCCGGGTGGGTCGTCAGCCGGCGCAGGACCTCGACCTCGGTCGCCACGAGACCGCCGGCGGCGTGCGGCAGCCGGCGTGCGACGTCGTAGACGCTGGCGTGCTTGCGGTGGACCGCGCCGAAGCCGTCGGAGACGTAGGCGTCGGCCAGGGCGGCGAGCTCGTCGGCGAAGGCACCGCGCTCCCCCTCGTCCTTGCTGGTCTCACCGGCGTTGAAGCGGATGTTCTCCAGCAGCAGGACCTGCCCGTCGCCCAGGTCCGCCACGGCGGCGGTCGCCTCGGCGCCCACCGTGACGGGGCAGAAGGCGACGTCCACGCCGTCCAGCAGCTCGGCCAGGCGGGCGTGCACCGGGGCGAGGGAGTACCTGGCCTCGGGGGCACCCTTCGGACGGCCGAGGTGGGCCGTCACGACGACGCGGGCACCGGCGTCCAGGAGGCGCCGCAGCGTCGGGACCGACGCGCGGATGCGGCCGTCGTCGGTGATGACCGGCTGCTCACCGGAGTGGTCCAGGGGGACGTTGAGGTCGCTGCGGACGAGGACCCGCTTGCCGGCGAGGCCGCCGAGCTGGGCCTCGAGGTCGTCGATGGTCTTCACGGACGTTCCCTTCTGCTGCTGTCCGGATCCTGCTGCCGTCCGGGTCCGGACGGACGACGGCCCGGGCACTCGTGCTGTGCGCGCGAGTGTCCGGGCCGGAGTGTGTCAGAGGCTCAGAGGGAGGAACCCACGAGCGTGACGAGGTCCACGAGGCGGTTGGAGTAGCCCCACTCGTTGTCGTACCAGCCGACGACCTTGACCTGGTTGCCGTTGACCTTCGTCAGGCCGGAGTCGTAGATGCACGACGCCGGGTCGGTGACGATGTCGGAGGAGACCAGCGGCTCGTCGGAGTACACGAGGTAGCCCTTGAGCGGGCCCTCGGCCGCGGCCTTGTAGGCGGCGTCGACCTCGTCGGCGGTGACCTCGCGGCCCAGGGTGACGGTGAGGTCGGTCGCCGAACCGGTCGGGACCGGCACGCGCAGCGCGTACCCGTCGAGCTTGCCCTTGAGCGTCGGCAGGACCAGGCCGATGGCCTTGGCGGCCCCCGTCGAGGTCGGGACGATGTTCAGGGCGGCGGCGCGGGCGCGGCGCAGGTCCTTGTGCGGGCCGTCCTGCAGGTTCTGGTCCGCGGTGTAGGCGTGGACCGTGGTCATGAGGCCGCGCTCGATGCCGAAGGCGTCGTCGAGGACCTTGGCCAGCGGGGCCAGGCAGTTGGTGGTGCAGGACGCGTTCGAGATCAGCGAGTGCTTCGAGGCGTCGTAGTCGGAGTCGTTGACGCCCATGACGACGGTGACGTCGTTGTTGGTGGCGGGCGCGGAGATGACGACCTTCTTGGCGCCGGCGGCCAGGTGGGCCTTGGCCTTCTCGCCGTCGGTGAAGAAGCCGGTGGACTCCACGACGACGTCCACGCCCAGGTCGCCCCAGCCGAGGTTGGCGGGGTCGCGGTCGGCGAGCACCTTGACGCTCTTCGACCCGACGACGATCGAGTCGCCCTCGACGCGCACGTCCTCGGCGAGCTTGCCGAGGATGGAGTCGTGCTTGAGCAGGTGCGCCAGCGCCTTGGCGTCGGTGAGGTCGTTGACCGCCACGATCTCGACGTCCGCGTTCTGCGCGAGTGCGGCGCGGAAGAAGTTGCGGCCGATGCGGCCGAATCCGTTGATGCCGACCCGAGTGGTCATGCGCTCTCCATCCCTTGACGCACCCCGTGACCGGGCGGGCCGGGTGCGTCTCGTGCGTCCCGTACGTGATCAGTACTGGTGCGGTACCCCGCTGACGACCGGGGGCACCCGCCGCGGGCCCCGCGGCGTCGGCACGACCCTATGGCCTGCGTCACGTCGTCGCGGACCCGGGGTGGCTCAGGCGTCGAGCATGTCCGCCGTCAGGCCCGACTCCGTGCCCGGCACACCGAGCTCGATGGCCTTCTTGTCCGCCATCCCCAGCAGCCGCCGGATGCGGCCGGCGATCGCGTCCTTGGTCATGGGCGGGTCCGCGAGCTGGCCGAGCTCCTCGAGGCTGGCCTGCTTGTGCTCCAGCCGGAGCCGGCCGGCCTGCAGCAGGTGGTCGGGGATGTCCTCGCCGAGGAGTTCCAGGGCCCGCTCCACGCGTGCGCCCGCCGCGACCGCGGCCCGCGCCGAGCGACGCAGGTTGGCGTCGTCGAAGTTCGCGAGGCGGTTGGCGGTCGCCCGCACCTCGCGGCGCATGCGCCGCTCCTCCCACGTCATCATCGCGTCGTGCGCTCCGAGGCGCGTCAGCAGCGCCGAGATCGCGTCGCCGTCGCGCAGGACGACGCGGTCCACCCCGCGCACCTCGCGCGCCTTGGCCGACAGCTCCAGCCGGCGGGCGGCGCCGACGAGGGCGAGCGCCGCCTCCGGGCCGGGGCAGGTGACCTCGAGCGCGGCGGACCGGCCGGGTTCGGTGAGGGAGCCGCGGGCCAGGAACGCCCCGCGCCAGGCGGCCTCGGCGATCTGGGTGGAGCTGGAGACGATGTGCGAGGGCAGACCGCGCACGGGCCGCCCGCGGCCGTCGAGCAGCCCCGTCTGGCGGGCCAGGGACTCACCGTCGCGCGCGACGCGCAGCACGTAGCGGGTGGCGCGGCGCAGCCCGCCGGCCTGCACGACGAGCAGGTCGCTGGGGTGGCCGAAGACGTCGGCGATGTCGCGCCGCAGCCGCCGCGCGATCGAGGCGGAGTCGAGCTCGGCCTCGATGACGATGCGCCCGGACACGATGTGCAGGCCGCCGGCGAAGCGGAGCATGACCGACACCTCGGCCTTGCGCGCCGCCGTCGTCGTCACCGGCAACCGGCTCAGCTCGTCCTTGACCGCCGCCGTCATCGCCATGGTGCGTCCTCCCCCGGGACCCTCGTCCGCTGTGCCTGTGCTCGTCCGTCTGCTCGCGCTGCGCCGCGCGCTGCCCCCCGCCTGGTCAGGGCCCCGCCGCGAAGACGTCACGGTAGGCCGCCGCGAGCCGCAGCGCGTCGTGCCGGGGGGTTCCGTCCCCCACGGACACGGTGCGCAGCAACAGGTTCGCACCCATCGAATCGGCGACGGACCGCAGGGCGTCCACGTCGGTCACGGCCACCGGGTCGGCCAGGACGGCGTCCACCCGCAGGTCCGGCGCGTGCGCGGCGAGGACCTCCAGGTGGGCCTCGGCGCTGAAGCCGTCGGTCTCCCCCGGCTGCACGGCGAGGTTGAGGGTGACGCAGGTCCGCGCCGAGGTCCGCGTCAGGGCCTGCGCGAGCCCCGGGACCATGAGGTGCGGCAGGACGCTGGTGAACCAGGACCCGGGGCCGAGCACGACCCAGTCCGCCGTCGTGATCGCCTCGACGACCTCCGGCCGCACGGGCGGGTCCGGCGGCAGCAGCCGGACGTTGGCGACCCGACCGGTGGTGGAGGCGACCGCGACCTGGCCGCGCACCTCGGTGAGCTCGTCGGGCGCGCCCGGGACGAGTCCCAGGACGTCGGCGACGATGTCGAGCGGGACGGCGGCCATGGGCAGGACCCGGCCCCGGGCGCCGAGCAGCCGGCCCACCCAGTCCAGGCCGGCGACCTCGTCGCCGAGCAGCTCCCACAGCGTCGCGATGAGCAGGTTGCCGGTGGCGTGCTGGTGCAGGGACCCCTCGCTGGAGAAGCGGTGCTGCAGCACGTCGCGCCAGGTGCGGCCCCACTCGGAGTCGTCGCACAGGGCGGACAGGGCCATCCGCAGGTCCCCCGGCGGCAGCCCGCCGAGTTCGCGGCGCAGGCGTCCGGACGACCCGCCGTCGTCGGCGACGGTGACGACGGCCGTGAGGCGGTCGGTGAGGTGGCGCAGCGCGGACAGCGAGGCGGACAGGCCGTGGCCGCCGCCGAGCGCGACGACCGCCGGGGCGCTCGAGGGCGCGGCGACGGGGGCCAGGGCGCCGACCGTGGGGATGAGGCCGGTGGGGAAGCTGGTGGCGGAGGGGTGGGTGGACTCGGGCAGGGGTCTCACTCCCGACCCAGGTCGCGGTGCAGCACGCGGACGGGGACGCCGTCGCGGCGCAGGCGGGCGCCGAGCTCCTCGGCCATCGCCACCGAGCGGTGCTTGCCACCGGTGCACCCGATGGCGATGGTCGCGTACCGCTTGTTCTCGCGGCGGTAGCCGTCGAAGACGGGGGCCAGCGCGGACTCGTAGCGGTCAAGGAACGGGGTGGCGCCCTCGGCGGCGAGCACGAACCGGGAGACGGGCGCGTCCTGGCCGGTGAGCGGCCGCAGCTCCGGTTCCCAGTGCGGGTTCGGGATGAACCGCACGTCGGCGACGTGCTCGGCGTCGGCGGGGGTGCCGTACTTGAAGCCGAAGCTCATGACGGTCACGCGCAGGTCGTCGGCGCGGTCGGCCTCGAAGAGGGAGGCGACGAGCGCGCCGAGCTGGTGGACGTTGAAGGAGCTGGAGTCCACGACGACGTCGGCGCGGGCGCGCAGCTCGCCCGTCAGGGCCCGTTCGCGGGCGATGCCGTCGACGATGCGGTCGTCGCCCTGCAGCGGGTGTGGGCGCCGGACGGACTCGAACCGGCGGACGAGGACCTCGTCGGTGGCGTCGAGGAACAGCACCCGCGGGGAGACGTGCCGGGTGTCGAGGGCGGCGAGCGCGCCGGTCAGCTCGGCGAAGAAGCTGCGGCCGCGGACGTCGACGACGACGGCCAGGCGCGGGATCGCCTGTCCTGCACGGGCCGCGAGCTCGGCGAGCGGTTCGAGCATCTGCGGCGGCAGGTTGTCCACGACGTACCAGCCGAGGTCCTCGAGGGCCTTGCCCGTCGTGGACCGCCCCGCGCCGGACATCCCGGTGATGATGAGCAGTTCGGGCCGCCGCTGCCGGTCCGGTCCGGTGCCCGCAGAACTCCGGGCGTCCGCCCCGTCCCGCGGGTCCACGCCCTCCGCCGTCTCCTGCACGCGCTCATCCTGTCATCCCGGGCGTGTCGTCCGCGACGAGGTGGGAACTCGCCGCGGTCGACCGGTCACCTGCCGTGGTCGCACTCCCCGCCACGGTGGGCTCAGTCGAGGAGCTCCCCCGTGGCGGTGTTGACGGCGGGTTCGGTGGCCGCCGACGACCCCGCGAGCGCCTCCACGACGGCCGCGGCGGTCTTGGCACCCATGCCCGGGACGGCGGCCAGCTCCTCGGCGGTGGCGGCGCGCAGCTTCTTGACGGAGCCGAAGTGCCGGAGCAGCGCCGTCTTGCGGGCCTGGCCGAGGCCGGGGACGCCGTCGAGCGCGGAGGTCGTCATCGCCTTGGACCGCTTGGAGCGGTGGTAGGTGATGGCGAAGCGGTGGGCCTCGTCGCGCACGCGCTGCAGCAGGAAGAGCCCCTGGCTGGTGCGGGGCAGGACGACGGGGTGCTCCTCCCCCGGCAGCCAGACCTCCTCCAGCCGCTTGGCGAGCCCGCACAGGGCGACGTCGACGACCCCCACGTCGGCCAGGGCGCGCGCGGCGGCCTCGACCTGGGGCCGGCCGCCGTCGACGACGACGAGGTTGGGGGCGTAGGCGAAGCGGCGGGGGCGACCGGTCTCGGGGTCGATGCCGGCCAGAACCTCCCCGCCGACCGCTCCGGACGTCTCGACCTCGACGCCGTCGGCGCTCTCCGTGATCGCCGCGCTCTGGCCCGGCCCGCCGTCCTGCTCCGAGCGCATCCGGCGGAAGCGCCGGGACAGGACCTCGCGCATCGCGCGGGTGTCGTCCACGCCGCCCTCGTCGCCGCGGACGGCGAAGCGCCGGTAGTCGGCCTTCTTCGGCAGGCCGTCCTCGAAGACGACCATGGAGGCGACGACGTTGGTCTCCTGGGTGTGGGAGACGTCGTAGCACTCGATGCGCAGCGGGGCCTCCTCCAGGCCGAGGGCCTCCTGCAGCTCCTGCAGGGCCAGGCTGCGGGTGGTGAGGTCCCCGCCACGGCGGGTCTTGTGCAGGGCCAGGGCCTGGGTCGCGTTGCGGTGCACCGTCTCCATCAGGGCGCGCTTGTCCCCGCGCTGGGGGACGCGCAGGTCCACGCGGGAGCCGCGCAGCTCGCTGAGCCAGTCCTCCACGTCGGCCTCGACGGTGGCCGGCAGCTCGGGGACGAGCACCTCGCGGGGCACGCCCTCGCCGGTCTCGCCGCCGTACACCTGCAGCAGCAGCTGCTCGACGAGTTCGGGGGTGCCGACGTCCTCGACCTTCTCGGAGATCCACCCGCGCTGGCCGCGGACGCGTCCACCCCGGACGTGGAACACCTGCACGGCGGCCTCGAGCTCGTCGTCGGCGATGGCGAACACGTCGGCGTCGGTCGCGTCGGGCAGGACGACGGCGGACTTCTCCAGGGCCTTGGTGAGGGCGCCGAGGTCGTCCCGGAGGCGGGCCGCGCGCTCGTAGTCCATCTCGGCGGCGGCGGCCTTCATCTCGCGCTCGGCGCGGCGGACGAACTTGGCGGTGTTGCCGGCCATGAAGTCGCAGAAGTCCTGCGCGAGGTCCTTGTGGTCCTCGGCGGACACCTTCCCGACGCAGGGCGCGGAGCACTTGTCGATGTACCCCAGCAGGCAGGGGCGGCCGACCTGGCCGGCGCGCTTGAAGACCCCCGTCGAGCACGTGCGGACGGGGAAGACGCGCAGCAGCAGGTCGACGGTCTCGCGGATGGCCCAGGCGTGGGTGTACGGACCGAAGTAGCGGGTGCCCTTGCGCTTGGCGCCGCGCATGACCTGCACGCGCGGGAACTCGTCGCCCATGGTGACGGCGAGGTACGGGTAGGACTTGTCGTCGCGGTACTTGACGTTGAAGCGGGGGTCGTACTCCTTGATCCAGGAGTACTCCAGCTGCAGGGCCTCGACCTCGGTGGCCACGACGGTCCACTCGACGCTGGCGGCCGTGGTGACCATGGCCATGGTGCGCGGGTGCAGCGCGGACAGGTCCTGGAAGTAGTTCGACAGGCGGGCCCGCAGGCTCTTGGCCTTGCCGACGTAGATCACCCGGCCGTGCGGGTCGCGGAAGCGGTACACCCCGGGTTCGACCGGGATCTCCCCCGGCTTGGGGCGGTAGGTGGCGGGGTCGGGCACGGGGTCGAGGGTAGGTCGCCGGTCCGACACGAGCCCGTCACCCCCGTGCCGCGACGCACCGCTGCCGCCCGGTCACCGTGTGCGAGAGGTCGTGCGGGGTGCGGGTGAACACGGCCCCGATCGGCCCACGCGCGGCCTGCCCGGGGGCCGGTGCCGTCCTAGCGTCCGCGTGTGGTCTCCCCGACGCTCAGCCCGTCCGTCCCGGCGCCGGCGGCGCCCGACCGTCCGCGGGTGCTGCGCCGGCCCCTGGGCTTCCCCGTCGGGGACGGCGCCCCCGGACCGGTCGCGGTCGTCGTGGGCGACGGCCTCGACGCGACGCGCACGGCGGAGGTGGTGCAGCGGCTCGGGGCCGCCGGGGTGCTGGTGCGGACCGGCGAGGCCACCGGGCTGCCCCGACCCGCGACCGACGGCGCCTGCGAGGACGTGGAGGTGCCCTCCGGAGGGTCGGGCCGGGTGCTCGGCGCCCTCGTGGCCGGGCTCGCCGACGTCCTCGCCGGGCACCGGCCGTCGGCGGTGCTCGTCCACGGCGGCGGCACCGCGGCCCTGGCGGGCGCGCTGGCCGCCAACGCGGCGGGGCTGCACCTCGTGCACCTCGGCGCGGGGCTGCGCAGCCACGACCGGCGGCAGCCCGAGGAGCACCACCGCCGGGTCGTGGACGGCCTGGCCGACCTGTGCTGCGCCCCCTCCGCCGCGGCCGTGGCCGCCCTGCGCGCCGAGGGCGTCGCCGACGAGCGGATCCTGCTCACGGGTGACCCCGTCGTGGAGTCGCTGCACCGGTTGCTGCCCGACGACGCCACCCAGGACGCCCTGGCCGCCGAGCTGCGGCTGCCGGCCGGGTACGTGCTGCTCACGGTGGACCGGCCCGACCACACCGGACAGCCCGAGCTGCTCGCCCAGCTCCTGGGGGAGGTCGCGACGCTCGTCGAGGCCGGGTTGCCGGTGGTCGTCCCGGCCGGCCCGTCGACGGCGGACCGGTGGCGGGAGCTGGGGTTCGGCGGCCTGCTGGACCGGTGCACGGTCCTGGGGTCGCTGGACCCCGTGCAGAGGACGGTCGTCCAGCACCGAGCGGCCGTGCTCGTCTCGGACGCGGAGGGCGCGGCCGAGGAGGCCTCCGTCCTCAAGCGCCCGGCCCTGCTCGTGCGCCGCGCGACCGAGCGTCCCGAGGTCCTGGGCACCTTCACCACTCTCGTGCCCGGCGGACTGCGGCTCGCCGCCGCCGTCCGCCGCGCCCTGGCCGACGACCCAGCCCGGCTGCAGACCCTGCCGAGCCCCTACGGGGACGGCTCGGCGAGCCGGGTCGTGGTCGAGTCGGTGGTCAAGCTCGTCGCCCCGTTCTGAGGCGCCGGGCCGGCGACCTCAGCTGGCCCGCGCCCGACGCCGCCGCGTGCCCGCCGTCGCCGTGGTGGTCTGGAGGATCTCGGCGAGGAACTGGCCCGTGTAGCTGGCCGGGTCCGCCGCGACCTCCTCCGGGGTGCCGGTGCACACGACCGTGCCGCCGCCGTTGCCGCCCTCGGGCCCCATGTCGACGAGCCAGTCCGCGGACTTGATGACGTCGAGGTTGTGCTCGATGACCAGCACGCTGTTGCCCTTGTCGACGAGGCCCTGAACCACGCCGAGGAGCTTGCGGATGTCCTCGAAGTGCAGGCCCGTCGTGGGCTCGTCGAGGACGTAGACCGTGCGGCCGTTGGAGCGCCGCTGCAGCTCCGAGGCCAGCTTCACGCGCTGCGCCTCCCCGCCCGACAGGGTCGTCGCCGGCTGCCCGAGCCGGACGTAGCCCAGGCCGACCTCGGTGAGGGTCGTCATGAACCTGGAGATGGCCGGGACCGCGGCGAAGAAGTCGGCGGCCTCCTCGATCGGCATGTCGAGGACCTCGGCGATCGTCTTGCCCTTGAAGTGCACCTCCAGGGTCTCCCGGTTGTACCGGGCCCCGTGGCACACCTCGCAGGGGACGTAGACGTCCGGCAGGAAGTTCATCTCGATCTTCAGCGTGCCGTCGCCCGCGCACGCCTCGCAGCGGCCGCCCTTGATGTTGAAGGAGAAGCGGCCCGGCTGGTAGCCGCGCAGCTTCGACTCCGGTGCCGAGGCGAACAGCTTGCGGATGTGGTCGAAGACCCCCGTGTACGTGGCGGGGTTCGACCGCGGCGTGCGGCCGATGGGGCTCTGGTCGACGTGCACGACCTTGTCGAGGTGCTCCAGCCCCTCCACCGACTTGTGCCGGCCGGGGACCCGGCGGGCACCGTTGAGCTTGTTGGCCAGCACCGTGTAGAGGATGTCGTTGACCAGCGTCGACTTCCCGGACCCCGACACCCCCGTCACCGCGACGAGCTGACCGAGCGGGAACTCGACCGTCACGTCCTTGAGGTTGTTCTGCCGGGCGCCGGTGACGACGAGCTTGCGCCCGTCCTGCGGGCGCCGCTGGGCGGGCACCTCGATGGCCCGGGCGCCGGAGAGGTACTGGCCCGTCAGCGACTTCGGGTTCGTCAGCAGGCCCTCGAGGTCGCCGGAGTGCACGACCTCCCCGCCGCGCTCCCCCGCGCCGGGACCGAAGTCGACGATCCAGTCGGCGATGCGCACGGTGTCCTCGTCGTGCTCGACGACGATGAGGGTGTTCCCGAGGTCCCGCAGCCGCGTCAGGGTGTCGATGAGCCGGCGGTTGTCGCGCTGGTGCAGGCCGATCGACGGCTCGTCCAGCACGTAGAGCACGCCCACCAGCCCCGAGCCGATCTGCGTCGCGAGCCGGATGCGCTGGGCCTCCCCGCCGGACAGGGTGCCCGAGGGGCGCGACAGGGACAGGTAGTCCAGACCGACGTCGAGCAGGAACCCGAGCCGCGCCTGGATCTCCTTGAGCACCTGGCCCGCGATCTTCTTGGCCCGCGCCGACAGCTCCATCGTGTCGAGGAAGCGCGAGCACTCGTCGATCGGCAGGGCGCAGATGTCGGAGATCGAGCGTCCGGCGATCTTCACGGCCAGCGAGGTGGGCTTGAGCCGCGCCCCCTGGCACACGGGGCACGGCGTCTCGCGCATGTACCCCTCGTACCGCTCCTTCGAGGAGTCCGACTCGGTCTCGGCGTGCCGGCGCTTGACGAACTCGACGACGCCCTCGAAGCCCGTGGAGTACGACCGCTCACGGCCCCACCGGTTCTTGTAGCGGACGTGGACCTGGTGGTCCTTGCCGTACAGCAGGGCGTCCTTGGCGCGCTTGGGCAGGGCCCGCCACGGGGTCGTCGTCGAGAAGGACAGGTCGGCGGCGAGCGCCGTGACGAGGCGCTCGAAGTAGTCGGCCGACCCCGCCGTCCACGGCGCGATGGCCCCCTCCTCCAGGGAGAGGTCCTCGTCCGGCACGACGAGCTCGGGGTCGACCTCGAGCTGGGTCCCGATGCCCGTGCACTCCGGGCACGCCCCGAACGGGGAGTTGAAGGAGAAGGAGCGCGGCTCGATCTCGTCCAGCTCCAGGGGGTGCTCGTTGGGGCACGCCATCTTCTCGGAGAAGCGGCGCTCCCCCTCGGGGCCCTCGACGTCGACGAGGTCGGCCACGAGCAGCCCCGAGGACAGCAGCAGCGCCGTCTCGACGGAGTCGGTGAGGCGGCGCTTGACGCCGTCCTTGACGACGAGGCGGTCGACGACGACCTCGATGGTGTGCTTGAGGCGCTTCTGCAGCGTCGGCGGGTTGTCCAGGGGGACGACCTCGCCGTCGACCCGGGCGCGGGCGAAGCCCTTGGCCTGCAGCTCGCGGAACAGCTCCGCGTACTCGCCCTTGCGCTCGCGCACGACCGGGGCGAGCAGCTGGAAGCGCGTCCCGTCGGGCATCTCCAGCAGTTGGTCGACGATCTGCTGCGGCGTCTGGCGGCCGACCGGCTCCCCGCAGACGGGGCAGTGCGGCGTGCCCGCCCGCGCGAAGAGCAGGCGCAGGTAGTCGTAGACCTCGGTGATCGTGCCGACCGTCGAGCGGGGGTTGCGCGACGTGGACTTCTGGTCGATCGACACCGCCGGCGACAGGCCTTCGATGAAGTCCACGTCGGGCTTGTCCATCTGGCCGAGGAACTGGCGGGCGTACGCCGACAGCGACTCCACGTAGCGGCGCTGGCCCTCGGCGAAGATCGTGTCGAAGGCCAGCGAGCTCTTGCCCGAGCCGGACAGGCCGGTGAAGACGACGAGGCTGTCGCGGGGAAGGTCGACCGAGACGTTCTTGAGGTTGTGCTCGCGGGCACCCCGGACGACGAGGCGGTCGCCCGCCGCGCGGGCGCTGGCCACCGAGCGCGTCGCCGAGCTGGCGGAGGTCCGGCTGCGACGGGCGCCGCCGCTGCCCTGGGCGGGCACCGGTTGCGGGGACGCCGCGGTCCCCGTCGCGCTCTGGGTCTTCGCTCTCGCGGTCTTCGCGCTCGGGGTCTTCGCGCTCGGGGTCTTCGCGCTGGAGGAGGGGGTCCGGGATGCCACGGGGCAACCCTAGGCGCCACCTCCGACACGAGCCTCCGCGCGCGGTCCGGGGACGCCACCCGTGAGGACTGCACGGGTGGGCGTCCACCGATCGGCGGACGCAGGTAGTTGAGCGTTCTGCTTACCCTCAGTACATGGCTCCACCCGTCTCCGCCCTGCAGGACGCCCACCCCCACCACCTCGCGGTCGCCGGCGTCCCCGCCGCCGACGCTGTGGCCGAGTCCGCCGCGACCGGCCCGACGCGCTGGCTGGACGACGACGAGCAGGTGACCTGGCGGACGTTCCTGTCCGCGACGCAGTTGCTCCTCGACCGCTTCGACCGGCAGCTGCAACGGGACTCCGGGATCCTCCTGACGTACTACGAGATGCTCGTGCGCCTGTCCGAGGCCCCTGACCGGTCCCTGCGGATGAGCGAGCTGGCCGAGTCCTCCCTCTCCTCCCGCAGCCGCGTCTCGCACGCGGTGGCCCGGATGGAGGAGCGCGGCTGGATCCGCCGGGAGGCCTGCCCGACGGACGGTCGCGGCTACCTCGCCGTGCTGACGGACAAGGGGCTGGAGGCCCTGGCGGCTGCGGCCCCCGGGCACGTGGAGACGGTGCGCACCACGCTGTTCGACCGGCTGACCGACGACCAGCTGCAGCAGCTGCGGTCCATCAGCGAGGTCCTGCTGGAGCACCTGCAGGAGACCGGCAGCGTCTCCCCCGTCCCGCCGGCTCCCGGGCACTCCTGACGCGTCGGGTCGAGGCGCCGGGCGCCGGCCGGTCAGGAGGGGACGGCCGGCCCCCGTTCGTCCTGCACGACCACCGCCTCCCGCGGCCGCACCACGACCTGCGGTTGGCGGAGGACGGCGTGCTGCGGTCCTGGGCCCTGCCCAACGGCCTGCCGACCGCGGCCGCCCGCAACCGGCTGGCGATCGCGGTCCCCGACCACGACCTGGACCACCTCACCTACGAGGACGCCACGAAGACCATCGCGGACACCGGCTGGTGGGAGCTGGAGGACCGGGACGAGCGCAGGACGGTCTTCGTGCTGCACGGGCGGACGGGGCCCCGCCGCTTCGCCCTGGTCCGCACCCGCGGGTCCGGAGGCCGGTCGGCAGGGCCCGGCGGACTGCTGCTGCACCTGACGTCGCAGCAGCCCGCCGGGTGAGCCGGTGGGCTCGAGGGCTCAGGCCCCCTGCGCCGCGCGCATCCCCCGCAGCTCCTTCTTGAGGTCGCCGACCTCGTCGCGCAGCCGCGCCGCCAGTTCGAACTGCAGCTCGGCGGCGGCCGAGTGCATCTGGTCGGTCAGCTCCTGGATGAGGTCGGCGAGGTCGGCCTGGGGCATCCCCGCCTTCGGCTCGGGCCCCACCTCGCGGCCGACGTTCTTGCCCTTCGCGCCCTTGCCCGGCGTCGGGGCCTTGCCGCGCGACTGCGACCGGCCGCTGCCGCCCTGGCCCCCGCCCTTGGCCGCCGCGAGGAGTTCGGCGGTGTCGGCGTCCTCGCGGGCGATGAGGTCGGTGATGTCGGCGATCTTCTTGCGCAGCGGCATCGGGTCCACACCGCGCTCGGTGTTGTAGGCGATCTGCTTCTCGCGGCGGCGGTTCGTCTCCTCGATCGCCTCGGCCATCGACGGCGTGATGCGGTCGGCGTACATGTGCACCTGACCGGAGACGTTGCGGGCCGCGCGCCCGATCGTCTGGATGAGCGACTTCGACGAGCGCAGGAAGCCCTCCTTGTCGGCGTCGAGGATCGCGACGAGCGAGACCTCCGGCAGGTCCAGGCCCTCGCGCAGCAGGTTGATGCCGACGAGGACGTCGTACTCGCCCTGCCGCAGCTCGCGCAGGAGTTCCACGCGACGCAGGGTGTCGACCTCGGAGTGCAGGTACCGCACGCGGACGCCCTGCTCGAGGAAGTAGTCCGTGAGGTCCTCGGCCATCTTCTTCGTCAGCGTCGTGACGAGGATGCGCTCGTCCTTCGCCGTCCGCAGCGAGATCTCGTGCAGGAGGTCGTCGATCTGCCCCTTCGTCGGCTTCACGACGACCTCGGGGTCGACCAGCCCCGTCGGGCGGATGATCTGCTCCACGACCCCCTTGCCGCGGGAGAGCTCGTAGTCCCCCGGCGTCGCCGACAGGTAGACCGTCTGGCCCGTGCGCTCGAGGAACTCCTCCCAGCGCAGGGGGCGGTTGTCCATGGCGCTGGGCAGGCGGAACCCGAAGTCCACCAGGGTCCGCTTGCGGGACATGTCGCCCTCGTACATCGCCCCGATCTGGGGCACCGTCACGTGGGACTCGTCGATGACGAGGAGGAAGTCCTCGGGGAAGTAGTCCAGCAGCGTGTTCGACGCCGACCCGGGACCGCGGCCGTCGAGGTGGCGGGAGTAGTTCTCGACCCCGGAGCACGAGCCGACCTGGCGGAGCATCTCGATGTCGTACGTCGTGCGCATCCGCAGCCGTTGCGCCTCCAGCAGCTTGCCCTGCTGCTCCAGCTCGGCCAGCCGCTCCGTCAGCTCGGCCTCGATGGTGCCGATGGCGCGCTCGAGGCGCTCGGGGCCGGCGACGTAGTGCGAGGCGGGGAAGACGTAGACCAGCTCCTCCTCGCGCAGCACCTCCCCGGTCAGCGGGTTCAGCGTGTAGAGCTTGTCGATCTCGTCGCCGAAGAACTCGATCCGCAGCGCGTGCTCCTCGTACTGCGGGATGATCTCCACGGTGTCGCCCCGCACGCGGAAGGTGCCGCGGGTGAAGGCCAGGTCGTTGCGGGTGTACTGCTCGACGATGAACTTGCGCAGCAGTTCGTCCCGCTCGATCGTGTCGCCAACCTTCAGCGTCACCATCCGGTCGACGTACTCCTGCGGGGTGCCGAGGCCGTAGATGCACGACACGGTCGCGACCACGATGACGTCGCGGCGCGTCAGCAGGGAGTTCGTCGCGGAGTGCCGCAGCCGCTCGACCTCGTCGTTGACCGAGGAGTCCTTCTCGATGTAGGTGTCCGACTGCGGGACGTACGCCTCGGGCTGGTAGTAGTCGTAGTAGGAGACGAAGTACTCGACGGCGTTGTTGGGCAGCAGCTCGCGGAACTCGTTGGCCAGCTGCGCGGCGAGCGTCTTGTTCGGGGCCATGACGAGCGTGGGGCGCTGCACCTGCTCGATGAGCCAGGCCGTCGTCGCCGACTTCCCCGTGCCCGTCGCGCCGAGGAGCACGACGTCCTGCTCGCCCGCGTTCACCCGTCGCGCCAGCTCGGCGATGGCGGTGGGCTGGTCCCCCGAAGGGGAGTACTCGGAGACCACCTCGAAGGGGGCCACCCGGCGCTGGATGTCTGTCGTCGGCCGCATGGGGGAAGACTAGGTCGGACCTCCGACACTCAGCCTCTCGATGACCTCCGGCAGCACCGTCACGCTCACTGCGCACCCCGGGTCGGCGCTGTCCCACCGCCGCTGACCTGCGGGGACGTACCCGAGGTCCGCCAGTCCGCTCTCGGCGGACACCCACGCCCCCAGCGGCCAGCGGTCCCCCTCGAACAGCCACGCCGGGCCGCCCGCCCTCGAGAGGCGGTGCAGCACGCGGTGCCGGTCGCCCTCGGCCGGTGTCCCGACGGGCACCGGACCGCGCCGGCCCGCACGGAGCCCCTCCTCGAACGGCACGAGCCGCTCACGCCACAGCCGCTCGACGAGCCCGGGCAGCGGGTCCGGGACGCCGTCCCGGTGGCGGGGGTTGGGCAGCAGCACGTCGGCGGCCGCGCGGCGCTCCTCGTCGGTCGCCTGCGCGGCGATCCGCGCCCGCGCCGCCTCGACCTCCATCCCCCGCTCGGTGACGAGCCGCCGTTCGCGTTCGGCCGCGTCCGCGTCGACGACCACGACGAGCGGGTACGTCGGGGCGGCCCCGGTCTCGACGAGCAGTGGCACGTCCTCGACGACGACGGCGTCGTCGGGGGCGGCGGCGGCCAGCTCGGCCCGCCGGGCCGCGACGAGCGGGTGCACGATCGCGTTGAGCGCCTCCCGCCGGGCGGTGTCCCCGAAGACGATCCGACCGAGCGCGGGGCGGTCCAGCGAGCCGTCGGCGGCGAGCACGTCCGGGCCGAACTCCTCGACGACGGCCGCCAGCCCCGGGGTGCCGACGGCGACGACCTCGCGGGCGACGACGTCCGCGTCGACGAGCACGGCACCGAGCTGCACCAGCAGCCGGGACACCGTCGACTTGCCCGCCCCGATCCCACCGGTCAGCCCCACGCGCAGCACGGCCCCGACCCTAGCCCCGGACGCACGCAGGGCCCGCCCGGACGAACCGGACGGGCCCTGCGGGTGAAGAGTGCGTCAGCGGACGCCGCTGCGCCGCTTGTTGAAGACGTCGAAGGCGACGGCGAGCAGCAGCACGAGGCCCTTGATGACCGACTGGAGCGACTGGTCGACACCCAGCAGCTGCATCCCGTTGGAGATGACGCCGACGAGCAGACCACCGATCATCGCGCCCTGGATCTTGCCGACACCGCCGGTGACGGCCGCACCACCGATGAAGGCGGCCGCGATGGCGTCGAGCTCGAAGCTGTTGCCGGCGCTGGGCTGGGCCCCGTTGGACCGCGAGGAGAAGATGACCCCCGCGACCGCGGCGAGGAAGCCCATGTTGACGAAGATCCAGAAGTTCACCCGGCGGACGTTGACGCCGGAGAGCTGGGCCGCGGCCAGGTTGCCGCCGATGGCGTAGACCTGACGGCCGAAGACCGAGGACTTCATGACCGTCGAGTAGGCCAGGATCAGCACGGCCAGGATGATGAGGACGATCGGCAGACCACGGCTGTGGGCCAGCTGCCAGGCGAAGGCCATGACGACGACGGCCACGCCGACGATCTTCAGGATGAACAGCGGCATCGCGTCCACGACCTGCTGGTAGCGGACCTTGGCGACGCGGGTGCGGACCTGGGTGACCGCGAAGGCGACGACGGCCAGCGCCGCGATGAGCAGCGTGAAGGCGTCGTACCCGTTGCCACCGATGAGGCCGTTGCTGAACCCGGTCGCGACCTTCGTGTACTGCTCGGGGAACGGCGACAGCGAGACGTTGTCGAGCACGTAGAAGGTCAGACCACGGAACAGCAGCATGCCGGCCAGGGTGACGATGAAGGCGGGGATGCCCACGACCGCGACCCAGAAGCCCTGCCACACACCGATGGCGATGCCGACGCCGAGGGCCGCCAGGACCCCGACCCACCACGGCTGGCTGGACCCGATGACGAGTTGCGCCGAGACCGCGCCGGTCAGCGCGACGACGGACCCGACGGACAGGTCGATGTGCCCGGCGACGATGACGATGAGCATGCCGATGGCGAGCACGAGCACGTACGAGTACTGCAGCACGATGTTCGTGATGTTGCCCGGGCTCAGGGACAGCCCGTCGGTGAGGATCGCGAAGAGCAGCACCACGACGACGAACGCGATGTAGATGCCGCTCTCGCGCAGGTTCTGGGTGATCGCGACGAAGGGGTTCGCGCTGCCGGTCTTCGGCGTGGGCGCCGGCTTGTCCTTGGTCAGCGTGCTGCCGCTCATGCGGTGCGCTCCTGCGGGGTGAGGTCGTCGGTGGGGTGGGGGTCGGGCGCGGTCGTGAGGCTGCCGCCCTTGGTCATGAGGACCATGAGGCTCTCCTGGCTCGCCTCGGCGATCGGCAGCTGGCCGGTGATGCGCCCGGCCGACAGCGTGTAGATGCGGTCGCAGATCCCGAGCAGTTCGGGGAGTTCGGAGGAGATGACGATGACGGCCTTCCCGGCGGCCACCAGGCGGTTGATGATCGTGTAGATCTCGTACTTCGCGCCGACGTCGATGCCGCGCGTGGGTTCGTCGAGGATGAGGACCTCGGGGTCGGAGAAGATCCACTTCGACAGGACGACCTTCTGCTGGTTCCCCCCGGACAGCTTGCCGGTCAGCGCACTGACGGTCGGAGCCTTGATGTTCATGCTCCGCTTGCTGTCCTCGGCGACCTTGATCTCCTCGTTCGCGTCGACGAAACCGCCGTTCGCGAGCTTGTCGAGCGCGGCCGCGGAGACGTTGCGCTTGATGTCGTCGATGAGGTTCAGGCCGAACTTCTTGCGGTCCTCGGTGGCGTAGGCCAGGCCGACCTTGATCGCCTCGCGGACCGAGCGCGCCTGCACCTCCTTGCCGTGCAGGAACAGTTTCCCGCCGAGGTACCGGCCGTAGCTGCGGCCGAACACGCTCATCGCCAGTTCGGTGCGCCCGGCGCCCATGAGGCCGGCGATGCCGACGACCTCGCCCGCGCGGACGTTCAGCGAGGCCCCGTCGACGACGAGGCGGTCCTGGTTGGCGTGCCCGACGGTCCAGCCCTCGATGCGGAGGATCTCCTCGCCGGGGTGGGACTCGCGCTCGGGGTAGCGGCTGTCGAGGTCGCGGCCGACCATGCCGCGGATGATGCGGTCCTCGGTGACGGCGTCGGCCCGCATGTCGAGGGTTTCGATCGTGCGGCCGTCGCGGATGATCGTCACCGAGTCCGAGATCGCCTCGATCTCGTTCAGCTTGTGGGAGATCATGATGCTCGTCATGCCCTCGTCGCGCAGCTGGCGCAGGAGGTCGAGCAGGTGCGCGGAGTCGTTGTCGTTCAGCGCGGCCGTCGGCTCGTCGAGGATGAGGAGCTTGACGTCCTTGCTGAGGGCCTTGGCGATCTCGACCAGCTGCTGCTTGCCGACGCCGAGCTGACCGATGGGCGTGGTGGGGTTCTCCGCCAGACCGACGCGCTGGAGCAGCTTCGAGGCCTCGCCGTTCGTGCGGTTCCAGTCGATGAGACCGCCGCGGCCCTTGATCTCGTTGCCCAGGAAGAGGTTCTCGGCCACCGACAGGTAGGGCACGAGGGCCAGCTCCTGGTGGATGATGGCGATCCCCGCCTTCTCGCTGTCCACGATGCCCGAGAACGTCGAGAGGTTTCCGTCGAAGTGGATCTCGCCCTCGTAGGTGCCGTGCGGGTACACCCCGGAGAGCACCTTCATGAGGGTCGACTTCCCGGCGCCGTTCTCCCCGCAGATCGCGTGGACCTCACCGCGGCGCACCGACAGCGAGACGTCGGACAGAGCCTTGACCCCCGGGAAGGTCTTGGTGATGGAGCGCATCTCGAGGATGTTCTCGGAGCGCGTGGTACGGGTGTTCTCGGTCATCGGTGAACCGTCGTCCCTCGTCGTGTTCGGGAGTTTGTGGCTGGACCGCACGAACCCCGCCCCGGGTCCGCGAGGACCCGGGACGGGGACGGTGGTGAGGTCAGCTGGCCTTGCCGGCGTCGACCTCGGCCTGGGTGTAGTACCCGGTGTCGACGAGGGCGGACTTGACGTTGTCCTTCGTGACGACCTGGGACTCCAGGAGGTACGAGGGGACGACCTTGACGCCGTTGTCGTACGTCTTGGTGTCGTTCGCCTCGGGCTCCTTGCCCTCGACCAGGGCGGTCGCCGCGGTGACGGCCTGGTCGGCCAGCTTGCGGGTGTCCTTGAAGATGGTCGAGTACTGCACGCCGTCGTTGATGAGCTTGACGGAGGCGATCTCGGCGTCCTGACCGGTGATGACCGGCATCTTGGTGCCGGACCCGCCGTAGCCGGCGTTCTGCAGCGCGGTGATGATGCCGCGGGAGATGCCGTCGTAGGGCGACAGGACGCCGTCGACCTTGCTGCCGTCGTTGTACGCGGAGGTCAGCAGGTCCTCCATGCGCTTCTGCGCGGTCTCCTGCTGCCACCGGAGGATCGCGGCCTGGTCGATCTTCGTCTGGCCGGACTTCACCTTGAGCTTGCCGGAGTCGATGTACGGCTTGAGCGTGTCGTACGCGCCGTCCCAGAAGAACTGGGCGTTGTTGTCGTCCAGCGAACCCGCGAACAGCTCGACGTTGAACGGGCCGGCGGCGGTGCCCTCGGACCCGTCGGCGTTCTTCAGGCCGAGACCGGTCAGCAGCGAGGTGCCCTGCTGCACACCGACCTTGTAGTTGTCGAAGGAGACGTAGAAGTCGACGTCCTTGGAACCGCGGATGAGGCGGTCGTAGGAGATGACCTTGATGCCGGCGGAGGCCGCCGAGGACAGCTGGCTCGAGAGCGCGGTGCCGTCGATCGCCGCGACGATGAGGACCTTGTCGCCCTTGGTGATCATCTGGTCGATCTGCTGCGACTGGGTCGGGATGTCGTCGTTGGCGTACTGGAGGTCGACCTTGTAGCCGGCCTTCTCCAGACCCGCCTTGACGTTGTTGCCGTCCGCGATCCAGCGCTCGGAGGTCTGGGTCGGCATCGCGACGCCGACGGTGATGTCGCCCTTGTCGGCGGGGGCGCTGCTGCTGCCTCCGTCGGCACCGGTCCCGGCACCGCCGCCGCCACAGGCGGCGAGGGTCAGGGCCAGGCCGGCACCGAAGACGGCAAGGGCACTGCGGCGTTTCATCACGGCGGGACTCCTCTGTACCTCGTGAACCCGCGCGGCGTCCGGCCGCGACGGGATGGGGATGTGCGCCGTGGTGGCGCTGGGGGCTGCCGGTGGGAGCCGAGCTTCCTCGTCTCGTCGCCACCCGCAGGTCGTTCGGATGTCCTCATTGTTAGCGTTGCCAAACGGGCTCGTCAAGCGGATCACCCGGTTGCACCCAGCTTGCCCGCAGGCGGCTGTGCACGCCGGTTCCTGGGTTACTCTGCTGCCGCGAGGACGGTGCGACGCTCCCTCGCCACCCATCCACCACCGCTCCTCGCTGCCGAGGAACGGCCTGCAGGAAGCGGGACCGTCATGTCCGCGGACTCCGACGAGCGGGGCTCCGGCCCCGACGCCGAGGCGCGCGTCCCCGTCCTGGCCGACGTCGCCCAGCTCGCCGGCGTCTCCCAGCAGACCGTCTCCCGCGTCGTGCGCGGCAGCCCGTCCGTCGCGCGGCGCACGCGGGAACGGGTCGAGGCCGCGATCGCCGAGATCGGCTACCGCCCCAACGTCGCGGCCCGCACCCTCGTCACAAAGCGCTCGCACCGCATCGGCGTCGTCGCCGCCAACGCCGCCCTCTACGGGGCGGCGATGACCCTGCAGGGGATCCAGGAGGCGGCCCGGGCCACCGGCTACTCCGTGTCCCTCGTGATGCTGCCCGAGCTCACCACGGCCAGCGTCCAGGAGGCCCTGGAAGACCTGCGCGCGCAGTTCGTCGACGGGGCGATCGCCGTCGTGCCCGAGGACGAGGCGCAGGACGCGGTCCGCGCCGTGGACGCCGCCTTCCCGTGCGTGCTCGCCCCCGGCCTCGACGGAGCCGGCGTCGCCGACGCCTACTGGGCCGAGGTCGCCGCCGCCCGCGCCGCGACCGACCACCTGCTCGACCTCGGCCACCGCACCGTCCACCACCTCGGAGGCCCGACCGACTGGGCCGAGTCCCGCGCCCGTTCCACCGGCTGGCGGACGGCCCTCGTGGAACGGCTGCGCGTCGTGCCCCGGCCCGTGCGCGGGGACTGGACGGCCGCCTCCGGACACGCGGCCGCCCTCGACCTGCCGCTGCAGGAGGTCACGGCCCTCTTCGTCGCCAACGACGCGATGGCCGTCGGCGCCCTGAGCGCGTTGGCGGGCAAGGGTCTGCGGGTCCCCGACGACGTGTCGGTCGTGGGGTTCGACGACGTGCCCGAGGCCGCCTACTTCGCCCCGCCGCTGACGACGGTGCACCAGGACTTCGCCGAGATCGGCAAGCGGTGCGTCCGCGTGCTCCTGGGGCGGTTGCGGGACCGGGTCGTCGAGCCGGGCAGCGTCAGCCCCGAACTCGTCGTGCGGTCGAGCACCGCTCCCCCGCCCGTCCTGCGCTGACCGGTCCGCACGTCGTCGTCGCGGACCCTCGACGCCTGCGCACGGCGCCGGACGCACGAAGGCCCCGACCGGGATCCCGGTCGGGGCCTTCGCACCTCAGCTCAGCGAGGCACCTGGGCTACTGGCCTCAGTTGCCGCCGGTCAGCTTCTCGCGAAGGGCGGCGAGGGCCTCGTCGGACGCGAGCGTGCCCGCGGCCTCCGGAGCCTCCGAGGTGTAGGACGACGGAGCCGACGACGAGCTGCTGCTGCTGGAGCTGCTGCTCGAGGCGGTCGCCGTGGTGCCCTCGGCCTCGGCCTTCGCCTCGGCCTCGGCGGCCTCGGCGACCTGCTTCTTGTGCTGCTCCCAGCGCTCGTGGGCGAGGGCGTACTGGCCCTCCCACTCCTCGCGCTGGGTCTCGTAGCCCTCGAGCCACTCGTTCGTCTCGGGGTCGAAGCCCTCGGGGTACTTGTAGTTCCCCTGCTCGTCGTAGTCCGCGGCCATGCCGTAGAGCGACGGGTCGAACTCGTCGCCGGCGGCGGCGAGGGACTCGGTGGCCTGCTTCAGCGACAGCGAGATCCGGCGACGCTCGAGGTCGATGTCGATGACCTTGACGAAGATGTCGCTGTTGACCTGGACGACCTGCTCCGGCACCTCGACGTGGCGCTCGGCCAGCTCGGAGATGTGGACCAGGCCCTCGATGCCGTCGTCGACGCGCACGAACGCACCGAACGGGACGAGCTTGGTGACCTTGCCCGGGACGACCTGACCGATCGCGTGGGTCCGGGCGAACTGCTGCCACGGGTCTTCCTGCGTCGCCTTGAGCGACAGGGACACGCGCTCGCGGTCCATGTCGACGTCCAGGACCTCGACCGTGACCTCCTGGCCGACCTCGACGACCTCGGAGGGGTGGTCGATGTGCTTCCAGGACAGCTCGGAGACGTGCACCAGACCGTCGACGCCGCCGAGGTCCACGAACGCACCGAAGTTGACGATCGAGGAGACGACGCCGGAACGGACCTGACCCTTCTGCAGGGTCGTGAGGAAGTTCTGGCGGACCGCGGACTGGGTCTGCTCGAGCCAGGCGCGGCGGGACAGGACCACGTTGTTGCGGTTCTTGTCCAGCTCGATGATCTTGGCTTCGATCTTCTGGCCCACGTAGGGCTGCAGGTCGCGGACGCGACGCATCTCGACCAGCGACGCGGGCAGGAAGCCACGGAGGCCGATGTCGAGGATGAGCCCACCCTTGACGACCTCGATGACGGTGCCCTCGACGACCTCGTCGGCTTCCTTCTTGGCCTCGATCGTGCCCCAGGCGCGCTCGTACTGGGCGCGCTTCTTGGACAGGATCAGGCGGCCTTCCTTGTCCTCCTTCTGGAGGACCAGGGCCTCGACCTCGTCGCCGACGCCCACGACCTCGTTGGGGTCGACGTCGTGCTTGATCGAGAGCTCGCGCGAGGGGATGACACCCTCGGTCTTGTAACCGATGTCGAGGAGGACCTCGTCACGGTCGACCTTCACGATGGTGCCGGAGACGATGTCACCGTCGTTGAAGTACTTGATGGTCGCGTCGACCGCGGCAAGGAAGTCCTCAGCCGATCCGATGTCGTTGATCGCGATCTGAGGAGTGGTGCCCGCCGGCGCGGTCGTGGTGGTCGTCATGGAGGTAGGGGCTCCGTCAGGGACAGTCGTAGGTGCACGCCCGGGGGTTCCCGGTCGTCACGCGCGTCCGTCGGGCCGTCACCCTGTGGGGGGAGCAGTCACTCCACCTCGTGGTGGGACCACTGGACGCGCGCCGTCCAAGACTACCGGCGCGGCCGGAGGCGGGCAAAGCGCCCCCGGCGACGGCGCGGCGGCACTGGCAGGATCGCCGCGTGGACCCCGAGCAGACCGCCCAGCCCAGCGTCGGCCGCCGTCCCGTGGGCGCCGCCGAGACCGTTGCCGCGCAACGGTCCTGGTGGGACGCCGAGGCCGCGGAGTACCGCCGCGAGCACGGCGCGTTCCTCGGGGACGCCAGGCCCGGCTCCGACCTCGTGTGGGGACCGGACGGTCTGCGCGAGCAGGAGGCGCACCTGCTGGGGGAGCTGCGGGGCCGCGACGTCCTGGAGGTCGGGGCCGGGGCTGCGCAGTGCGCGCGCTGGGTCGCCGGCCGGGGGGCGCGCGTCGTGGCGACCGACCTCTCCCACGGGATGCTGCGCGAGGGCGCCGTCGCGGCGCGCGCGGCGGGGGTGCCGCTCGTGCAGTGCGACGCCCGGGTGCTGCCGTTCCCGGGCGCGGCGTTCGACGTGGTGTTCACGTCCTACGGGGCCCTGCCCTTCGTCGCCGACGCCGGCCGGGTGCTCGCCGAGGCCGCCCGCGTGCTGCGGCCGGGTGGCCGGTTCGTCGCGAGCGTGCCGCACCCGCTGCGGTGGGCGTTGCCCGACGTGCCCGGCCGGGAGGGGCTGACCGTGACGCACTCGTACTTCGACCGGAACGCCTACGTCGAGGCCGACGAGCACGGCACCGTCACCTACGCCGAGCACCACCGGACCGTCGGGGACTGGGTGCGCCTGCTCGTCGGCTCCGGCCTCGTCGTGCAGGACCTCGTCGAACCCGAGTGGCAGTCCGGCGACGCCGTCTGGGGCGGGTGGAGCCGCCTGCGCGGCGAGCTCGTCCCCGGCACCCTCGTGCTCGTGGCCGACCGCCCCTGAGCGACCGCCCTGCTCTGGGTCGCCCTCAGGCGTCGTCCTCCGCCCGCGTCGCGGCGACCAGGGCGTTGGCGTGACCGTGACCGAGACCGTGCTCGGTCTTCAGCCACGCCACCTGCTCGGAGTGCCGCACCCCGGGGTTCTGCGACCGCTGCTCGCGCAGCAGCGCCTGCCACTCGGCGACGGGCCGGCCGTACGTCGCCTCGATGGAGGGGAAGTACGACGCCGGACCCTTCACGGGGCCGGCCATCAGTGGCCCGCCTCGTGCCAGGACCGCCCGACCCCGACCGACACGTCGAGGGGGACGGCCAGGTCCGCCGCACCCGCCATGGTCGACCGGACGAGCTGCTCGAGCGGTTCGCGTTCGCCGTCGGCCACCTCGAGCACGAGCTCGTCGTGGACCTGCAGCAGCAGCCGCGACCGCAGCCCCGACTCGCGCAGCCCGCGGTCCAGGTCGAGCATCGCGACCTTGATGATGTCCGCGGCGCTGCCCTGGATCGGGGCGTTGAGCGCCATCCGCTCGGCCATCTCCCGGCGCTGGCGGTTGTCGCTGGCCAGGTCGGGCAGGTAACGCCTACGGCCGAGGATCGTCTCGGTCCACCCCGTCCGCCGGGCCTCGTCGACGACGCCGCGCAGGTAGTCGCGGACGCCGCCGAAGCGCTCGAAGTACTCGTCCATGAGGCCCTTCGCCTCCTCGGTCGAGATCTTCAGCTGGTTCGACAGGCCGAACGCGGACAGGCCGTACGCCAGGCCGTACGACATGGCCTTGATCTTGGCGCGCATCTCCGACGTCACGTCCGCCGGCGCGACGCCGAAGACGCGGCTGCCGACGAAGCGGTGCAGGTCCTCGCCGGAGTGGAAGGCCGCGATGAGGCCCTCGTCGCCGGACAAGTGGGCCATGATCCGCATCTCGATCTGCGAGTAGTCGGCCGTCAGCAGGCACTCGTACCCGCCGTCGGCCGCCCCCGGGCCCACGACGAAGGCCTCGCGGATGCGGCGGCCCTCCTCGGTGCGGATCGGGATGTTCTGCAGGTTCGGGTCCGTCGAGCTGAGGCGGCCCGTGGCCGCGATCATCTGCTGGTACGTCGTGTGGATGCGGCCGTCGTCGGCCACCGACTTCTGGAGCCCCTCGACCGTCTGGCGCAGCCGGGACGCGTCGCGGTGCTCGAGCAGGTGGGCCAGGAACGGGTGCTCGGTCTTGACGAACAGCGCGGCCAGCGCGTCGGCGTCGGTCGTGTATCCCGTCTTGGTGCGCTTGGTCTTGGGCATCTCGAGCTGCTCGAAGAGGACCGTCTGCAGCTGCTTGGGCGAGCCGAGGTTGATCTCGGTGCCGATGACCTCGTAGGCCTGCGCCTGCGCCTGGGCGACGCGGTCGGCGAAGTGCTGCTCGAGGTCGGCGAGCAGGCCCGTGTCGACGGCGACGCCGACGCGCTCCTGCCGGGCCAGGACCCCGACGAGCGGGAGCTCCACCTGGGCCAGCAGCCGCGTCCCGCCGCGCTCCGCCAGCTCGGTGGCCAGGACGCCCGCGAGCTCGGTGGTGGCCAGGGCCCGGACCATGCCCTCCTCGGCGCGGGCCTGCTGGTCGCCGCCGACGGGCCCGTCGCCACCGTCGAGGGTCAGCTGCTCGTCCGCCGCCTCGGTGGGCTCCGCGGACGCGGACCCCTCGGCGCGCAGCTCCCGCTTGAGGTGCCGCACGGCGAGGTCGGCCAGGTCGTAGCTGCGCTGGTCGGGCCGGCACAGGTACGCGGCGAGGGCGGTGTCGAAGACGACGCCCGCCAGGTCCCAGCCGCGAGCCCGCAGCGCGTGCGAGGGGCCCTTGACGTCGTGAGCGACCTTGGGGCGGTCGGGGTCGGCCAGCCAGGCGACGAGCGCCTGCTCGTCCGCCGGATCGATCGTCACCGGGTCGATCCAGGCGGCCACCCCGTCGGCGCCGGCCAGGGCCAGGCCCGTGACCTCCCCCGTGCCACGGCCCCACTCCCCCTGCACGTGCACACCGGTCCGCCCGGAGGCGTGGTCGGTGAGCCACGGCGCCACCTCCCCGGCCAGGAGGACCGCGCCGTCGACGCCGAACCCCTCCTCGGCCTCGGGTTCGGCCGACTCCAGCGTCGCGAACAACCGGTCGCGCAGGACGCGGAACTCCAGGCCGTCGAAGACCGTGTGGACCTGCTCGCGGTCCCAGGCGCGGCGGACGAGGTCCGGGACGTCGACGTCGAGCGTGAGGTCGCCCACGAGCGCGTTGAGGCGCCGGTTGCGGATGACGCCGTCGAGGTGGGCGCGCAGGTTCTCCCCCGCCTTGCCCTTGACCAGGTCGGCGTTGGCGATGACCCCGTCGAGGCCGTCGTAGGCGGCGATCCACTTCGCGGCCGTCTTGGCGCCCACCCCCGGGATGCCCGGCAGGTTGTCGGACGTCTCACCGACGAGGGCGGCCAGCTCGGGGTACCGCTGCGGCGGGACGCCGTACTTCTCCTCGACGGCCTCAGGCGTCATGCGCGTCAGCTCGGAGACCCCGCGGATCGGGTAGAGCACCGTGACCTCGGGCCGCACGAGCTGGAAGGCGTCCCGGTCCCCCGACGAGATGAGCACCTCGAACCCCTGCGCCACAGCGCGTTCGGTGAGGGTGGCGATGACGTCGTCGGCCTCGTAGCCCTCGACCTCCACGACGGGGACGCGCAGCGCCGCGAGGACCTCCTTGACGAGGTCGACCTGGCCGCGGAACTCGTCCGGGCTCTTGGTGCGGGTGCCCTTGTACTCGGCGTAGACCTCCGTGCGGAACGAGGCGCGCGAGACGTCGAAGGTGACCGCGAAGTGCGTCGGCTCCTCGTCCCGCAGGAGGTTGATGAGCATCGAGGTGAAGCCGTAGACCGCGTTGGTCGGCTGCCCCGTCGTCGTGGAGAAGTTCTGCACCGGCAGCGCGTAGAACGCCCGGTACGCCATGGAGTGCCCGTCGATGAGCAGCAGCCGCGGCTTCGTCGGCGCCGCCTTCGCCGGGGACTTCGCGGCGGACCTCGCGGCGGTCTTCTTCGCGGTGGGGCTGGTCGTGCGGGATGCGGCGGGGGTCACGTCGGTCAGGGTAGTCAGGAACTCCGACACGACCCCACGCCAGCGGTCCGTCAGCTGGCGGTCGGGACCTTCAGGCCCTCGCCCGCCCGGGCCAGCCGGGCCCGCAGCGACCGGCGCCGGGCCACGACGTCGGTCGTGTGGACCGCCGCGGCCGGGCCGTCGGACAGGCGCCGGCGCAGCACCGAGAGGGACACGGCGCGGCGGACGACGACGGGGGCGAAGCCCAGGCGGGCCAGGTAGCGGGTGTAGTCCCGGTCCCCCGGCAGCACCGTGCAGGCGATCTGGTCGGCGCCCTCGCTCTCGGCGACGTGCACGGCGCGACGGAGCAGGGCCCGGCCGACGCCGCGGCGCCGCAGGCCGGGCACGACGTGCAGGTGCTCGATGCTCGGGCCGGCGCAGTTGCCCAGCGGCAGGAGCGGGGAGGTCGTCAACAGGGCGTACCCGGCCGGCTCGGCCCCGCAGAAGGCGAGGAGGACCCGCACCTCCCCGCTGGCGAGGGAGCGGACGAGGCGGGCACGGACGCTCTCGACCGAGGCGCGCAGCTGGGCCTGGTCGAAGCGGGCGGAGGCGTAGAGCTCCATGAGGACGTCGACGTCAGCGGTACCGGCGTCGCGCACCTCGACTGCGGGTCGTGCCACGGGTGGATCCCCTTCCGCGCGGCGCACCGCACGGTGCGCACGACGAAGCAGACCGGGCCCCCGCTCCGGTGGTCCCCTCGTCCGAGAGGGCGACTGCGCCGGACACTAGGGCACCGTGGCCGCGGGCGGAAGATCCCGTCGCGATCGGATCGTGACCTTCACTCGGTGTGGCGAATGCTCAACAGCGTGCCACCTCTCGACCTCACGCCGGAAGGGCCGCCGTCCGCCGCACGAGCGGTCGGACGACGACCCTCCAGCGAGGCCGTGGACGGATCCGCTAGACGTCGCCGCCGAGGTAGGCGGCGCGGATGGAGTCGTCCGCGGCGAGCTCGGCGCCCGTCCCCGAGCGCACGACGGTGCCGGTCTCCAGGACGTAGGCGACGTCGGAGATGCGCAGGGCCTGGGCGGCGTTCTGCTCGACCAGCAGGACGGTGGTGCCCTGCTGGTTGATCTCCACGATGATCGAGAAGATCTGCTGGATGAGCTTGGGCGCGAGCCCCATCGACGGCTCGTCGAGCAGCAGCACCCGCGGGCGGCTCATGAGGGCGCGGCCGATGGCGAGCATCTGCTGCTCACCGCCCGACATCGTCCCGGCGATCTGGGTCCGCCGCTCCGCCAGCCGCGGGAACAGCGAGAAGACCCGGTCGAGGTCCTCCTTGTAGGCCGCCGTGCGGCGGTCCTTGCGGGTGTAGGCGCCCATGTCGAGGTTCTCCTCGACGGTCATCCCGACGAAGGTCCCGCGACCCTCGGGGGCCTGGCACAGACCGCGCGTGACGAGCTTGTGCGAGGGCACCTTGGTGATGTCCTCGCCCTCGAACACGATCGAGCCCGTCCGCACCGTCCGCAGCCCCGAGACCGTCTTGAGGGTCGTCGTCTTCCCGGCCCCGTTGGCGCCGATGAGGGTCGCGATCGCGCCCTGCGGCACCGCGAACGACACGTTGCGGATGGCCTCGATGCGCCCGTAGTTGACGCTGAGGTCGGTGACCACGAGCTGGTCGGCACCCTTGCTGGTGCCTGCAGGAGTCGTCACAGCTGTTCGTCCTCTGCGGAGAGCTGGTCGTCGTCGACACCGAGGTAAGCGGCGATGACGGCCGGGTCGTTGCGGATGTCGGCGGGCAGGCCCTCGGCGATCTTCTTGCCGAACTCCAGCACGACGATGCGGTCGGTGACGCCCATGACCAGGCGCATGTCGTGCTCGATGAGCAGGACGGTGTTGCCGAGGTCGCGGACCTTGCGGATGAGGTCCATGAGGCGCTGCTTCTCCACCGGGTTGAACCCCGCGGCGGGTTCGTCCAGGCACAGCAGCTTCGGCTTCGTGGCCAGGGCCCGCGCGATCTCCAGCCGGCGCTGCTCGCCGTAGGAGAGGTTGCGCGCCAGGTCGTCCCCGCGGTGCCCGAGGTCCATCATCTCCAGCAGTTCCTCGGCCAGCGCGTGCCCCTCGCGGGTCTCGCGCCGGTGCCGCGGCAGCCGGAACAGCGAGTTCACGACGCCGGAGCGGTGGTGCGAGTCCGCTCCGACGAGCACGTTCTCGCGCGCCGTCATGTTCCCGAAGAGGCGGATGTTCTGGAACGTCCGGGCGATGCCGAGCCGGTTGATCTGGTACCGCTTGCGACGGCCGAGCGGCTGGCCGTCGAAGACGACCCGCCCCTCGGTCGGCTGGTACACCCCGGTGAGGGCGTTGAAGCACGTGGTCTTCCCGGCCCCGTTGGGGCCGATGAGACCCAGGATCTCGCCCTGGCGGATGTCGAAGGAGACGTCGTTGAGGGCGACGACCCCGCCGAACCGCAGCGTGACGTTCTCCATGGTGAGCAGGGGCGGGCCGAACTCGCGGGGAGCTGCGGCCGCGGTGCCCTCGGTCAGTTCAGGCACGAGCGGCCTCCTCGGTCCCTTCGAGTCGCTTGGTCACGTCGTCGGCCCGCTTGGCCCGCCGCGCCCGGCGCGGGGGCAACAGCCCCTGCGGGCGGAAGTTCGCCAGCAGCAGCAGGAGCAGGCCGAAGACCACGATGCGGAAGTCGGCGAACTCGCGGAACCGCTCCGGCAGGTACGCCACGACGACACCACCGGCGATGGCACCCCAGCGGTTGCCCTGCCCGCCGATGACGACCGCGGCGAGGAACATCATCGACAGCTGAATCATGAACGAGTCGGGGTTGATCGCCCCGATGCGGCTGGCGTAGAGCGCCCCCGACAGCCCTCCGACGAACGCACCCATCGCGAAGGCGAGCAGCTTGAACCGGAACGTCGGGACGCCGTTGAGCTCGGCGGCCTCCTCGTCCTCACGGGTCGCCTCCCACGCGCGGCCGACGCGGCTGGCCTGCAGCAGCTTGTCGGCGAAGATCACGATGATGATGACGATGAGGGAGAGCCAGTAGTACGGCACCGCGTCGAGCAGCCCGAACTTCAGGAACACCGACCGCGCACCCTCGCCGAGGTCGACCTTGGCCGTGGCCCCGTCCCACAGCAGGCTGGGCAGGCCGAACAGTTCCGTGGACGGCGGGCGCGGGATGCCCGTGATGCCGCGGGCCTGGTTCAGCCACTCCGAGTTCAACGCGGTGATGCGGATGATCTCGCCGAAGCCGAGGGTCACGATGGCGAGGTAGTCCCCCCGCACCCGCAGCGTGGGCGCCCCGAGCAGCAGACCGCTGGCCGTCGAGATCGTGACGGCCATGATGACGAGGACGAACCAATTGACCTGGCCGTGCAGGGATCCGAACACTCCGACCGTGTACGCGCCGATGGCGTAGAAGCCGACGTAGCCGAGGTCCAGCAGCCCGGCGTAGCCCAGCACGATGTTCAGGCCCAGCGCGACGAGCGCGTAGTTCGCGACCGTGGCCAGCACGGCGCCGAACTCGGCGTCCGGGGTCGAGACGATCGGCAGGTTCAGCAGCGGCAGGACGAAGAAGAAGACCGCGATGGCGACCCAGACGAGGATCTGGACGGGCCGGGGCAGGTCAGCCCAGCGGTCGGCGAAGGACGGGCGCGCCGCGACCTTCGCCGGCGTGGTGTCGGTGCTCATGCGCGGGCCTTCCCGAGGGACTCACCGAGGATGCCGGTGGGGCGGAACAGCAGGACCACGACGAGGAGGAGGAACGAGACGACGTCCTTCCACGACGAGGCGAGCCCGAACAGCGTCGCGTAGTTCTCGGCCAGCCCAAGGACCAGACCCCCGACGAGCGCACCGCGAATGTTCCCGATGCCGCCGAGGACGGCGGCCGTGAAGGCCTTGATCCCCAGGACGAAACCGACGTTGTACCGGGTGACCCCGATGTGGATGCAGTACAGCAGGGCCGCCGCACCGGCCATGAGACCGCCGATGACGAACGTCAGCTGCACGACCCGCTTCTGGTTGACGCCCATGAGGGCCGCCGCCTCGGGGTCCTGGGAGACGGCGCGCACACCGCGGCCGAGCCGGGACCGGGAGACGAACTGGTCGAGGGCGATCATCATCAGGATCGCGGCGACGAGGACGATCAGCTGGTTGCTGCGGATCTCGAACCCTCCGGCCGAGAAGACGGTGACGTTCGGCAGCGGGTTGACGAAGGTGGTGTTCTCACGGGCCAGCCGGACGTAGGGGGCCAGGACGCCGTCGAGGTTCAGCCAGCCGGCGATGCGGTCGCGCAGCCCCATGAGCTCGGACAGCATGAACGACGCGCCGATGGCGGAGATGAGGGCGACGAGCGGCGGCGCGTTCTTCTCCCGCAGCCGGCGGTAGGCGATGCGCTCCACGACGAGCGCGACGCCACCGCTGACTGCCATGGCCGCGACGAGGGCGAGCAGGAGGAAGCCGATGGCGACGGGGACGCTCATGCCCTGGCGCGCCCCGAGGAGCGTCATCATCCAGACGGCGCCGAAGCTGCCCCACATGAAGACTTCCGAGTGGGCGAAGTTGATGAGGCGCAGGACGCCGTAGACGAGCGTGTAGCCGAGAGCGAACAAGGCGTAGATCGCGCCGACCACCAGACCCGTGAAGGTCAGGTCGAGGAACGTGGACAGGGGGAACCACCCGGGGTGAGGTGAGCTGACGGGGACGGGACGTGCGACGACCCCACCCGCGGCGAGCGGATGGGGCCGTCACGGCGTCAGGAGTTGATCTCCTGGTCGGCCACGATCTTGCCGCCGTCGACCTTGTAGGCCCAGACGCTGACCGAACTGGGCTCGCCCTTGTCGTCGAACTTCAGCTGCTTCGTCACGCCCGGCTTGTCGTAGCTCGCGACGTAGGACAGCAGGTCCGCTCGCGTGGTCTTGCCCTCGGAGATCCCGTTGAGCAGGATCGTCGCGGCGTCGTACCCCTCGGCCGAGTACGTGGCCGGCGCGGAACCGACAGCCTTCGTGTAGTCCTCGACGAAGGTGCCCTCGGCCTTGTCCGGCGGCAGGCAGGGGCAGGTGACGTAGGCGCCGTTCGCGGCGTCCGCCCCCGCGGCCGTGATGAGGCCGTCGTCCTTGGCGCCGTCGTCGCTGATGAACGCGACCTGGTCGCTGGACAGACCCGCGTCGCGCATCTGCTTGAGCAGGAGGCCGGCCTCGGCGTAGTACCCGCCGAAGAACACCGCGTCCGCGCCCGAGGACCGGATGTCGGCGACGACGGCCGAGAAGTCCGTCTGACCCTTCTGGACGGTGTTGTCCTTGACGTCCGCCGCGCCCAGGTCCTTGCGGACGATGTCCGCGAGGCCCTTGCCGTACTCGGAGGAGTCGTCGACGACGTAGACCTTCTGCTTGCCCAGCGTGCCGGTGATGAACTTCGCGGCGGCCGGGCCCTGCGTGGCGTCGTTGCCCAGGACGCGGAAGAACGTCTTCCACCCGTTCTCGGCCAGCGACGGGTTCGTGGCCGACGGGGTGATGTGGACGAGGTTCACCTCAGGGTCGGCGAAGACCTTGTCGGCGACCTTGGACTCACCGGAGAAGGCCGGGCCGACGATGCCCACGAGCTTGGTGTTGCCCGCGGCCTTCTGCGCCAGGCCCTGCGCCTGGTTCTGGTCGCCCTGCGAGTCGTAGGGGGTGAGCGTGACCTGGCAGGCCCCCGACTTCGCGTTGTGCTGGTCGACGGCCAGCTTGACGCCGTTGTTGATGTTCACACCCAGGTTGGCGTCCGGGCCGGTGAGGGCGCCGAAGAACCCGATGCTGATGCCCTCGGGGCAGCTGCCGCCGGAGGAGCCGGAGCTCGCACCGGACGAGGTCTCCCCACCGGTGGTGCCGCAGGCGGCCAGCAGGAGGGCGGCCGCCGCAGCGGGGGCCGCGAGTTTGACGATGGAGCGCACTGGGCTTGTCCTCCTGGAGGAGAGGGCACGAGAGCACGCGCCACGACGCGCGTTCCCGTCAGCACCACCCGGGAGCGGTGGAGCCGTGGTGAACACTAGGGGTCGCCCGGCGCATTCGGGTGGATTCGGTGCACGAGTTCATCGGGTCGTTACACATTTCGGCCACCGGGACGCCCTGGAACTGCGCAGATGGACCGGTTCACCACGCTGGGCGAGGACACGGACACGACGACGGCCCCGCACCTCGAGGTGCGGGGCCGTCGTCGGACGAGTCGGTGAGGCTCAGCCGCGGTCGTCGCCGGCGCTGATGACGGTGTTCGCGACCTCGCGCATGGTGAGGCGCTTGTCCATCGACGTCTTCTGGATCCAGCGGAACGCCTCGGGCTCGGTCATGCCGAACTGCGTCTGCAGCTTCGACTTCGCGCGGTCCACGAGCTTGCGGGTCTCGAAGCGGTCAGCGAGGTCGGCGACCTCGTCCTCGAGCGCCATGATCTGCTGGTAGCGGCTGACCGCGATCTCCACGGCGGGCAGCAGGTCGGCCGACGTGAACGGCTTCACGACGTAGGCCATGGCGCCGGCGTCGCGGGCGCGCTCGACGAGCTCGGCCTGCGAGAACGCGGTGAGGAGCACGACGGGCGCGATGCGCGCCTTCGCGATGCGCTCGGCCGCCGAGATGCCGTCGAGGACGGGCATCTTGATGTCCATGACGACGAGGTCGGGCTTGTGCTCCTCGGCGAGGGCCACGGCCTGCTCGCCGTCCCCGGCCTGGCCCACGACGTCGTAGCCGGCCTCGGTGAGCATCTCGACGATGTCGAGACGGATGATGGCCTCGTCCTCCGCGACGACCACCCGACGTGTGGTCGTGGAGGAGGAGGCGGTGGTGTCGGCAGTGTTCGTCACGCGGGCATCCTAGTCGGTGGGCGTCTGCGCGCACACCGCGCCTACTACCCCCTGTCGTGGCCCGGGCCGTGCACCGGCGGGGCTCCCGCTCCTTGTAGGGTGATCCGCACGCCCTGGTAGCCCAACCGGCAGAGGCAATCGACTCAAACTCGATCCAGTGTGGGTTCGAATCCCACCCAGGGCACCGCCGAGCAGGGTGGGGTGGGGCCCCAGAGCCACAGCTGTGGGGCCCCGAGCATCGCGAACTACGGGGGACAAGCCCCAGGATGCGGTCGGCCCGTTGGCCTCCTTGCGGTATCTGCCGCGGATTGCGTCAACGAGCCGCTAGCTCCGCAGTCGCGACTCACGGATAGATGTCAGCACAGGGTCCCCCCTTCAAGCTGCCATTGATCGTCAGGGCCCCGCAGACGCGTCCCGTCTTGAAGTTGCGGTGCGGGAAGATTTGGTACGTCGCCCTACTCGTCGCTCCACGATAGAAGGGGGAAGTGAACTGCTCGTACTGATTTCCGCGGTAATCGAAGAACGTGATCTTCAAGAACACGTTCGCTGGCCTCGTGATCGGCGCAGCAATATCCACATAGACAGTGTCCACGCGAAGACCGGAGCCAGCGACTTGCAAGCAGATGTTCTCGCCTGCGATACCCTGGAAACCCCAGCCCGACAGAGCCGCGCACTTGTTCGCACTCGCCTGCGCATTGACTGGCCGCGCAGCTATGAGCCCGCTGAATACAAGCAGCGCCGACAGGAAGACGACCAGAGGCATGAAAGGCCGCCGCGAGCGAACTCCTGCAGACATCAGCATCGAACCCACTTCTCAAACTTCGCAGGCCAGCGACCATCCACCGTTGTCCACCAGACAGATCCTGACGAACCGTACGGTACCCCACCCTCGCCAGGCCTCACGCTGATGCAGGGACTGTCGTCGCCATTCTGCAGGTAAGCGCGAACGTAGTCAGTTCCGGGGCCGCTACAGTTCCACCAGTTCGCGTTCCACCGCGAGAACTGCTTGTCCTTCCCGACGAAGTTGGCTGATCCGACATCCCGGCCCCATTTCCCGGCGCAGGGTGACGGCTCAGCAGTTGCGGGGGCCGCGGTCGAGATGCTGAACGTTGCGACTAACCCACCCAGCACCACTAGGGCCCGAAATCGGCCATGCTTGACCATGTTTCTCCTGTCACGATGACGATGCCTGATCGGCACGCCGAGCATGTCGTTCACTACTCCTCCTCGTCAAGGAAAACCACAGCTTCTTTGCCTCGCGCATTAATACGGAACTGGGAACAATAAAAGGCCGCCGACCCAGGCAACGGGTCGGCGGCCTCATGGGGGCTTGCCGTAGATCAGGCGTACGCGCTGGAGACCCCGGCGCTCGCGTCGCCGATGCGGTGCACGCGCACCGCGTTGGTCGAGCCGACGATCCCGGGCGGGGCACCGGCCACGATGACGACGAGGTCGCCGACGGCGCAGCGGCCCATCTCCTGCAGGCGGCGGTCGACCTCCTTGACCATCTCGTCCGTGGTGGAGATGAACGCCGCGTACTGCGAGTCCACGCCCCACGACAGCGCCAGGCGGCGGCGCGTCGTCTCCTCGGCCGTGAAGGCGACCAGGGGGATCTCGGCCCGCAGCCGCGACAGGCGGCGCGCGGAGTCGCCGGACTGGGTGAAGGTGACGAGCAGCTTCGCGTCGAGCTGCTTGCCGATCTCCGAGGCCGCCAGCGTGATGGCGCCACCCTTGGTGTGGGGCACGGTGCCGAGGGCCGCGATGCGGTCCGCGCCGTGCGTCTCGGTGTTCTCGATGATGCGCGCCATGGTGCGCACCGCCTCGAACGCGAAGGCCCCGACGCTCGTCTCGCCCGAGAGCATGAGGGCGTCCGCGCCGTCGAGCACGGCGTTGGCGCAGTCGGAGGCCTCGGCGCGCGTGGGCCGGGGCGCGGTGATCATCGACTCGAGCATCTGCGTCGCCACGATGACGGGCTTGGCCTGGCGGCGGGCGAGCTCGATGGCGCGCTTCTGGACGAGCGGCACCTCCTCGAGCGGGAGCTCGACGCCCAGGTCACCGCGGGCGACCATGATCCCGTCGAAGGCCGCGACGACCTCGCGGAGGTTCTCGACGGCCTGCGGCTTCTCGACCTTGGCGATGACGGGGACGGTGACGCCCTCCTCGTCCATGATCTTGTGCACGTCGTCGGCGTCGGCCGCGGAGCGCACGAAGGACAGGGCCACCATGTCGACGCCGAGGCGGAGGGCGAAGCGGAGGTCCTCGACGTCCTTCTCGGACAGCGCCGGGACGCTCACAGCCACGCCGGGGAGGTTGATGCCCTTGTTGTTGCTGACCGGCCCGGGCACGGTCACCTTCGTGACCACGCGGGGGCCGTCGACGGCGGTGACCTCGAGGCCGACCTTGCCGTCGTCGATGAGGATCCGGTCGCCCACCGCGACGTCGCCCGTCAGGCCCTTGTACGTCGTGGAGGAGACGTCCTTCGTGCCGACGACGTCCTCGGTGGTGATCGTGAAGACGTCACCCACCGCGAGGGCGTGCGGGCCGTCGGCGAACTTCCCGAGGCGGATCTTCGGACCCTGGAGGTCGGCGAGGATGGCGACGGACCGCCCGGTGGCCTCGGCGGCGGCGCGCACCCCCTCGAAGTTCGCCCGGTGGTCGTCGTGCGAGCCGTGGCTCAAGTTCATCCGGGCGACGTCCATCCCGGCGTCCACCAGTGACCGCAACCCTTCGGGACCGGCCACAGCGGGCCCGAGGGTGCAGACGATCTTCGCTCTGCGCATGCCCCGACCCTATTGCGCCGCCGGTGGTGATCGGCGCGTGGGGCGCGCCGGACTCCGGACGGACACCGGATCGTCACCCGCGACACCCCCGCGGACGGGTGACGCCGACGTGCGCGGCCCCGCCGCCCGCACCACCATGACCACGTGATGACCCGGTGAGCACGCACGAACCCCAGCACGACGGGGCCCGGCCCCCCGCGGAGGACCTCGACTTCGAGCGCGAGATCGACGACCTCGCCCAGGAGTCCCTCGACCACGAGTACGCCGTCTACGTGCGCCTGCACGACGTGGGCGAGTGGCCGCCGGACGCGCTGGCCGGGCTGCTCGCAGACCTGCACGCGGCCCACCCCCGCGTCGAACGGGCACTGACCGGTGCCGAGGCTCCCGAGCACGACGTCGTCATCAGCGTCGACGGCGACGGCCTGGACGCCGAGGGGGCCGCGCGGCACGCCCTGGGGCGCGTGACGGCGGCCGCGTCGGCGCGGGGGCTGGCCGGGCACGGCGCCGACGTCACGGTGCTGTCGGACGAGGCCGTCTGGACGTACGACCGCGACGAGGTCGCCCGCTGGTAGGACGGGCGGACGCACGAGGGGGTGGGCACCGGCCGGTGCCCACCCCCTCGTGCGTGCTGTGCCCGCGTACCCGACGAGGTCAGGCGGTCAGCGGCACCGCGTCGGCCCGGATGGGCGATGGCAGCGCCGTGTCCCCCATGAGGAACTCGTCGACGGCGGCCGCACAGGCGCGGCCCTCGGCGATGGCCCACACGATGAGCGACTGGCCGCGTCCGGCGTCGCCGGCCACGTACACGCCCGGCGTCGACGTCGCGTAGCCCGGCGTGCGGGTGAAGCGCGTCCGGGCGTCGGCCTCGAGGCCGAGCTGCCCGACGATGCCGCCGTGCTCGGGACCGGCGAAGCCGATCGCCAGCAGCACGAGCTGGGCGGGCAGGTCGTGCTCGGTCCCCTCCACGGGGGTCCACACGCCGTCGACCTTGGTGACCTCCACGAGCCGCAGGCCCGTGACCTTGCCGTCCTCGCCCACGAACGCCCGGGTGGAGGCGGAGAACTTCCGCTCACCGCCCTCCTCGTGGGAGGAGGACACCGAGAACACCTTGGGCATGGTGGGCCAGGGCTCGTGCTCGGCCCGGTCCTCCGGTGCCATCGGGTAGATGTCGAGCTGGGTGACCGACCGCGCACCCTGGCGCAGCGCGGTGCCGTAGCAGTCCGACCCGGTGTCGCCACCGCCGATGACGACGACGTCGAGGCCGTTCGCATCGATGTAGGTCGCCGGGGGCTCCTGGCCCACGGCGACGCGGTTCGTCGGGGGCAGGTACTCCATCGCCTGGTGGATGCCGGCCAGGTCGCGACCGGGCAGGTCCACCTCGCGCCACTGGGTGGCGCCGGTGGCGACGACGACAGCGTCGAAGCGCTCCCGCAGCTGCTCGCCGGTGATGTCCACGCCGATGTCCACGCCGGCCCGGAAGCGGGTGCCCTCGGCCTCCATCTGCGCGAGGCGGCGGTCCAGGACCGAGCGCTCCATCTTGAACTCGGGGATCCCGTACCGCATGAGGCCACCGATGGCGTCGTCCCGTTCGTAGACGACGACGGTGTGCCCGGACCGGGTCAGCTGCTGGGCGGCCGCGAGACCGGCGGGGCCGGAGCCCACGACGGCGACCGTCTTGCCCGTGAGGCGCTCGGGCACCTGCGGGGTGATCCAGCCGGCCTCGGCGGCGTTCTCGGCGATCATCACCTCGACCTGCTTGATGGTCACCGGCGGCTGGTTGATGCCGAGCACGCACGCCGACTCGCACGGCGCGGGGCACAGCTTCCCGGTGAACTCCGGGAAGTTGTTCGTCGCGTGCAGGCGCTCGATCGCCGCGCGCATGTCCCCGCGGCTGACGAGGTCGTTCCACTCGGGGATGAGGTTCCCCAGCGGACACGCGTTGTGGCAGAACGGGATGCCGCAGTCCATGCAGCGGCCGGCCTGGCGCTGCAACTGCTGCTGGTCCTGCTTCTCGTACACCTCGCGCCAGTCCATCAGGCGCAGCGGGACGGGGCGGCGCGGCGGGAGCTCCCGCTCACGGACCTTGAGGAACCCCCGGGGGTCAACCATGCGAAGCCTCCATGATGCGGGTGAGCACGGCGTCGGAGTCCGGTTCCAGACCGTCGGAGACGGCCTTGGCCCGGACCTCGAGCACGCGGGCGTAGTCCCGCGGGACGATCGTCGAGAAGCGCTGCCGCGCAGCCCCCCAGTCGGAGAGCAGCTTCGCGGCGACGGTGGAGTCGGTGTTGTCGCGGTGCTCCACGAGGAGGTCGTGGACCCTCGCGGCGTTGTCGTCGTCGAGCGGGACGACGTCGACCATGTCGCGGTTCACGCGCGACTCCTTGAGGTCGAGCACGTGGGCGAACCCGCCGGACATGCCCGCGGCGACGTTGCGGCCGACGCGGCCGAGGACGACGACCTCACCACCGGTCATGTACTCCAGCGCGTGGTCGCCCACCCCCTCGACGACAGCGGTGGCGCCGGAGTTGCGGACGCAGAACCGCTCCCCCACCTCACCGCGCAGGAACAGCTTCCCGCTCGTCGCGCCGTAGGCGATGACGTTGCCCGCCACGATGTCCCGGTCCCGCGAACCCGACGCGGTGTCGGGCCGCACGACGACGGTGCCGCCGGACAGGCCCTTGCCGACGTAGTCGTTGGCGTCGCCGAACAACCGCAGCGTGATGCCGCGGGGCAGGAACGCGCCGAACGACTGGCCGGCGGACCCGGTGAGGGTGACGTCGACCGTGCCGTCGGGAAGGCCCTCCTCGCCCCACTTCTTGGTCAGCTCGTGGCCGAGCAACGTGCCGACCGTGCGGTTGACGTTGCGGACGGGCAGCTCGATGCGCACCGGGGTGCCGCTGACGAGGGCGTCGGCCGCGCGCTCGATGAGGACGTGGTCCAGGGCCTTCTCCAGCCCGTGGTCCTGCGTCGTCGAGCGGTGCAGCGTCGAGCCCTCCGGGCCCTTCGGGGCGTGCAGCACCGGCGCGAGGTCCAGCCCCGACGCCTTCCAGTGCGCGACGGCGCGGCGGGTGTCGAGGACCTCGACGTGCCCGACGGCCTCCTCGACCGAGCGGAAGCCGAGCGAGGCCAGCAGCTCGCGGACCTCCTGCGCCACGAACTCGAAGAAGTTCACGACGTACTCGGCCTGGCCCGTGAACCGGGCGCGCAGCTCGGGGTTCTGCGTCGCGACCCCGACGGGGCAGGTGTCGAGCTGGCAGACGCGCATCATGATGCAGCCCGAGACGACGAGCGGGGCGGTGGCGAAGCCGAACTCCTCCGCACCGAGCAGCGCGGCGATGACGACGTCGCGACCCGTCTTGAACTGCCCGTCGACCTGCACGGTGATGCGGTCGCGCAGCCCGTTGACGACGAGGGTCTGCTGGGTCTCGGCCAGGCCGAGCTCCCAGGGACCGCCGGCGTGCTTCAGGCTCGTCAGCGGCGCGGCACCCGTCCCGCCGTCGGCCCCGGAGATGAGGACGACGTCGGCCTTGGCCTTCGACACACCCGTCGCGACCGTGCCGACCCCGACCTCCGAGACCAGCTTGACGTGGACCCGGGCGGCCGGGTTCGCGTTCTTGAGGTCGTGGATGAGCTGGGCGATGTCCTCGATCGAGTAGATGTCGTGGTGCGGCGGCGGCGAGATGAGCCCCACGCCCGGCGTGGAGTGCCGCGTCTTGGCGATGTTCGGGTACACCTTGTGGCCCGGCAGCTGGCCGCCCTCACCGGGCTTGGCGCCCTGGGCGACCTTGATCTGCAGGTCGGTGGCCGAGGTCAGGTAGTTGCTCGTGACGCCGAAGCGGCCCGAGGCGATCTGCTTGACCTTCGAGGTGCGCTCGGGGTCGTAGAGACGCTCGACGTCCTCGCCGCCCTCCCCGGAGTTCGAGCGGCCGCCGAGGCGGTTCATCGCGATCGCGAGGACCTCGTGGGCCTCCTGCGAGATGGAGCCGTAGCTCATCGCGCCGGTGGAGAACCGCTTGACGATCTCGCTGACGGGTTCGACCTCGTCGACGTCGACCGGCTCGCGGGTGCCCTTCTTCAGCTGCAGGAGACCGCGCAGCGTCATGAGGCGCTCGGACTGCTCGTCCACGCGGGAGGTGTACTTGCGGAAGAGGGCCTCGTTGCGCGAACGCGTGGAGTGCTGCAGCTGGAAGACCGTCTCGGGGTCGAACAGGTGCGGCTCCCCCTCGCGGCGCCACTGGTACTCCCCGCCCGTCTCGAGCGTGCGGTGGGCGCGCTCCTGCCCCTCCACGGGGTAGGCCAGGCGGTGGCGCTGCGCGACCTCCTCGGCGAGGACGTCGAGCCCGACGCCGCCGAGGCGGGAGGTCGTGGCCGTGAAGTACTCGTCGACGAGGGTCTGCGACAGGCCGAGGGCCTCGAACACCTGAGCACCGCGGTACGACGCGACGGTCGAGATGCCCATCTTGGACATGACCTTCAGGACGCCCTTGCCGAGCGCCTTGATGAGGTTCTTCACCGCGGTCTGCGCGTCGACCGTCGTGATGACCTGGTGGCGGACGAGGTCCTCGACCGTCTCCATGGCCAGGTACGGGTTGATCGCGGCCGCGCCGTAGCCGATGAGCAGCGCGACGTGGTGCACCTCGCGCACGTCGCCGGCCTCGACGACCAGGCCGACCTGGGTGCGCAGCTTCTGGCGCACCAGGTGGTGGTGGACGGCCGAGGTCAGCAGCAGCGACGGGATCGGCGCGTACTCGGCGTTGGAGTCGCGGTCGGAGAGCACGACGAAGACGGCGCCGTCGGCGATGGCCCGGGAGACCTCCCCGCGGATCTCCTCGATGCGGCGGGCCAGCTCGGCTCCCCCGCCCGCGACGCGGTACAGACCCTTGACGACGAGCGTCGTGCGGCCCGGGTTCCGGCGGTCGCGGTCGATGTGGACGATCTTGGCGAGCTCGTCGTTGTCGATGACCGGGAAGGGCATGACGAGCTGGTGGCAGTGCGCCGCCGACTCCGACAGCGCGTTCTGCTGCGGGCCCGTCGTCGTGATGAGCGAGGTGACGAGCTCCTCGCGGATCGCGTCCAGCGGCGGGTTGGTCACCTGGGCGAAGAGCTGGGTGAAGTAGTCGAAGAGCATCCGCGGGCGCGTGCTCAGCACGGCCAGCGGCGTGTCCGACCCCATGGAGCCGATCGGCTCGGCGCCGGCGCGCGCCATCGGCGCGAGGATGAGCCGCAGCTCCTCCTCGGTGTAGCCGAAGGTCTGCTGACGACGGGTGACCGAGGCGTGGCTGTGCACGATGTGCTCGCGCGGCGGCAGGTCGGGCAGCCGGACAACGTTCTTCAGCCACTCCGCGTACGGCTGCGCGGCGGCGAGCTCGGCCTTGACCTCCTCGTCGTCGACGATGCGGCCCTTGGCCGTGTCGACGAGGAACATCTTCCCCGGCGCGACGCGGCCGCGGGCGACGATCGAGGACGGGTCCAGCTCCAGGACACCGGTCTCCGAGGCCAGGACGACGAGGCCGTCGTCGGTGACCCAGTAGCGCGAGGGACGCAGGCCGTTGCGGTCCAGGACGCCGCCGATGACGGTGCCGTCGGTGAACGTCAGGTTGGCCGGGCCGTCCCACGGCTCGGAGAACATGGAGTGGAACTCGTAGAAGGCCCGGCGGGCCGGGTCCATCTCCGTGTTGTTCTCCCACGCCTCGGGGATCATCATCAGCACCGCGTGCGGCAGCGAGCGGCCGGCGAGGTGGAGCAGCTCGAGGACCTCGTCGAACGAGGCCGAGTCGGAGCCCTCGGTGGCGCAGATGGGGCCCAGGCGCTGCACGTCACCGGGGATGAGCGGGGTGCTCATCGTCGACTCGCGCGCGGCGGTCCAGTTGCGGTTGCCCTTGACCGTGTTGATCTCGCCGTTGTGGGCGATGGTGCGGAACGGGTGGGCCAGCGGCCAGCTCGGGAACGTGTTCGTCGAGAAGCGCGAGTGGACCAGGCCGAGCTCGGAGGTGTACCGGCGGTCGGACAGGTCCGGGAAGAACGGCTCGAGCTGCCCGGTGGTGAGCATGCCCTTGTAGACCATCGTCCGCGCCGACAGCGAGGGGAAGTAGACGCCCAGGTCGCGCTCGGCGAGCTTGCGCAGCGCGTACACCCGGCGGTCCAGGTCGACGCCGGTCTCCAGCGGACGCAGCCCGTCGGTGCGGGTGGCGACGAAGAGCTGGGCGAAGAACGGCATGCAGGCGCGGGCCTGCTGGCCCACGAGGTCCGCGGTCACGGGGACGTCGCGCCAGCCGAGGACGTCGAGGCCCTCGGCCTCGGCGATCTCCTCGATGCGGGCGACGGCCTCGGCACGCTCGGCCTCGTCGACGGGCAGGAAGGCGTTGCCGACGGCGTAGGCGCCCTTGGCGGGCAGCTCGACGCCCTGCTCGGCCATGACGGCGCGCAGGAACTCGTCGGGGACCTGGGTGAGGATGCCCGCACCGTCACCGGTGTTGGCCTCGGCGCCGACGGCTCCGCGGTGGTCGAGGTTGCGCAGGGCGGTCAGCGCGTGCTCGACGATGTCGTGACCTGCTTCGCCGCGCATGGTCGCGACGAAGGCCACGCCGCAGGCGTCCTTCTCGTTCGCGCGGTCGTACAGCCCGGCGTTGTCCGGGAAGCTCGTGAAGGGCAGCGGGCGGACCTGCTGGCCGAGGTGCGACGCCGTGTGGGTGGACGTGTGAGGCGACATGCAGTGCACCGTCCTGAAGAGAGAGGTCCAGGACCTCGGTGGACAGGGGGTCTCTCGACGGGTCTCCTCGAGGGTCGCCCGGGCGGGCGGATCTCGGTGAGCCGGGTCAGTCTCTTCGAGATGAGGCTCGCGCCTGGGGGGCGCGCACCACGAACGGGGGGCGGCGCTGGCCCACGTTCACCTCACTGTAACGCGCGTGGTGCCGTGCTCACGTGCACTGGACCATCACACCGGGGTCGAGGTTCGGTCACGACTCCCGCGCGTCCGGCCGCGGGTCGCGGTCCGGTGAGGGGCGATCAGCTCGGGCGGTGACGGTGGGCCCACCGGGCTGGTTCGCGGCGTCGTCGTCCGGGCTGGTGGCCGGCGGCGACTGCGAGGAATCTACCCGCTCCAGCACCTCCGCCCGACCACCGTTGACCCTGCGTGAGCGGACGAAGGCTGTGAGTGCGATGAGGAAGACGATGCCCGCGACCCACTGGTTGACGCGCAGACCCAGGAAGTGGTTGGCGTCGTCGATGCGCAGCGCCTCGAAGACCGAGCGCCCCAGGCAGTAGAGCGCGACGTAGGCGAAGAAGGCCTGGCCGTGGCGCAGCGACCAGCGGCGGTCGGCGAGGACGATGACGGCCGCGACGAGCAGGCACCACAGCGACTCGTAGAGGAACGTCGGATGGAAGGTGCCCAGCACCTCCGGGTTGCCCTGCGCGTCCAGGACGGCGCGGCCCGTCGACTCGTCCCAGCGGTGCACGGTCAGCGCCCAGGGGACGTCCGTCGCCCGCCCGTACAGCTCGTTGTTGAACCAGTTGCCCCAGCGGCCCGCCGCCTGCGCGACGAGAAGACCCGGAGCCATGGCGTCGGCCAGCGGCAGGAAGCGGTAGCCGCCGCGGCGGCAGGCGATCCACGCGCCCAGCGCGCCGCCGGCGATGGCGCCCCAGATCCCGAGCCCGCCCTCCCAGACGTAGAGCGCGCGGACGGGGTCGCCGCCCGCACCGAAGTAGGCCTGGGGCGAGGTGACCACGTGGTACAGCCGGGCGCCCACGACGCCGAGCGGCACGGCCCAGACGGCGACGTCGAGGATGAAGTCCTCGCGCCCGCCCTTGGCCCGCCAGCGGCGCTCGGCGATGACGACGCCGAGCACGATGCCGAGCACGATGCACAGCGCGTACGCCCGGACCGGGACGGGACCGAGGTGCCAGACGGCGACCGTCGGGCTCGGGATGGCGGCGGCGACGGAGGCCGCGACGGCTGCGGTCACGGCGTCTGGGTCGCCGCGGCGACGGCGTCGGTCAGGAAGGCCGCGCCGTTCGACCCCAGCAGCTGGCCCATGCTGCCGTCGCCACCGTTCTGGGTCGTCTGCGAGATGTTCTTCTTGGTCCCGTCGGGGGCGGTGACGATCACCGTCGGGGTGCCGGACACGCCCTGGTCGTCCATGGCGCCCTGCACCCGGCGCACGAAGCCCTGCCAGGTGTGGTCGTCGAGCTGCTGGCGCCACGTCGCCACGTCGGCCACCCCTGCGTCCTTGGCGAACTGCTCGAGCTGGTCGTCGGTGTAGCCGGTGCCCTCCTGCTCGGGCTGGTTCGCGAAGACCTGCTGCGTGTACTCGACGAACTTGCCCTGCACCGCAGCGGCGGCAGCGCCCTCGGCGGCGCGCTCGGAGGCGTCGTTGCCGAGGTTGTCGTCGAGGAAGCTCAGGGTGTGCACGACGACCTTCGCCTTGCCGTCCGCGGCCAGCTGCGGGTAGACCGTCCCGCTGACGTCCTCGAACTGCTTGCAGATGGGGCACTGGTAGTCGAGCCAGATGTCCAGCGTCGGCGCCCCGGCGGCCGGGGTCCCCGGCAGGACGTACCCGCCGTCGGCGGCGGTCACCCCGGGGGGCGTTCCCGTCCCGGCCGCGACGTCGTCCTTGCGCGAACGGTCGATGACCACCACGACGACGGCCACGAGGGCCAGCACCACGACGACGGCGATGCTGATGAGCAGCACCCGCCGGCTGCGCTCACGGGCGAGCTCGCGCTGGCGCAGCGCGGCGGCCTTCGCCCGCCGCGCCTCGCGCGCGTCCTCCGCCTGGCCGGCTCGCGCCGGATGACCGCCGGTCTTCTTGCTGCTCAACGCTCGTTCTCCTCCGCGGGGGTGCTCGTCAGGGACGGGTGCGGACGCCGGCCGCCAGCTCCTCGGCCAGCTGCCCGACGGCGCGCGCGCCGGCGGCGGCCGAGTCCGCGTCCAGCAGGCGCTGGACGAAGGCGGACCCGACGATGACGCCGTCGGCGTACCCGGCGACCTCGGTGGCCTGCGCGGGGGTGGACACGCCCAGCCCCACGCAGACGCGCTCGGCGCCGGCTGCCCGGGTGCGCCGGACGAGCTCGGACGCACCCGCGCCCACGGTCGCACGCGTGCCTGTGACTCCCATCAACGACGCCGCGTAGACGAACCCGCGGCTGGCGCGGACGGTCTTCTCCAGGCGGGCGTCGGTCGAGCTGGGCGCGACGAGGAAGACGCGCTCGAGGTCGTGCTCCTCGCTCGCCTGCAGCCAGCCGGCCGCCTCGTCGGGGATGAGGTCCGGCGTGATGAGCCCGGCGCCCCCGGCGTTGGCGAGGTCGGCCGCCCACCGGTCGACGCCGTAGCGGTCGACGGGCGGCCAGTACGTCATGACGAGCGTCGCCGCCCCCGTCGAGGCCACCGCCTCGACGGCCCGCAGGACGTCCGCGGGGCGGGTGCGGTTGGCCAGGCAGACCTCGGCGGCCCGCTGGATCGTCGCCCCGTCCATCGTCGGGTCGGAGTAGGGCAGACCGAGCTCGACGATGTCGGCGCCACCGGCGACGGCGGCCTTGGCCGCCTCGATGGACCCGTCCACGTCCGGGTAGCCGACGGGCAGGTAGGCCACGAGCGCGGCCCGCCCCTCGGCCTTGGCGCGGTCGACGGCGGCGGCCGCCGTGTGCGTCCCGGTCGGTGCGGGGACGTCCTGCAGTTCGGTGCTCACCAGCCGGACCCTTCGGTGTCCTGGGGCGCCTCGGCGACCCGTTCGACCTCCGAGGCGACGAGGTCGGCGTCGCTGACGAGCCCGAACCAACGGGCCGCCGTGTCCACGTCCTTGTCCCCGCGCCCGGACAGGCTGACGAGCACGGTGGCGTCCGGACCGAGCTCCTTGCCGAGGTCCAGCGCACCGGCGAGCGCGTGGGCGCTCTCGATGGCCGGGATGATCCCCTCGGTGCGGCACAGCAGCCGGAAGGCCTCCATCGCCTGCGCGTCGGTCACGGGGTGGTACTGCGCGCGGCCGCTGGCGGCCAGCCACGAGTGCTCCGGTCCGACGCCGGGGTAGTCGAGCCCGGCGGAGATCGAGTGCGACTCGACCGTCTGCCCGTCCTCGTCCTGCATGACGAACTGCCGGGCGCCCTGGAAGACACCGGCCGCCCCGGCCGAGATGGGGGCCGCGTGCCGGCCCGTCTCGACGCCGTCCCCGCCGGCCTCGTACCCGTGCAGGGCCACGTCCGGGTCGTCCAGGAACGCGTGGAAGATGCCGATGGCGTTGGACCCGCCGCCGACGCAGGCCGCGACCGCGTCGGGCAGGCGGCCCGTCAGGTCGAGGACCTGCTGGCGGGCTTCGACGCCGACGATGCGCTGGAAGTCGCGCACGAGCACCGGGAACGGGTGCGGGCCGGCGACCGTGCCGAACGCGTAGTGCGTCGTGTCGACGGAGGAGACCCAGTCGCGGAACGCCTCGTTGACGGCGTCCTTGAGGGTCCGGCTGCCGGCGGTCACGGGGACGACGGTCGCGCCGAGCAGGCGCATCCGGGCCACGTTCAGCGCCTGGCGGCGGGTGTCCTCCTCGCCCATGTAGACGACGCACTCCAGGCCCATGAGGGCCGCGGCCGTCGCCGTCGCGACGCCGTGCTGTCCGGCGCCCGTCTCGGCGATGATGCGCTGCTTGCCCATGCGCTTGGTGAGGAGCGCCTGCCCGAGCACGTTGTTGATCTTGTGCGAGCCCGTGTGGTTGAGGTCCTCGCGCTTGAGGATGACGCGGGCGCCGCCGGCGTGGGCGGCGAAGCGCGGCACCTCGGTGAGGATGCTGGGCCGGCCGGAGTACGTGCGGTGCAGCTCGGCCAGCTCGGCGAGGAAGCCGGGGTCGGCCATCGCCGCCGTGTGCGCGGCGTCGATCTCGTCGAGCGCCGCCACGAGGGCCTCGGGCACGAAGCGGCCGCCGAACGCGCCGAAGTACGGCCCGCGCTCGCCGCTGAAGGAACGTCCCGAGGTGGTCAGCGGGGTCTCCTGCGTGGTCACGGGCGCACCGCCTGCACGGCCGGGTGCGCACCGGCGGCGACGAGGTCGGCGACCGCGCGGCGCGGGTCGTCGCCCTTGACGAGCGTCTCCCCCACGAGGACGGCGTCGGCGCCCGCGCGGGCGAACTCGACGACGTCGCGCGGGCCGGAGACGCCCGACTCGGCGACCTTGACCTTGGTGTCCGGGATGAGCGGCGCCAGGTCGGCGAACGTGGAGTTGTCGACCTCGAGGGTCTTGAGGTTGCGGTTGTTCACCCCGACGACGCGCGCGTCGGCGTCCAGGGCACGCGCGACCTCCTCGGCGGTGTGGACCTCCACCAGGGCCGTCATGCCCAGGGAGTGCGTGCGTTCGATGAGCGACACGAGGGCCTCCTGCTCGAGAGCGGCGACGATGAGGAGCACGACGTCGGCCCCCCAGGCGCGGGCCTCCCACAGCTGGTACGACTCGACGACGAAGTCCTTGCGCAGCACCGGGACGTCGACGGCGCAGCGGACGGCCCGCAGGTCGTCCAGGCTGCCGCCGAACCGGCGCTGCTCGGTGAGGACGCTGATGACGCTGGCCCCGCCGGCCTCGTACTGCGTCGCGAGCTCGGCCGGGTCCGGGATGGTCGCCAGCGCGCCCTTGGAAGGGCTCTTGCGCTTGACCTCCGCGATGACCTTGACGCCGCGCTGCTCCGCGTCGCGGGGCTTGAGGAGGGCGTGCGCGTCCTTGGCGGGCACCTGTCGGTGCGCGCGCTCCTTCAGCTCGTCCAGCGAGGTGAGCGCCTTGCGCGCCGCCAGGTCCTCACGGACGCCGGCCAGGATGTCGTCGAGGACTGTCACGCCACGAGGGTATCGCCGGGTCCGGACACGACGGTCCGGTGGGCGGGCGGGCAGCGCTCGGCAGGGCAGCGCTCGGCAGGTCAGCGCTTGGCGCGACCCAGGCCGACGGGCTTGCCGTCGGGACCCTTGACGCCGTAGCCGGCCTTGGCCAGACCGCCCGCGACCACGAGCGAGGCGAGGATGACGACGCTGCCGATGATCCCCCAGGTCAGGCTGGGGAAGACGATCGCCAGGGAGAGGATGAGGAACCCCACGAGGCACACCGCGACACCGGCCCAGGCGGCGACGCTGTGGCCGTGACCGTGCTCGTCGACGATGTCGGTGGCCGGGGCGGCGGCGCTGGTGCTGTGGTGCCCGTGGGACTGGTGGTTGCTCTCGGTGCTCACGGGGACTCCTCGGGGCGGGTCGTCGGCGCGCGACGAGCGCGCTCGGGTACTACGGACACCGTACCGACTCGCGGACGCGCGCGCCGGGACGGGTGACCGGGCGGGCCGGCAGGTGGGTCAGCGGGTGGGTCAGCGGGTGGGGTCGTCGCCGTGCGAGAGCGCGTCCCACGCGGCCGCCGGGTCGTCCCGCGTCGGGGCGGCCGCGCCGGCTCCGGAGCGGGCGTCGCGGTCGTAGCGACCCGCGGCCCGGGGGACATCACGCCGGCGTGCCCCGACGACGAGCCCGACCCCGGCGAGGGCGACGAGACCGCCGCCCACCGCGGACACCACCGGCCACGGCGCGACGTCGACCGCGCCCTCCACGCGGGCCTGCGTCGTCCCGCTGGCCGCGCGGGCCGGGGCGGTGAGCGCCGCGGTCGGCTCCCGCAGCGGGCCCGTGCTGGCGGCGAGGACCCCGGCGCCCCCGGCGACGAGGACGAGCGCGGCGACGAGCCGCGCGGCCCGGCGCCCCAGCGTGGAGGCGACGACCGCGGCGAGGCTGACGAGGGCGAGCGCCGTGGCGACGGGCGCGGCGTCGCGGCCGGAGGCGAGGACGGCCGCGGTCCCGGTCGCGGTGGCGGCGCGGCCGCTGACCCAGGTCGGCGCGCCGGCCCCGAGGGCGACGACGGCGCCGACGGCGGCGAGCAGCAGCAGGGGTCCGCGCCGTGACCGGCGCCGGACCTCGGGAACGGGCGCGCTCACGCGCTCGGCGCGGTGAGCGGGAGGGTGGTGGCGTCGAAGCAGGTCCGGTCGCCGGTGTGGCAGGCCGCGCCGACCTGCTCGACCTCGAGCAGGAGCGCGTCGCCGTCGCAGTCCAGGGAGACCTTGCGCACCCACTGGACGTGACCGGAGGTGTCGCCCTTGCGCCACAGCTGCCCGCGACTGCGCGACCAGTAGGTCGCGCGGCCGGTGGCGAGGGTCTGGGCCAGAGCGTCGTCGTTCATCCAGGCGACCATGAGCACCTCGCGGGTGTCGTGCTGCTGGACGACGGCGCAGACGAGGCCGGCGGCGTCCCGCTTCAGGCGTGCGGCGGTGCGGGGATCGAGCTCGAGGGACGACACGCGGCCCATGGTCTCACCGGCCGCGGGGCGCACCGGACGGCCCGGGTGGCACGATCGGCGCCATGGTCCTCCCCTCCAGGAATCCCGGCGACGCGCGACGCGAACGGGACGGGTTGTGCGACAGCGCGTTGCGGGTCGGCCCGGAGGCGCCGACGCTGTGCGCCGGCTGGGACGTCCGGGACCTGCTGGTGCACCTGGCGGTGCGGGACAACCGTCCGGACGTGGCCCTGGGCGAGGCCCTGCCACCGCTGCGGTCGCACCGCGACAGGGTCGTCTCCGAGCTGGCGTCGCAGCCGTTCGACGCCCTCGTCGAGCGCGTGCGGGGCGGTCCCCACGGTCCGCTGCGGGTGCGGGCCCTCGACGGCCTGGTGAACAGCGCCGAGTACTTCGTGCACCACGAGGACGTCCTGCGCGCGCAGCCCGGGTGGGGGCCCCGCGCGCTGCCGCAGGCGCAGGAGGAGGCGCTGTGGCGCACCGTACGGGTCATGGGCCGGGTCGCCTACCGCCGCTCCCCCGTGGGCGTCGTGCTGGTGACGCCGGAGGGTCCGCGCGCGGTGGTGCGCCCGGGCGCGGAGTCGGTCGCGGTCACCGGAACGGTCGCCGAGCTGCTGCTGCACGCGTTCGGCCGGCGCACGCGGGCCCTGGTGCACCTGGAGGGCACGCCCGAGGCCGTCGCCCGCTTCCGCGCCACGTACCCGGGCGCGGTGGGCGAGTAGTCAGCGGACGGGGGCGCCGCCCTCCCGCAGGGCGTCCTTGACGTCCCCGACCGTCAGCTGGCCGAAGTGGAAGACGCTGGCGGCCAGGACGGCGTCGGCGCCCGCGGCGACGGCGGGCGGGAAGTGCTCGACCGCGCCGGCCCCACCGCTGGCCACGAGCGGGACGGTGACGCGGGACCGGACCGCGCCGAGCATCTCGAGGTCGAAGCCCTGCTTGGTGCCGTCGGCGTCCATCGAGTTCAGCAGGATCTCCCCCGCGCCGAGCTCGGCGGCGCGGGCGGCCCACTCCACGGCGTCCAGACCCGTGCCGCGGCGACCGCCGTGGGTGGTGACCTCGTACCCCGAGGCGGTCGTCGGCTCCCCCGGCAGCGTGCGGCGGGCGTCGACGGACAGGACGAGCACCTGGGCGCCGAACCGCTCGGCGATCTCGGTGATGAGCTCGGGCCGGGCGATGGCCGCGGTGTTGACGCCGACCTTGTCGGCGCCGGCGCGCAGGAGCTTCTCGACGTCGGCGACCGCGCGGACCCCTCCGCCGACGGTGAGGGGGATGAAGACCTGCTCGGCGGTGCGGCGGACCACGTCGTACGTCGTCTCCCGCGATCCCGAGGAGGCGGTCACGTCGAGGAACGTCAGCTCGTCGGCACCCTGCTCGTCGTAGCGGCGGGCCAGCTCGACCGGGTCGCCCGCGTCGCGCAGGTCGGCGAAGTTGACGCCCTTGACGACGCGACCGGCGTCGACGTCGAGGCAGGGGATGACACGGACGGCGACGCTCACGGGGGAACGGTACCGTCGCAGCCGTGCAGGACACCGGACTCCCGACCCGTCCAGAGCTCCGCGTGACGCAGGTGGACCCGGACGACCGGGAGGCCCTGCGCGCCTGGGCCGTCCCGAGCCGCACGTCCTTCCTGGAGTCCGCGCCCACCGAGGATTCCCTCGACGAGCGGCAGCGGATGGTGCAGGGGCACCGGCTCACGGCGGTGCACGACACCGTCGCCGGTGAGGACCGCGTCGTGGCGACGCTGCGCACCTTCGACTCCGAGCTGACGGTGCCCGGCGCCGGTCCCGTCGACGTCGACGCCGTCTCGACCGCGACCGTGCTGCCCACGCACCGGCGCCGGGGCCTGCTGTCCCGCATGCTCACGGCCGACCTCGAGCGCGCCCGCGCCGCGGGGCACGCCCTGGCGGTGCTCATCGCCGCGGAGGCACCCATCTACGGCCGGTTCGGGTTCGGCGCCGCGACGCGCTCGACGAGCCTGGTCCTCGACCACGCCCGGGTCGCGTTCCGCCCCGACGCCCCGGCGGCGACCGGCTCGCTGGAGTTCGTCCCCGCCGGCCGCACCGACGAGCTGGCCGCCGTCCACGACGCCGCCCGGCGCCGGCGGCCCGGCGGGCTGCTGCGCGACGCGGCGTGGTGGGAGGCCGCGGGCCGGCGGGGCGAGGGCCGCTGGCTCGGTCCCCGCGGGCACGTCGTCCTGCACCGGGACGAGGACGGGACCCCCGACGGGTACGCGGCCTACGACGTCAGCGACGAGTCCGTGGGCCGCGTGCCGAACGGGACGGTCCACCTGCGCGACCTCACCGCGACGACGCCGTCGGCCTACCGGGCGCTGTGGGAGTTCCTCGCCTCGATCGACCTCGTCCGGGTCACCCGGGCCTCCGACCGACCCGTCGACGAGCTGCTGCCGCACCTGCTCCTGGACCCGCGCGCGGTCCAGACCGGGCCCGTCGACGACTTCGTCTGGCTGCGCGTCCTCGACGTGCCCGGGGCGCTGGCGGCCCGCCGCTACCTGGGCTGCGGCACGCTCGTCCTGCGCGTCGAGGACCCCCTCGGCCTGGCCGGGGCGACCGTGCGCCTGCACGTCGAGGCCCAGCGCTGCGGCGCCGACGGCTGGGTGTGCCCGGAGGTGACGACGACCGACGACGCACCGGACGTGGTCCTGCCCGTCGCCGAGCTCGGCTCGGTGCTCCTCGGCGGGACCTCACCGGTCGCGCTGCAGCGGGCCGGGCGCATCGACGCCACCCCCGCGGCGGCCCAGGCGCTGGCGACGCTCATGGCCACCCCGGAGCAGCCCTGGTGCCCGACCTGGTTCTGACCGGGGCCACTCCCCCTGCGCTGCAGGCGTTCGCGAACGGGGTCCTCGCGCGGCTGCAGCAGGTCCCGGCGCCGACCGCCGGCCCGCTGGTCCTGGCGGTCGACGGACGCTCGGGCGCGGGCAAGACGGACCTGGCCGCCGTCCTCGCGCAGCGGACCGGCGCCGCCGTCCTGCACATGGACGACCTGTACCCGGGGTGGGACGGACTGGCCGCGGCCGTGGACCTGCTGCGGGACCTGCTGACGCAGCTGCGCACCGGCCGCCCCGTGCAGCAGCCCGTGTGGGACTGGACGCGGGGTGCGTACGCGCGCACGGTGCCGCTGCCGACGTCCGGACTGCTGGTCGTCGAGGGCGTCGGCGCGGGCTGCGCCGCCCCCGTCGACCTGCTCGTCGAGCTGACGGCCACCCCGGGCGTCCGCCGCGACCGTGCGCTGGCGCGCGACGGCGCGACGTACGAGCCGCACTGGGAGCGGTGGGCGGCCCAAGAGGCGGAGCTGTTCGCGCGGCGGTCGCTGGCGCCGGACCTCCTGCTCGCCACCGACGCCTCCTAGGTGCGGGGGGCCCGGTCCTCGACGAGCCGGGCCAACCGGAGCGCCTCGGCCTTGGCGAACTCCCCGTCGGCGCGCTGCACGCCCATCACGGCGAGGTTCTCGCCGTCGTCGAGGTCGAGGGTGAGCCACGGGTCGGCGCCGCCGAAGCGGACGGCGACGACCTCGCCCCACTCGACCTCGCGGGTGAAGACCACGTTGCGCACGACGAGCGCGCGCTCGGTCACCCGCGCGTTGACGGTGACGAGCCGCACCAGCCCGCCCGAGACGATCGCCCCGAAGACGAGCGCCGAGACGGTGTCCTGGCCCGTCCAGCCGGACTCCGGGGCCAGGGACAGCCCGATGGACATGCCCACCATGACGACCGCGATGCCGACGGCGAAGGCGAGGCCGACGACGCGGGCACGACGCGGCCGGAACGGCCGGTCCGTCGGGGTCGCGGACGTCACAGGCGGCACGCGTGGATGCTCGTGACGAGGATCGCCCGCGCCCCGAGCTCGTACAGCTCGTCCATGACGCGGTTGGTCTCCGAGCTCTTCACCATAGCTCGCACGGCGACCCAGTCGGGGCTGGCCAGCGGCGAGACGGTCGGCGACTGCAGACCGGGGGTGATCGCGCAGGCCTGCTCCACGATCGCCTGCGGGCAGTCGTAGTCGACCATGACGTACTGGCGGGCCACGAGGACGCCCTGCAGGCGGCGGACGAGGACGTCCACGGCGGGGTCGGCCGGGGCGCCGGCGCGGCGGACGAGCGTCGCCTCCGAGCGCATGATCGGCTCGCCGAAGATCTCCAGACCGGCCGCGCGCAGCGTCGTGCCCGTCTCGACCACGTCGGCGATCACGTCGGCGATGCCGAGCGCCACCGCGGTCTCGACCGCGCCGTCGAGGTGGACGATGTCGGCGGTGACGCCGTGCTCGGCGAGGTGCTTGGCCAGCAGGCCCGAGTAGCTCGTCGCGATGCGGCGGCCCTCGAGGTCGCCGACCCCCGACGCCACCCCGGGGCGCCCGGCGAAGCGGAACGTGCTGCGCGCGAAGCCGAGCGGGAGGACCTCGTCGGCGGGGGCGCGGGAGTCCAGCAGCAGGTCGCGCCCCGTGATCCCGGCGTCCAGCGTCCCGGACCCCACGTAGAGCGCGATGTCTCGCGGGCGCAGGAAGACGAACTGGGCCGAGTTGTCCGGGTCGTCGAGGATGAGTTCCTTGGCCTCGCGCCGCTGGTTGTAGCCGGCCTCGCGCAGCATGGCGGACGCGGCCTCGGACAGGGACCCCTTGTTGGGGACGGCGATGCGCAACACGGGTGAGCTCCTAGAGGTGGGCGTACACGTCGTCGAGGGTCAGACCGCGGGCGATCATCAGCACCTGCAGGTGGTACAGCAGCTGCGAGATCTCCTCGGCGGTCCGCTCGCCGCCCTCGTGCTCCGCGGCCATCCAGACCTCGGCCGCCTCCTCGACGACCTTCTTGCCGATGGCGTGGACGCCGGCGTCCAGTTCCCGCACCGTCCCCGAGCCCTCGGGCCGGGTCAGCGCCTTGTCGCTCAGTTCGGCGAACAGGGCGTCGAAGCTCTTCACGGGCACGGAGTCTAGTGGCCGGTCCAGGTGGTCGGGTGCGCGCACCCGACCACCCGGCTCCCCCTCAGACCGCGGACAGCGGGGCGACCTCGCGCAGGGCGACGACCGTCTCGAGCGCCGCGAGCACGGCCTCGGCGCCCTTGTCCTCCCGCGAGCCGCGCAGGCCGGCGCGGTGCAGCGCCTGGGCCTCGTTGTCGACGGTGAGGACCCCGAAGCCGATGGGGACCCCCGTCGTCACCGCGACCTGGGTCAGGCCCTGGGTCGCGGCGTCGCACACGTACTCGAAGTGCGGCGTGCCACCGCGGATGACGACGCCGAGGGTGACGACGGCGTCGAAGCCCTGCCGGGCCAGCCGCGCGGCGGCCACGGGCAGCTCGAAGGCCCCCGGGACGCGCACCTCCACCACGTCGGTGACGCCCGAGGCGGCGAGCGCCCGGCGGGCCCCCTCCAGCAGCCCGTCCATGACCTCGTGGTGCCAGCGCGCCGCGACCACCGCGACCCGCAGCCCGCTGCCGTCGACCGTGATCTCCGGGCTTCCGTCCCCGCTCACGACTTCTCCTCTCCGTCGGCGGATCCCTGGCCGGACAGGTGTGCCCGCAGTTCCGCGATCGTCAGCACCGGCAGGTCGAACCGCTCACCGAGCGCGACGATCTGGTCCCAGCGTGACATCGACCCGTCGTCCTCCACGAGCTCGGCGATGATCCCGACCGGGGTGAGCCCGGCGAGCCGGCACAGGTCGACCGCCGCCTCGGTGTGGCCGGGACGCTCCAGGACACCCCCGGGCCGGGCCCGCAACGGGAAGACGTGCCCGGGGCGCACGAGGTCCCCGACCGTCGTCGCCGGGTCGGCCAGCACCCGCGCGGTGCGGGCGCGGTCGGCGGCGGAGATGCCCGTCGTGACGCCCTCGGTCGCGTCGCAGCTGACGGTGTAGTCCGTGCGCAGGGAGTCCTCGTTGCGCTCGACCATGGGCGGCAGCGCCAGGGCGGCGGCGCGCTCGGCGGTCATGGGCGCGCAGAGCATCCCCGAGCTGTGCCGCACCGTCCACCCGATCCACTCGGGCGTCGCGAGCTCGGCGGCGAGGACCGCGTCCCCCTCGTTCTCGCGGTCGGCGTCGTCGGTCACGAGGACCGGGCGGCCGGCGCGCAGGGCGTCCAGCGCCCGTTCGATGCTCACGTCCGTGGTCACGGTCACGCCTGCGCTCCCTGCACGGTGGGCTCGAAGGCCCGCAGCCGCTCGACGTACTTGGCCAGCACGTCGACCTCGAGGTTGACGGTAGCGCCCACGGGCTTGGTGCCCAGGACGGTCAGCTCGAGGGTGGCGGGGATGAGGGAGACCTCGAACCAGTGCTCGGTCGCGGTGGGCTCGCTGACGGCCGAGACCGTGAGCGAGGTGCCGTCGACGGTGATGGAACCCTTCTCCACGACGTAGCGGGCGAGGTCGGCCGGGACGGCGACGCGCACGACCTCCCACGCCTCCCCCGGTGTCCGGCGCGCGATGGTCCCCGTGCCGTCGACGTGCCCCTGCACGATGTGCCCGCCGAGGCGCCCGTGGGCGGCCATGGCGCGCTCCAGGTTGACCTTGCGACCGGGGGCCACGTCGTGCAACGAACTGCGCTGCAACGACTCCTGCATGACGTCCACGGTGAAGGCGCCCGGTTCGGGCTGGTCGACGACGGTCAGGCAGACCCCGTCGACGGCGATGGACGCCCCGTGCACGGCGTCGGAGACCACGACGGGCCCCCGCACGGTCAGCCGTGCCGACTCCGCCCCGAACTCCACGGCGACGACCTCGCCGATCTCCTCCACGATCCCGGTGAACACGACCCTGCCTCCTCGAACTGTCCTGTGGTCCTGCGGTCCTCGTGCGGTCTGCTCCTCAGCGCTGAGGGGGCGGGAGGGGACCGGCACGGTCGCTGGGCCGGACGTCGGCGAGGAGGGTGCCCGGGCGTGCGGCGACGCGGGCGATCGCTGCGGTCACGGCGGTCCACCTCCTCCAGGGACGTCCGGTCGGACTCCGGGGAGGGCGAGGGGAGGTGACGGCCCGGCGGCACCAGGAGGTGCCCGCAGGGACCGTCGACGGGGCGACGGCGACGCACGACGACGGGACCCCCGGACGGGGGCGCGACGGCGCACGACGACGACGCCGCGCACTGCCTCCCATCCGGACTTTCACCGTCGGCCCCGGAGTTCCACCGGATCAACCACCCACCGAGGTGGGGGCTCGCGGACTGTCACCGCCGGTTCGGATTTCCACCGACCCCGGAGCACGCGTGTCGTGCGGTCTTGCTCGTGGCAGTCAGTCTGCCACGCACGGGGCCGGCGCACGGCCCGAGCACCCTCAGTGGGCGCAGGCCCGCGCCGCGAGGTCGCGCAGCTGGCCGATGGCCGCGGCCGCGTCCTCGGCGCCGTAGACGGCCGAGCCGGCGACGAAGACGTCGGCGCCGGCCTCCGCGGCGCGTTCCACGGTCGCCGTCGAGACGCCGCCGTCGACCTGCAGCCGCACGTCGAGGTCGCCGATGGCCGCGCGGGCACGGCGGATCTTGGGGAGCGTGACGTCGAGGAAGCCCTGACCGCCAAAACCGGGCTCGACGGTCATCACGAGGAGCATGTCGAACTCGGGCAGCAGGTCCAGGTACGGCTCGACCGGGGTCGCGGGGCGCAGGGCGATGCCCGCGCGGCCCCCCGCCGCGCGGATGTCGCGGGCCAGCTTCACGGGGGCGCGCGCGGCCTCGGCGTGGAAGGTGACCCCGGCCGCGCCGGCCTCGGCGTAGGCGGGGGCCCAGCGGTCGGGGTCCTCGATCATGAGGTGGCAGTCCAGCGGGACGGGGCTGACCCGTTGCAGCGCCTCGACGACGGGCAGGCCGAGCGTGAGGTTGGGGACGAAGTGGCCGTCCATGACGTCGACGTGGGCGGCGTCGGCCGTCGCGATGCGGGCCAGCTCGGCCTGCAGGTTCGCGAAGTCGGCGGACAGGATGCTGGGGTTGACCTGGGGTCCTCGAGCGCTCGGCACGCCCCGACCGTAGCCCGTGGTCAGATCTGACGTCACAGTGCACCACTGGTGTACGGTGACGTCATGTCGACGACGTCCGCCTTCACCCTGCGCCTCGACAGCACGCACCGCTCGATGCTCGAGCGCCTGCAGGCGCGGAACCCGGGCGTCTCGCGGCAGCGCCTGTTCGAGCGGCTGCTGGAGCAGGCCGACGACGCCGACCGCGCCGACGTGCAGGACATCGCCCGCGCCATCTACGCCGAGAACCGCGAGCTGTTCGACTCCCTGGCCGGGGACCTGCAGGGCCAGGACCTGCGCGGCGGTGACCTCGTGAGCAGCCCCCGGACGTGATCCTGCCCGTCCGCTACCTCACGGTCGGCGACGTCGTCCGCTTCACCCACCTCTTCCCCGACGGGCCCTTCGACGTCCGCGACGCAGGCCTGCTGGCCCTGGCCGTCCAGCGCCCGCAGCTGCAGGTGCTCGGCAAGGACGCGTACCCGGACCTGTCCCGCAAGGCCGCGGCGCTGCTGCACTCCCTCGTGCGCACCCGTCCCCTCGTCGACGGCAACGAGCGCACCGCGGTCCTGTCGGCCTTCGCGATGCTGCACCTCAACGGCACCGGCGTCGGGGCGGCGCCCCTGCAGGCCGGGCTCGCGCTCACCCGCGACGTCGCCGACGGCAGCCTCGACGACGTCGGAGAGATCGCCGCGCGGCTGGACTCCCTCGTCCGCCGCCTGGAGTGAACCCTCAGCCGTCAGCGCACGACGACGTCGCTGGGCCGCAGGTCCCGGACCGACCCGATCCCCATCTGCCGCAACGTGGTCGCGAGCTCGGCCTGGTAGCGCGCGAGGACGTCCGCGACGCCCTCGGCGCCGTCGGCGGCCAGGCCCCACATCACGGGACGGCCCACGTGCACGGCCCGCGCGCCGAGCGCGAGCGCCACGGCGGCCTGCGCCCCGCCGCGGATGCCGGAGTCGACGTGGACCTCCACCTCGGAGCCGACCTCGGCGAGGATCTCCGGCAGCGCGTACGCGGAGGTGACGGAGTTGCCCAACCGGCGCCCGCCGTGCGTCGACACGATGATCCCCTCGGCGCCGCCGTCGACGCAGCGTCGCGCGTCCCGGGCGGTGAGCACGCCCTTGCAGAGCACGGGCAACCCGGAGACCTCCGCGAGCCAGCCGATGGTGTCCGGGGTGAGGTCGAGCGCCATGTCGGTGTCGCTGCCGAAGCGCTCCAGCTCGGCCGCGGTGAGGTTGGCCGTGCGGTTCTTGCGGGGGCCCGCGGGCCAGTTGCGCGGGTCGATCGTGGGGATCTCCCGCCCGATGGGCGTGGTGTCGACCGTGAGGATGAGCGCGCGGGCGCCGGCGCTCGCGGCGCGCTCGACGAGCAGGCGCGTGGCCTCGCGGTTGCGGGCCACGTAGACCTGGTACCACCACGGCGCGCCCTGGGCGGCGATGTCGTCGAAGCGGGCCCCGGTGTTGGTGGACACCCCGAGCAGCGTCCCGGCCTTGGCGGCGCCCTGGGCGGTGAGCACCTCGCCCTCCGGACGCGCGCCGACCTGCTGCGCCATGGGCGCGACGAGGACGGGGGCCGCCACCTGGGTGCCGAGCACCTCCGTCGTCATGTCCTGTGCGGAGGCGTCGTGCAGGACCGAGGGCCGCAGCCGGAAGCCGTTCCAGTCTGCGATGCCCTCGCGGTCGCAGGACCCGTCGCCGGCGTTGGAGCGGTAGTAGGCCGCCACGTAGTCGGGCAGCACGGCGTCGGCGCGGTCGGCGAGGTCCTCGATCCAGGTCACGGGGCCATCCTCGCCCACGGGACGGGCCCGCCGGGACCGCTCGGCGGTTCCGGTGGCCCGTCCGGGGGACTCGGCCCGGGGTCGTCAGTTCAGCGGGCGGGTGCCCTCGGGGATGCCGCCCCCGGCGTAGATGCCGCGGGCCGCGTCCTGCAGGGCGGTCAGCGCCACGCGCTGCGTCAGCGGGCCGTAGGTGATGCGGGCGACGCCAAGATCGGCCAGGCGCGCCTGGTCGGGCACCCCCGGGAAACCGATGACCGACAGCTTCTGCGGCCCGAAGGCGTCGACGAGCTGCACGACGGCGTCCTCGTCGAGGGGACCAGGCACGAAGACGGTCGTGGCACCGGCGGCGAGGTAGGCCTTGCCGCGTTCGACCGCATCGGGGAGCCACACGTCGCGGCCGCGGTCACCACCCTTGGCCAGGGCGTCGGTGCGGGCGTTGAGGACGAAGGGCACGCCCTCGGCCTCCCCGGCCGCGACGATCGCCTCGACGTTCGCGACGGACTCGGCCAGCGGGCGCAGCCTGTCCTCGACGTTGGCGCCGACGACGCCGACGCCGATGGCCTTGCGCACGGTCTCGCCCGCGTTCCCGTAGCCGCCGTCGAGGTCGGCGCTGACCGGCAGGTCGCCGGCGGCGACGACGATGCGTTCGACGAGGCTCAGGGCCAGGTCGAGGGGGATCTGCTCGCCGTCGCCGTACCCGAAGGTCGAGGCGATGGAGTGTCCGGCCGTCGCGAGGGCCTTGGTCTGGGGCTCGCCCGCCACGACGGTCGCCGACACGGCGTCCCAGACGTTGACGAGGACGAGGAGCTCGGGGTCTTCGTGCAGCTGCCGCAGTCGCGCGGCCTTCTCGGCGGAGTTCACGGCGCCCACGCTACCGGGGACCCGTCACGGGGTCGCCGCGTCCGCCGCGACGTGGCCGTACAGGCAGAGGTCCTCCCGGCCCGTCGGGATCGGCGTGGCCGGCCCGCAGCACCCCCTCGAGGACGAACCCGAGGCGCTCGGCGACGGCCCGGCTGCGCGCGACGCCGACCGCGGTGCGGATCTCCACCCGGACCAGGCCGCGGTCCTCGTGCAGGTGCCGGACGAGCGCGGCCACGGCCCGGGTCACGAACCCCCTCCCTGGTGGGCGGCGTCGATCCAGTAGCCCAGGTCGGCCGACCCGGCGTAGGTGTCGATGCGGGCGCCGACGGCGCCGACCACGTCGCCGCGGTACCGCAGCGCCGCCGGGACGGCGCGACCGGCGGCCCACTCCCCCAGCGAGTACCGGGCGCAGGCGGCCGCCCCCTCGAGCGTCTGCTCCCCCTGCGCCCACGCCTCCCAGCGGCGCAGGTGGCCCAGGTTCGCCACCACTACCGCGTGCAGGGGTGCGACGGTCCACTCCTCGCGCAGGACGAGGTCGAGGTCGTCGTCGACGGGCAGGGCGAACCCGGTCACGAGCACACGCTGGGCCGGGCGCCCCTCAGGAGGTCCGGCGCACCAGGGCCACGTGCATCGCATCGGTGCCGTGCGTGTGCGGCCACAGCTGCACCCCGAGCCCCGCGGCCGCGGCCGGCAACCCCGGGACCACGCGCTCGAGGACGGCAGGGGTGTCGATCCGCTCGGCCACGACCCCGCGCTTGGCGGCGGCCTTCACCGCGTCGTCGACGACGAGACGCGTCTCGGACAGCACGGGCGAGCACGTGGCGTAGGCCACGACCCCGCCGGGACGGACGGCGTCGAGCGCCGAGCCGAGCAGCTCGCGCTGCAGGGGCGCCAGGCTGCCGAGGTCGGCGGGGGTGCGGCGCCACCGGGCCTCCGGCCGCCGGCGCAGGGCGCCGAGGCCGGTGCACGGGGCGTCGACGAGCACGCGGTCGTAGGCGCCGGGTTCGGCGTCGCCGACCTCGCGCCCGTCCCCGACGCGGACCTCGACGGTCCCCGCCGCGACGGCCTCGACGGGGGCCAGCGCCTGCCGGACGAGGTCGGCCCGGTGCGGGGCGACCTCGACGGCCGTCAACGCGGCCCCGCGACCGGCGGCGGTGGCGGCGAGCAGCGCCGCCTTGCCCCCGGGGCCGGCGCACAGGTCCAACCACCGCTCGTCACGGCCCTCCACCTCGGCGGCGGCGCGCAGCAGCGCGACGATCTGCGACCCCTCGTCCTGGACACGGGCGCGACCGGCGCGGACCGCGGCGAGCCGCCCGGGGTCGCCGTGCACGACGTGCGCCGCGGCCGGGGACCAGCGGCCCGTCCCCACCTCGACGTGCGCGTCGCGACCGACGAGATCGTCGACGGTGCTGAGGCCGGGCAGGGCGGCGAGCGCCACCTGGGCGGGGGTGTTGTCCGCGACGAGCAGGTCGACGAGCTCGGCGGGGTCGTGGCCGTGCGCGCGCAGAGCCTCCCGCAGGCTGCGGACCACCCACTGCGGGTGGGAGTACCGGACGGCGAGGTCGTCGTCGGTGTCGCCGGGGGCGACCTCGGCGGCCCACTGCGCGAGGTCGCGACCCGACGCCTTGCGCAGCACGGCGTTGACGAGCCCGGACGGCCCGCCACCGATGTGCGTGCGCGCGACGGCCACCGACGTCGCGACGGCCGCGTGGTCGGGCACCCGCATCGCGAGCAGCTGGTGCAGCCCCATCCGCAGGACGTCGAGCACGCCGTCGTCGAGGTCGGCCAGCGGCCGGTCCACGAGCGTGGCGAGCAGCGCGTCGTACGTGCCGCGACCGCGCAGGACGCCGTAGGCCAGCTCGGTCGCGAAGGCCGCGTCACGCCCACCCAAGCGCCTGTCGCGCAACAGCTTCGGCAAGACCAGGTTGGCGTAGGAGTCCTGAGTGGCGACCGCGCGCAGTACCTCGAACGCCACCCCGCGGGCGGGGTCGACGCGGGTGAAGCGGTCCTGCTTCACACCGGTGCGGGGGGTGCGCACCCCGGGGACGGACGGACCGGTCACGCGAACTCCTCCCCCGGCGCGGGCCGGGTCCCGCGCGCCCAGTCGGTCGCGCTCATCGCCTTCTTCCCCGCGGCCTGCACGGTGCCCAGCGCGACCGCGCCGCCACCGGTACCGACGAGGACACGCTTCTTCTCGACCGCGACCGCGCCCGGGGCGAGGTCGGTGCTCACCTCCGGGACGACCGGACCGAGCTTGACCCGCTCGCCGCGGAACGTCGTCCAGGCGCCCGGGTCGGGGGTGCAGCCGCGCACGCGCCGGTCGACCTCGGCGGCACCCGCACTCCAGTCGACCCGGGCCTCCTCGACGCCGATCTTCGGCGCCAGGGTCGCCTCGCCCTCCTGCGGCGTCGCCACGGCCGTGCCGTCCTCGAGGGCGTCGAGGACGTCCACCAGCAGCTGCGCGCCGGACACGGCGAGCCGGCCGAGCAGGTCGCCCGCGGTGTCGGTGCCGCCGACGGGTTCGCGCAGCGAGGCGTACACCGGTCCGGTGTCCAGGCCCTCCTCGAGCTGGAACACGCAGGCGCCGGTGACCTCGTCGCCGGCCATCAGGGCGCGCTGGACGGGAGCCGCCCCGCGCCACGCGGGCAGCAGCGAGAAGTGCAGGTTCAGCCACCCCAGCCGCGGGACGGCGAGCGCCTCGGCGGGGACCAGGGCCCCGTAGGCGACGACGGGGCACGCGTCCGGTGCGTAGGACCGCAGCTCGTCGAGGAACTCCGCCCCGCGCGGGCGGACCGGTTGCAGGACGGGCAGTCCCACCTCGCGGGCGCGCTGGGCGACGGGCGAGGCCGCCTGCTTGCGGCCGCGGCCGGCGGCGGCGTCGGGGCGGGTGAGGACGGCGACGACCTCGTGCCGGCTGGCGAGCAGGGCGTCGAGGGAGGCGAGCGCGACGTCGGGGGTTCCGGCGACGACGAGGCGCACTACCTCGCCTGTCCGAAGGTCGCGTGCGGGGACACCTTGACCTGCGGCGTCTCCAGGCCCATCCACTCGGCCTCGCGGACGGCCTTGAGCGCGAGCTTGCGCTGGGCCTTGTCGAGGCGGTCGATGAACAGGACGCCGTCGAGGTGGTCGGTCTCGTGCTGGATGGCGCGGGCCTTGAACTCCGACCCGGTGATGGTGAGGGGCTCGCCGTGCATGTCGAAGCCCTTGGCCACGACGTGCAGCGAGCGCTTGGTGTCGGCGACGATCCCCGGGAACGACAGGCAGCCCTCGTCGCCCTCCTGGCACTCCTCGGACAGGTCCAGGACGGGGTTCACGAGGTGCCCGAGCTCACCGTCGGCGTGGTAGGTGAACACGCGCAGCGACACCCCGAGCTGCGGCGCGGCCAGCCCGGCACCGGGGGCGGCGAGCATCGTCTCCTCGAGGTCCTTGACGAGCTGACGCAGCTCCTTGTCGAAGGTGGTGACCTCGGCCGCGCGCTGGCGCAGGACCGGGTCCCCGAAGAGTCGGATCGGCTGGATCGCCACGGAGCTCCCTGGATCGACGTGCGGTGTGCGCCCTCGATCCTACGTCCGCGGGCCCACCGCCTCCGTCGACGTCGTCGCACCTGGGGTGGGGCGGTCACGGGGCGTGGAGGTCGCGTCGCCCTCGGTCCCGGCGCTGGCCTGCCCGGGCGACCCGGCTCGGGCGCGCGGGTGACGCCGGGTCCCGGAACTGCTCGCCGGGCCGGAGGCTCGGGCCGTGCACCTCACGAACCACAGCTTCCTGTTCACCGTCGGCGCCGTCCTGGCCTTCGCCGTCCACGTCGACGTCGCGGCGATCGACCTGACCGCCGTCGGGTGGGTGTTCATGGTCGTGGCGGTGCTCGCGACCGTGCTGGAGGTGGCGGCCCGGCGCACGCGGACCCGCGCGGTGCCGTCCCAGGGGCTCGCGCAGCCCGTCCCCGCCCGCGTGCCGCCGGCGCGCGTCACCCCGTCGATGGCCCCGTGGGAGACCCGGGAGTTCCGGGCCGTCCAGCGACCCGTCGGGGAGTCCTGACCCACCCCGGCACGGGGTGACCCCGCACCCGAACCCTGACCACGGCTCGGGCGCGGGAACCTCAGACCTCGCGCTGCTTCGGGGACGACTCGTGCGTCTTCGCCGGGTCGCGCTCCACGACGTCGCCGAGGACGGCGTCGATGCGCGCGAGGGCGTCGGCCGGGATCGTCACCCCCGCGGCGGCAGCGTTGTCGTGGACCTGCTCGGGCCGGGAGGCGCCGATGATCGCGGTCGCGACGTTCTCGTTCTGCAGCACCCAGGCGACGGCGAGCTGGGCCATCGACAGGTTCAGGTCCGAGGCGACGGGCTTCAGCTCCTGGACGCGGGACAGGACGTCGTCGCGCATCCAGCGCTTGATCATGTTCGCGCCGCCCTTGTCGTCCGTGGCGCGCGACCCGGCGGGCAGCTCACCACCCGGGACGTACTTTCCGGTGAGGACGCCCTGGGCGATGGGCGACCACACGACCTGGCTGATGCCCAGCTCCTGCGAGGTGGGGACGACCTCACCCTCGATGACGCGCCACAGCATCGAGTACTGCGGCTGGTTGGAGATGAGCGAGAACCCGAGGTCCCTGGCGAGCTCGGCGCCCGCGCGCAACTGCTCGGCGGTCCACTCGCTGACGCCGACGTAGAGCACCTTGCCCTGCCGCACGAGGTCGGCGAAGGCCTGCATCGTCTCCTCCAGCGGCGTCGCGTAGTCGTAGCGGTGCGCCTGGTAGAGGTCGATGTGGTCGGTGCCGAGCCGGCGCAGCGACCCCTCGCACGCCTCGAGGACGTGCTTGCGGGACAGTCCGGTGTCGTTGTGCCCCTTGGGACCGATCGGGCCGAAGACCTTGGTGAGGATCTCCAGGGACTCCCGGCGCTGCCCCTTGAGCGCCTCCCCCAGGACGGTCTCGGCGGCGGTGTTGGCGTAGACGTCGGCGGTGTCGAAGGTCGAGATGCCGGCGTCCAGGGCCGCGTGCACGCACGCCACCGCCGCCTCGTTCTCCACCTGGGACCCGTGGGTCAGCCAGTTGCCGTAGGTGATCTCGCTGATCTTCAGGCCGGAACGGCCGAGGTGTCGGAACTCCACGCCGCCAGCCTCCACCCGGCCTCCCGACCGCGCGCCCTCAACCGATCTGCAGCGGGTCGACCCGCACCCGTACGAGCGGCAGCTTGCGCACGCTGCGGCCTGCCGTGACGGTCTTCACGGCGGTCGCCAGCTCGGCCGAGTGCTCGCGCGGGACGCGCACCACGCTGCGGACGGCGGGCGCCTGCCCGGGCCGGTCCGGCACCGGCAGCGGCCCGAGCACCCGCACCCCGGGCAGTTCCGGCAGGGCGGCGACGAACTCCTCGACGTCGGCCGCGGGGCCGATGAGACCGGCGAACCGCGCGGCCGGGGGGAGGTCGAGCTCCCGGCGCTGGGCCAGCTCCCGCTCGGCGAACCCGGCCGGGTCCCACCGCACGAGGGCCTGGGCCGGGGCGGCCTGCGGGTCGGCGACCAGCACGACCGCTCCCCCGCTGGACGCAGGCTGCACGAGCGCCGCGGCCGCGGTCCAGCGGCGGTACGCCTCCTCGGCCGCACGCAGGTCCGGCCGCGCCAGCAGCGCCCAGCCGTCGAGCAGCAGGGCCGCCGCGTACCCCTGCGGCGCAACGGGTTCGGCGCCAGGCGTGGCGATGACCAGGGAGGGCCCACCGGGGACGACGTCCAGGACGTGCGACCCGCCAGAGGTGCGGACGTCGACGCCGGGGAACGCGCGGCCGAGTTCCTCGGCGGTCCGCCGGGCCCCGGTGACGACGGCGCGGAACCGGCCGTCGCCGCAGTGCCCGCACGTCCAGTCGGTGGCGGGCCGGCCGCACCAGCGGCACGCGGCGCGCTCACCCGCGTCGGGGACGGCCAACGGTCCGTGGCAGGACGTGCACCGGGCGGGCTCGCGGCAGGTCTGGCAGGCGAGCGTCGGCACGTACCCCGTGCGCGGCACCTGGACCAGGACGGGTCCGCGGCGGACGGCGTCGCGCAGGACGCGCCAGCCGTCGCTGGGCAGGCGGGCCGCGGCGGCCAGCGGGTCCTGGGCGTCGGGGCCCGACGTGCCGGCGATCGCGATGCGCGGCGCGGTCGCGCGGACGGTGTCGCGCGTGGCGAGGACGGGCCGGGCCCAGCCGGACTCCAGCAGCAGCTGCGTCTCCGCCGTGCGCGTCCACCCGGCGAACAGGGCCGCGGCGCCGGCCTGCTCGGCACGCAGGACCGCGACCTCGCGGACGTGCGGGTACGGCGCGCGCTGTTCGGCGTGGGAGTCGTCGCCGTCCTCCAGGACCGCGACGAGCCCGAGGTTCGGCAACGGCGCGAAGACGGCGGCGCGGGTGCCCGCGACGACACGCGCCCGGCCCGTCAGCGCCTCGAGGAACGAGCGGTAGCGGGCCGCGGGGCCGAGGTCGGCCTCCAGGCGGACGTGCCCCTCGGGGACGACGCGGTCCAGGGCCGCCCCGAGCCGGTCGAGGTCGCGGTGGTCGGGGACGACGAGCAGCGCCGTGCGGCCCGACGCCAGCGCGGCGCGGGCGGCGAGCGCGAGCAGGGCGAACGGGTCGCTGCCGGGGGCGAAGGTCGCCACGGCCCGCGGCGAGTGCCCGTCGCGGACGTGGGCGAGGAACGCCGGGCCGGCCTGGTGCCGCTCCCAGCCGAGCAGGTCCGGGCCCAGCGCGACCGGGTCGTGGCGGACGGGGTCGGCGCCGAGCACCTTCTCCTCCGCACCCGCGTGCCGGCCGGGGACCGCGAGGCGCACGACGTCGGACAGCGTCCCGCCGTACTCCGCCGCGACCCGCCGGCACAGCTCCAGCGTCGCGCCGGACAGGACCGGCACCCCGGAGACGACGCGGCGCAGGCGGGCCATCCGGCCGGTGTGGTCGGTGCTTGCCAGCCGCTCGAGGACGTAGCCCTCGGCGTCGGTGCCGGCGAAGGGCACGCGCACGAGCCGGCCCGGCTCGGCGGTGTGCTCCATCGAGGCCGGGACGAGGTAGTCGAACGGCCGGTCCAGGTGCGGCAGGGCGGAGCTGACGAGGACGCGGGCGACCGGGTCGGTCGTCGTGACGTCCTCGGGCGCCTTCGTCCGCCGCGCCTTCTTCGGGCGAGCCTTCAGAGGCGCCGTCGCGGCCTGCGGGCCCAGCCCGTCGAGCGCGGGCTGGGCCTCCCCCTCGGTGCTCAGCTCCCCGTCGCGGCGCGCAGCGCGTCGACGCGGTCGGTGCGCTCCCAGCTGAAGCCGGGCAGCTCGCGGCCGAAGTGGCCGTAGGCGGCGGTCGGGGCGTAGATCGGCTGCAGGAGCTGCAGGTCGCGGACGATCGCGGCCGGGCGCAGGTCGAAGACGTCGCGGATCGCGGCCTCGATACGGCCGCGGGCGACCTTCTCGGTGCCGAACGTCTCGACGTACAGGCCCACGGGCTGCGCCTTGCCGATCGCGTACGCGACCTGCACCTCGCACCGCGTGGCCAGGCCCGCGGCGACGACGTTCTTGGCGACCCAGCGCATGGCGTACGCGGCGGACCGGTCGACCTTCGAGGGGTCCTTGCCGGAGAACGCGCCACCGCCGTGGCGGGACATCCCGCCGTAGGTGTCGACGATGATCTTGCGGCCGGTCAGGCCCGCGTCGCCCATCGGGCCGCCGATCTCGAAGCGACCGGTGGGGTTCACGAGCAGCCGGATGTCGGAGGTGTCGAGGTCGAGCCCCTCCAGCACGGGCTCGATGACGAAACGGCGCACGTCCGGGGTCAGCGTCTTGACGAGGTCGACGTCGGGTTCGTGCTGCGTGGACAGGACGACGGTGTCCAGGCGCACCGCGCGGTCGCCGTCGTAGCCGATGGTGACCTGGGTCTTGCCGTCGGGACGCAGGTAGGGAATCTCGCCCTTCTTGCGCACCTCGGACAGGCGCTGGGACAGCCGGTGGGCCAGGTGGATCGGCAGCGGCATGAGCTCGGGGGTGTCGTCGCAGGCGTAGCCGAACATGAGGCCCTGGTCGCCGGCGCCCTGCAGGTCGAGGGGGTCGGCGCCGCCACCGACGCGGTTCTCGTACGCCTCGTCGACGCCCTGCGCGATGTCCGGGGACTGCGAGCCGATGGACACCTCGACGCCGCAGGTGCGGCCGTCGAAGCCCTTGGCGGAGGAGTCGTACCCGATGTCGAGCAGCGTCCGGCGCACGATGGTCGGGATGTCGGCGTAGGCCTCGGTGGTGACCTCACCGGCCACGTGCACGAGCCCGGTCGTCACCATCGTCTCGACCGCGACGCGGCTGCGCGGGTCCTGCTCCAGCAGCGCGTCGAGGATCCCGTCGGAGATCTGGTCGCAGATCTTGTCCGGGTGCCCCTCGGTGACCGATTCGGAGGTGAACAGGCGCAAGGGGGTGGTCACTCAGGCTCCAGAGGCAGGGTCAGCGGCGGGATCGGGTGTCGGGACGACGGGAGGAAGCATAGGCACGACCGCGTCCCACACCGCATCGGCCACCACGTCCTTGCTGGTCTCGGCGACCTCGCGCTCGCTGCCGTCGCGGCCCAGGATCGTCACGGCGTTGGTGGGCGTCGCGAACCCCTTGGTCTCCCCGACCTCGTTGAGGACGAGCAGGTCGCAGCCCTTGCGGGCGAGCTTGGCGCGGCCGTGGTCGAGGACGGAACCGGTCTCGTCCCCCGTCTCGGCGGCGAAGCCCACGAGCACGGGCGCCGCCCCCGTCCGGTCGGCGACCAGTCCGGCGAGGACGTCGGGGTTGCGCTCGAGCACGACGACGGGGTCGCGGGAGGGGTCCTCGGACTTCTTGATCTTCGCGCTCGCCCGCGCCGAGGGCCGGAAGTCGGCGACCGCCGCGGCCATGACGACGACGTCGGACGCGGCGGCCCGCGACTGCACGGCGTCGGCCAGCTCCGCGGCGGTCTGCACCGAGACGACGTCGACCGCGGCGGGCGCGGGCCCCTCGACGTGGGCGGTCACGAGCGTCACGTGCGCGCCGCGGGCGGCAGCCGCAGCGGCCAGCGCGACGCCCTGCCGGCCCGAGGACCGGTTCCCGAGGAAGCGCACGGGGTCCAGCGGTTCGCGGGTGCCGCCGGCGGAGACGACGACGCGTCGGCCCGCCAGGTCGCGGGGACGGGACCCCGATCCGAGGAGGCGGCGGCACGCGGCGGCGATGTCGGCCGGTTCGGGCAGCCGCCCCGGACCGGAGTCGGCACCCGTGAGGCGGCCGGAGGCGGGGTCGAGGACGGTGACCCCGCGCGAGCGCAGCAGGGCGACGTTCGCCTGCACCGCCGGGTTGAGCCACATCTCCGTGTGCATCGCCGGGGCCAGCAGGACGGGGCACGTCGCCGTCAGCAGGACGTTCGTCAGCAGGTCGTCGGCCAGGCCGTGCGCGGCGCGCGCCAGCAGGTCCGCGGTGGCAGGGGCGACGACGACCAGGTCGGCGTGCCGGCCCAGCCGGACGTGCGGCACCTGGTCGGCGTGGCTCCAGACGTCGGTGGCGACGGGCTTGCCCGACAGGGCCTCCCACGTCGCGCGCCCGACGAACCGCTCGGAGGCGGCGGTGGGCACGACGGTGACGTCGTGCCCGGTCTCGCTCAGCTCCCGCAGGAGCAGCGCCGCCTTGTAGGCGGCGATCCCGCCCGCGACCCCCAGGACCACGCGGGGCGCCCGGGTGCCGGGGGCGGGAGTGTCGCTCACTGCTCGATGGGCTCCGAGGTCAGCAGACCCTCGTTGATCTCACGCATGGCCACGGACAGGGACTTCTCCTGCACGTGGGTCTCCACCAGCGGGCCGACGTACTCCAGCAGGCCCTCGCCCAGCTGGGAGTAGTACGCGTTGATCTGGCGCGCGCGCTTGGCCGCGTAGATCACCAGGGCGTACTTGGAGTCGGCGACCGTCAGCAGGTCGTCGATGGGCGGGTTGGTGATGCCCTCGGGCGCCGCGACGGTTCCAGCCACGATCAGTTCTCCTCGCGTCGAAAGAGCCGGTCAGCTGACCGGCAGACCCATCCATCTTACGAGCTCGTCCGTGGCGCGCTGCACGTCGTCGTTGTAGATGGTCACGTCGAACTCCGGTTCGGCGGCCAGCTCGACCCGCGCGGTCGCCAACCGGCGCTCGCGCTCCTCCTCGGTCTCGGTGCCGCGGCCGACGAGGCGGCGGACCAGTTCGTCCCAGCTCGGGGGGGCCAGGAAGACGAAACCGGCCTCCAGGTCGGTGCCCTGCGTGGCCTGCCGGACCTGCCGCGCACCGGCGAGGTCGATCTCCAGCAGCGCCGGGCGACCCGAGGCCAGGACCTCCTCGACGGGCCCGCGCGGGGTGCCGTAGCGGTGCCGGCCGTGCACGCGCGCCCACTCCAGCAGCTGGCCGTCGCGGACGTAGCCGTCGAACGTCTCCTCGGAGACGAAGTGGTAGTGGACCCCGTCGACCTCACCCGGGCGCTGGGCGCGCGTCGTGGCCGAGACGGAGATCCAGACGTCCGGGTAGCGCGCCCGCAGGTCGGCGGAGACGGTGCCCTTGCCCACCGCGGTGGGCCCGGCCAGGACGGTGAGGCGGTGGGGCTGGGACGACCGGACGTTCAGGACGCGCTCCCGGCGGTGGACCCGAAGCGCTCGACGAGGGCGGCGATCTGGTGGGCGCCGAGTCCGCGCACGCGCCGCGACTCCGAGATCCCGATCTCCTCCATGATCTGCTTCGCGCGGACCTTGCCCACGTTCGGCAGGGACTCCAGCAGCGCGGAGACCTTCATCTTCCCGAGGACCTCGTTCTCCTGGCCCTCCTTGATGACCTCCTCGAGGCTGCCGCCCGTGTACTTGAGGCGGTGCTTGACCTCGGCCCGCTCGCGGCGGGCCGCCGCGGCCTTCTCCAGGGCGGCGGCGCGCTGTTCGGCGGTCAGGGGAGGCAGAGCCACTTCATCACCTCGGGTCGTTGCGCTCGCAGACGGGTGCCGGCGGTCCGGGTGAACCTATCCAGCCAGGTCACGGGCCTGCAACGGCGGGTCCGCGATCACCGGGGACTCACCGGGGACCGACCGGGACGGGGTCGGCACCGCGGTGCGGCAGCAGCCGGCCGGCCTCGATCTCCTCGGCGAAGTGGCACGCCACGCGGTGCTGCGGGGGGTGCCCGTCGAGCACGCGCAGCTGCGGACGCTCGTCGTGGCAGCGCGTCTCCTGGACCCACGGGCAGCGGGTGCGGAAGCGGCAGCCGGTCGGCGGGTCGGCCGGGCTCGGCAGGTCCCCGACGAGGCGGATGCGCTCCCGGCGGGCCTCCGCGACGGGGTCCGGCACGGGCGCCGCCGACAGCAGCGCCCGCGTGTACGGGTGCAGCGGCCGGTCGTACAGCTCGCCGCTCGGCCCCTCCTCGACGAGGCCGCCGAGGTACATGACGCCGACCGTCGTCGAGACGTGCTTGACGACGGCGAGGTCGTGGGCGATGACGAGGTACGTCAGGCCCAGGTCCCGCTGGAGCTCCTCGAGCAGGACGAGGACCTGCGCCTGGACGGAGACGTCGAGGGCGGAGACGGGTTCGTCGGCGACGAGCAGGGCGGGGTCCAGGACGAGCGCGCGGGCGATGCCGACGCGCTGGCGCTGGCCGCCGGAGAACTCGTGCGGGTACTTCGCCCCGGCTCCGGCCGGCAGTCCGACGCGGTCGAGCAGGCCGCGCACGCGGGTGCGCCAGGCCGACGGTCCGCCGGGGGCGCCGTGCACGGCGAGCGGCTCGGTCAGGGCGCTCTCGACCGTCTGGCGCGGGTCGAGGCTGGCGAGGGGGTCCTGGAAGACCATCTGCATGCGCTTGCGCTCCCGGCGCAGCTCCTCGGCGCCGAGCGCCAGGACGTCGCGGCCGTCGAGGTGGACCGTCCCGGCGGTCGGTTCCTCCAGGCGCAGCACGGCCCGGCCCAGCGTCGACTTGCCGCAGCCGGACTCCCCGACCAGGCCGTAGGTGGTCCCGCGCACGACGTCGAACGAGACGCCGTCGACGGCCTTCACGGCCCCCACGCGGCGCTGCAGGATCCCCGAGCGGATCGGGTAGTGGACCTGCAGGTCGCGCACGGACAGCAGGGCGTCGTCCGCCGGGGGTTGCGGCGTCGGGTGCGTCATCGCGAGACCTCCAGGTCGGCGTCGGCGGGGTGGACGCAGCGGGCGGGGTGCCCGGCCCGACCGGCGGCGTCGAGCGCGATCTCGCCCGACCGGCAGGCCTCGTCGGATGCCGCGCACCGCGGGGCGAACGCGCACCCCGTGCTCCACGGCAGCCGGTCACGCACCGTGCCCGGCACGGGCTGCAGGGCGGTGCCCTCGGGGGCGTCCACGCGCGGGACCGCGGCGAGCAGCCCCGTCGTGTAGCGGTGCCGGGGCCGGGCGAACAGCTCCCCGCGCGGGGCCTGCTCGACGACCTTGCCGGCGTACAGGACGTTGACGCGGTCGCACGTGCCGGCCACGACCCCGAGGTCGTGCGTGATGAGGACCATCGCCGTGCCCGACTCCCGCACCAGACCCGTCAGCAGGTCCAGGACCTGCGCCTGGATCGTCACGTCGAGGGCCGTCGTGGGCTCGTCGGCGATGATGAGCCGCGGCGAGCACGCCAGCGCGATGGCGATGAGGACGCGCTGGCGCATCCCGCCGGACAGCTGGTGGGGGTACTCCCCCACCCGGCGCCGGGGGTCGGGGATCCCGACGCGCCCGAGCAGTTCGACGGCCTCCTTCTTCGCCGCGGCCCGGTCCAGGTCCGTGTGCGTGCGCAGCACCTCGGTGAGCTGCCGGCCCAGCGTCAGGACGGGGTTCAGCGACGTCATGGGGTCCTGGAACACCATGGCCAGGTCCTTGCCGCGGCGGCGGGCCAGCTGCGCGGGCGAGGCCGCCAGCAGGTCGTCCCCGTCGAAGCGGACGGCCCCGGAGACGCGGGCCGAGCGCCGCGGCAGCAGGCCCATGACGGCCAGCGACGTGACGGACTTCCCGCAGCCGGACTCCCCGACGAGGCCGACGACCTCGCCGGCGGCCACGTCGAAGGAGACCCCGTCGACGGCGGTGAAGTCCGGCGAGCCCTTGCGGGAGAACGTCACCCGCAGGTCCTCGACCTCGAGCAACGTCATCGCGAACTCCTCGGGTCCAGGGCCTCGCGCAGCGCCTCGCCGAGCAGGGTGAACCCCAGCGCGGTGACGGCGATGGCGAGACCGGGGTAGAGCGCCAGTTGCGGCGCCTGGTCGAGCCGGGCCTGGGCGGTGACGAGCATGCGCCCCCACTCGGCGACCGCGGGGTTCGGGTCGCCGAGGCCGAGGAAGCTCAGGGCCGCCACCTCGATGACCGCCGTCGCCAGCGTCAGCGTGGCCTGGACGAGCACCGGGCCGAGGGAGTTCGGCAGCATGTGGCCCACGACGATGCGGCGGCGGCGCAACCCGAGCGAGCGCAGCGCGACGACGTAGTCCTGACCGCGCTGGGCGAGCAGGGAGGCGCGCAGCAGGCGCGCGAAGATCGGCACCTGCGCCGCCGAGATCGCCAGCATGATCGACCAGGAGTTCCGGCCGAGGACGGCCGCGACGGACACCGCCAGCAGCAGGCTCGGGATCGACAGCAGGACGTCGACGATCCGCATGACGACGGTGTCGACCTTGCCGCCGATCCCGCCCGCGAGGATGCCGAGCAGCGCACCGGCGGCGAGGCCGACGGCCGTGGAGACGACGCCGATGACCAGCGACGAGCGCGCCCCGTAGAGCAGCTGCGTCAGCAGGTCGGACCCGAAGGAGTCCAGGCCCAGGACGTGGTCGGCGCTGGGCCCGGGCACGGAGGTCGGGGTGACCTCGCCGAACCACTCCGACGTCGCGGGCCGGTACGGCGCCAGCAGCGGCGCCGCGACGGCGACGAGCACGAAGACCAGGACGATGACGGCTCCCACGATCCCGGCGGGGTTGCGGCGCAACCGCCGCCACGCCGAACGCCAGGGACCGACCCCGTCCTCGCCGGTGGCCGCCGCCGCGTCCGGACCGGGTCCGGTCGGCGTCAGCGCGTCCAGTGCGGTCACGACACCCTCACCCTCGGGTCGATGAACCCGTAGCTGACGTCCACCACGAGGTTCACGAGTGCGTACACGACGGCGATGAAGAGGATGAACCCCTGCAGCACCGGGTAGTCGAGCTGGGTCACGGCGTCGAACAGGTAGCTGCCGATGCCGTTGATGGAGAACACCGTCTCGGTGAGCACGGCCCCCGACAGCAACGCGCCCGCCTGCAGGCCCAGCGTCGTGGACACCGGCAGCAGCGCGTTGCGCAGGACGTGCCGGCGGCTGATGACCGCGCGCGGCAATCCCTTGGCCTGGGCCGTGCGCACGTGGTCGTCGCCGAGCACGTCGAGCACGGAGGCCCGGGTGATGCGCACGATGATGGCCAGCGGGATCGACCCCAGGGCCAGCGCGGGCAGCACGAGGTGCACGACGGCGTCCCAGCTCGCGTCCCACTCGCGCGTCAGCAACCCGTCCAGCACGTAGAAGTTCGTGATGTGGGTGGCGTCGATGCGCGCGTTCTGCCGTCCCGAGGTGGGGAACCAGCCGAGCTCGATGGCCAGGACGTACTTGAGGATGACGGCGAGGAAGAACACGGGGACGACGACCCCGAGCAGCGAACCGCCGACGACGAGGTTGTCGAGCCAGCCACCGCGACGGCGTGCCGCGAGGTACCCCAGCGGGATGCCCACGACGATCGCCAGCAGCAGCGCCGCCACCGACAGTTCGATCGTCGCGGGAAACCGCTCGGTGAACGTCTGGACGACGGGTTCGCCGGTGTTGATGGAGGCCCCGAAGTCCCCGCGCAGCAACCGTCCCAGGTAGGTGACGTACTGCTGCCAGACGGGCTGGTCGAACCCGTAGCGCTCGTTGACCGCCGCGATGCCGGCCGGGGTCGCCTTCTCCCCCAGCAGCGCCCGGGCCGGGTCCCCCGGGAGGGCCCGGACCCAGGCGAACAGCAGCAGCGACAACCCGAACAGGACGACCACGAGCAGGCCGAGGCGGCGCACGACGAGCGTCAGCACGCCGCCCCCTGCGGTGCGGCTGCGCCCATCAGGAGCCGGAGACCGAGACGGTGTTCCACACCTCGTCCTGGACCGGGCTGGCGGTGTACCCGTCCACGCCCGGCGCGAACGCGAGCGAGGGCACGGGGCTGGCCATCGGGATGCCCGGCAGCAGCGTCATGATCTGCTCGTTGATGTCCTGGTAGGCCGATTCCTGCTCGGACTCGGTCGTCACGGTGCGGGCCTTGGCGAGCGCCTCGAACAGGCCGGGGTCGTTGAAGCCCCACTCGTTCGTCTGCGCGCCGAAGAACACGCCGATGAAGTTGTCCGGGTCGTTGTAGTCACCCGTCCACCCCAGCAGGTGCAGACCGTGCTGCGTCCCGCCCTGGACGGTGCCGAGGTAGTTCGGCGTCCACTGCTCGGCCACCGGCGTCGTGGTGATGCCGGCCGCGGTCAGCTGCTGGTTGATGGCGTTGTAGATGGTCTCGGGGTTCGGCATGTAGGGCCGGGAGACGCCCGTCGGGTAGTTGAAGGGGATGTTGATCGCGCTCTGCCCGGCCTCGGCCAACAACTGCTTGGCCTTGGCGACGTCGTACTCGTACGTCGTCACGGACTCGTTCCAGCCGATGACGTTGTCCGGCATGAACTGCGTGGCCGGCTTGGTGCCCTCGGGGAGGGCGTTCTTGATGACGGCCTCCTTGTCGATGGCGTGCGCGATCGCCTGCCGGACCTTGAGGTCGCCGAGCGGGGCGTAGGCCTGGTTGATGCCGAGGTAGAGGATGTTGAACGCCGGCCGGTTCTGGATCTGGAAGTCGGCCGACTTCAGCGTCTCGACGTCGGCGGGCGCGACGAGGTCGTACCCGTCGATGTCGCCGTTCTGGAGGGCCTGCCGGCGGGCCGTGCCGTCACCGATGACGCGGACGACGGCCGTCGCGACCTTGGCCTTGTCGCCCCAGTACTCCTCGTTGCGCTTGAGGGTGACCTGCTGGCCCCGTTCCCACGCGCTGAACGTGAAGGGGCCGGTGCCGACCGGGCCCTTGGTGGCGTAGTCGCTCTGCCGCGGGTCGGCGCCGTTCGCGCCGTTCCCACCGCCGGCCTCGGCCGCCTCCGTCTCCTGCATCGCGAACGCGGGCAGGGTGAGGGAGGCGAGGAACCCGGCGAACGGGCTGGTGAGGTTCACGGTCACGGTGCCGTCGGAGTTCGCGGTCGCACCGGCGTAGAGGGACGTGCCCAGCGCGGGGTCGTCGTTCGTCTTGAACCCGCGGAAGATCGAGCGGTAGTAGTAGGCCAGGTCCTCGCCCTGCGCCACGCCGCGCAGGTTGTACCAGCGCTCGAAGTTCGCGACGACGGCCGCGGCGTCGAACGGCTTGCCGTTGGAGAACTTCACGCCCTCCTGGAGGGTGAAGGTGTAGGACTTCCCGTCGTCCGACGTCTCCCACTTCGTGGCCAGCGAGGGCGCGAGGTCGGTCGTGCCCGGCTTGGTGGAGACGAGCCCCTCGAAGATCTGCCGGGTGACGCGGAACGTCTCGCCGTCGGAGGCGAACACGGGGTCGAGGGAGTCGGGGTCGGCGGAGCCGCCGAAGACGAACGTGTCCCGCCCGCTGCCGCTGCTGGAACCGCCCGAACCCCCCTCGTCGCGCTGGCTCTCGGCGCACGCCGAGAGCGTGGCCAGACCCGCCGTCGCCACGGAGGCGAGGGCGAAGGTCCGCCGGGTGGGACGGAGGGACCGGTCCTGCGCGGGTTCCCGTGCGGGGTCGTCCTGGGGCACTGCGGGCTGCGTCATCGGCGACATCTACGTCCTCGTTCCGGCGTACGGTCCTGGAAGGTCCTGCTCGGGCGTGCGAGGGCAGACGCTAGGACATGCCTGAGTGCTCACCAAATCCGCCCCACCCTCGTCACACAGTTGTTACATGTCCGAGACGGAGTTGAGGATTGCCTCACCAGAGGCGGCGCGGGTGAGCAGTTTGCCGGGAACGCAGGACGGCCCCGGACGCTCGTGTCCGGGGCCGTCGGGGGCAGGTGCCGTTCAGTCGCGCAGGTCGAGCCCCACGACGACCGGGTCGTGGTCGCTGGAGCGGAAGGGGTCCGCCGCGTACAGGGCCGGGTCGCCGTCGTACTGGTAGGCACCGGACTCGACCGAGTTCACGTTCCAGTGCGCCGCGCCGGTCACCTTGCGGGTGAGTTCGCGCGTGGCCAGGGCGTGGTCCAGCGACCCGGACAGGGCGTCGAAGACGTAGCTGTACCGGCCCCGGTCGAACCGGCTGCCGAGGTCGGTCAACCCGTTGCGCCGCAGCTCCTCCACCGGATCCTCCTGCGTGTAGGAGTTGAGGTCGCCGAGGACGAGGACGTCCGGGTCGCCCGTGGTGCGGCGCAGGGCGTCGACGAAGCCCGCCAGGGAGGCGGCCTGCCGGACCCGGTCCCCGTTCCAGGCCCCCTGCCCGTCGCCCGTGTCGGCGTTGTCCCCGGTCGCGGCGTCGCCGGAGCCCTTGGACTTGAAGTGGTTGGCCACCACCGTGAAGCGGTCCTTCCCCCGACGGTCCGCGCTCCGGCCGGTGCGCTCGAAGGTCTGCGCCTGGGGTTCGCGGGCGTTGTCCCACACCGTCTCGTCGACGAGACCGACCGGGGCGCCGACCGGGGCCACCACGTCGTCCCGGTAGACGATCGCGTTGCGGATGACGTCCCGGTCGGTGCCGTACAGCTCCTTCGGCATCGGCACGTAGGACCAGTGCCCGGCCCCGCCGCTCGCGTTGAGCCGACGCACGAGGTCCGCGAGCGCCGTGTCGGCGTCGCCGGGGGTGAGGCCCGTGGAGTCGGTGTCCTCGATCTCCATGAGGGTGACGACGTCCGCCCCCAGCGCCTGGACGGCGGGGACGATCTTGCCGGCCTGGCGGTCGAGCCCGGCCTGGTCGTCGGCGCCGCGGGCGTTCGGGCCGGTGAAGGTCAGGAAGTAGTTCAGGACGTTGAACGCACCGACGCGCACGTCCCCACCGACGCGGTCGGGACGGTCGCGGCGGGTGTCCTGGGGGGCGAGCAGACCGTCGGCGGTCCCGTCGGCCGGCTGCAGGCGCCAGGCGTCGAACCCGTACCCGAGGACGACGGGTTCGCGCAGGCGGGCGGTGTCGCCGACGCGGACGGGCGTGGTCGGGCTGAGGTAGGGCCGGGCGGTGGTGCTGGTGCGGGCGGTGCGGGCATCGTCGAGGACGATGCTGCGCTCGGTGTTGCGCGCGGCGATGCGTTGCGCGGCCGGGGTGCCGGGGCGGGCGAGCTCGGTGGGCTGCACTAGGAGGCCGTCTGCGGACAGGGTGAGTTCCCCGTAGCTGGTGAGGCCGTACACCTCGCTGACGGTGAGGCGGTCGGCGGGGGCGACGAGCATCCCCTCGAGGCGTTCGCGGGCTGCGTCGTCGGCGGGCAGCGCGAGGCGCGCGGCACGCGGCAGGTCCTTCGCCGACCCGTCGCGGCAGACGGTGACCCCCGCGGTGCCGGCGGCCGAGACCTGGGTCTGCCCGCCGAACTCGCCGGCGGTGCCCGTCACCGCGACGGTGTCCCCCAGGTCGACCTGGGCGCCCGGGGCGTACACGAAGACGCCGTCGGACGTCCGTGGGTCGCGGTCCCCGCCGTCCTGGAGGTGGAAGCCGCCCAGGCCGGGGGTGTCGCCGACGACGGTGCCGGCGACGGTGACCTGCTGACCGGCCAGCGGCGTGGTGTCCCCGGCGCCCTGGACGGCACCGATCGTGCGGGTGGGCGCCGGGCACGTCGCGGCCGAGGCGGGGAGGGTGGTGAGGGGCCCGGCGAGCAGGAGCGACAGCGCTCCCCCGGTCAGCAGCCGGCGGCGGGACGGACGGGTCGTCGGGCGGTGCATGGCGGGTGCCTTCCGGTCGATCACACGGACCGGGGCACCCTAGCCACGCTCAGCAACCAACTGGGAACCTCAGGGTGAACACCTGGCCGTTGCGCCGCCCCCCGAGGGTCCGATCGTTGGCCCCTCGCTCCCATTCATCGGCAGCGAGGACCCAACGATCCGAACCGGGACGAACCTCAGAGCGGGACGCCGCGCGCGCTGTCGACGGTCATGCGCTCCAGCCAGGACCGCGCCTCGAGCGCGGCGAGGAGCTGCCGTTCACCGCTCGCCTCCTGCATCTCGGCGGGCGCGAGTTCAGCGACCGCCGCGACCGCCTCGTGCAGCACCACGACGGGGTCGAGGGCGAGGTTCTGCAGGAAGGCCCCCACCTGGCGACGCGCCTCGAGCTCGTCGTGCCCCACCTCGACGGCCGTGACGGTCAGCGCGGCCAGGCCGCGGGCGATCATGCGCGACGGCATCAGCGGACCGGTCCGGTGGTCCGGGCCGACGTCGGGGCGTGGGGCAGCAGCACGTCGGCCATCGTAGGCACCGGCGCCGCACACCACCCGGTGAGCGCCCGGCAGGTCACCCCGCGAGCGCTGCGGTGAGCGCGTCCGCCGAACGACGGGCGGCGTCGCGCAGAGCCGTCGTCGAGGGACCGGCGGCGAGCACCTCCCGTGAGCTGGCGGCGAGCACGAGCCGGCGGGCGTCGCCGAAGACCTGCCGCAGGTCCTCCGCGGTGCCCCCCTGGGCACCGACCCCCGGCGCGAGCAGCGGCCCGTTGACGGCGGCCAGGTCGATCCCGAGGTCGCTGACCGCGGACCCCACGGTCGCCCCGACGACGAGCCCGACGTCCCCGTAGGGGGTCGCGCCCGCGTTCTCGGCGGCGGCCGCCTCGGCGACGGCACGGGCCACCGGGCGTCCGTCGGCGCCCACGGCGTGCTGGACGGCGGCCCCCTCGGGGTTCGACGTCAGTGCGAGGACGAAGACGCCCCGCCCGTGCTGCGCGGCGAGGTCGAGCAGCGGACGCAGCGAACCGAACCCGAGGTACGGCGAGACGGTCACGGCGTCCCCCGCGAGTGGGGAGTCGCCGACGAAGGCGTCGGCGTACCCCGCCATGGTCGAGCCGATGTCGCCGCGCTTGGCGTCGACGATGGTCAGCAGCCCCGCGGCGCGGGCGTCGGCGACGACCCGCTCGAGCGCGGCGACCCCACGCGAGCCGTGCCGCTCGAAGAACGCCGCCTGCGGTTTGACGCAGGCGACGTGCTCGGCGAGGGCCTCGACGACGATGCGGCCGAACCGCTCCACACCGTCCGCGTCGTCGGTCAGGCCCCACGCCGCGAGCAACGGCGTGTGCGGGTCGATCCCCGCGCACAGCGGACCGTGCGCGGTGACCGCCTCCGCGAGCCGCGCCCCGAACCGCTGAGGACCCTCGCCGCCGCTCATGCCCGGAAACCCTCCCAGGCCCCCACGAGCCGGGCGGTGTGCTCCTGCAGCGACGCCACCCGCAACCCCTCGCCGTGGCGTTCGGCGTCCAGGGTGGCCTCGATCGCCTGCACGGCCGCCGAGAGCTCCTGGATCGTGGTGATGATCGGGGACCCGACCGACGTCGCCGCCGCCCGGATCTCGTACCCGTCCGCGCGGGCCTGGTCGCCCGAGGGGGTGTTGACGACCATCGCGATCTCGCCGGCGGCGATGCGGCCGACGATCGTCAGCTCGCCGTCCTCGCTGGTGCCCTCGGACAGCTTGCGCACGACGGTGCTGGCGATGCCGTTGCGCCGCAGCACCTGCGCGGTGCCTTCGGTGGCCACCAGCGTGAACCCGAGGTCGGCCAGGCGCTTGATCGGGAAGATCATGGCGCGCTTGTCGCGGTCGGCGACGGAGATGAACGCCGTGCCGCCGGTGGGCAGACCGCCGTACGCCGCGGTCTGCGACTTGCCGAACGCCGTCGGGAAGTCGACGTCGATGCCCATGACCTCACCGGTGGACCGCATCTCCGGCCCCAGCAGCGAGTCGACGACCACGCCCTGCGCGGTGCGGAACCGTGCGAAGGGCAGGACCGCCTCCTTGACGGAGACGGGCGACTCCGCGGGCAGCAGCCCGCCGTCGCCGTGCGCGGGCAGCAGCCCCTGCGCCCGCAGCTCACGGATCGGGGTGCCCGCCATGAGCCGCGCCGCGGCCTTGGCCAGCGGGACGCCCGTCGCCTTGGACACGAACGGCACGGTCCGCGAGGCCCGCGGGTTCGCCTCCAGGACGTAGAGGATGTCGGCCGCCAGGGCGAACTGGACGTTGAGCAGGCCCCGCACCCCGACGCCGCGGGCGATGGCCTCGGTGGCCGTGCGGACGCGTTCGAGCTCGGAGGCGCCGAGCGTCACCGGCGGGATGACGCACGCGGAGTCCCCGGAGTGGATCCCGGCCTCCTCGATGTGCTCCATGATCCCGCCGAGGTACATCTCCTCGCCGTCGAACAGGGCGTCGACGTCGATCTCGACGCCGTTGTCCAGGAACCGGTCCACGAGCACCGGGCGCTCGGCGGAGACCTCGGTCGCCGTCGCCATGTACTGCTCGAGGGAGGCCTCGTCGTAGACGATCTGCATGCCACGGCCGCCGAGGACGTAGCTCGGGCGGACGAGCACGGGGTACCCGATCTCCGCCGCGATCGCCTTGGCCTGCGGGAAGCTCGAGGCCGTCCCGTGCTTGGGGGCGACGAGGCCCGCCTTCTCCAGCACCCGGCCGAACGCTCCGCGCTCCTCGGCGAGGTCGATGGCGGCCGGCGAGGTCCCGATGATCGGGACGCCCGCCTGCTCCAGCTTGGCCGCCAGCCCCAGCGGCGTCTGCCCGCCGAGCTGGACGACGACGCCGGCGACCGGGCCGCAGCGCATCTCGGCGTGCACGACCTCCAGGACGTCCTCGAGCGTCAGCGGCTCGAAGTACAGGCGGTCGGAGGTGTCGTAGTCGGTCGAGACCGTCTCAGGGTTGCAGTTGACCATGACGGTCTCGTAGCCGGCCTCGGAGAGGGCGAAGCTGGCGTGGACGCAGGAGTAGTCGAACTCGACGCCCTGCCCGATGCGGTTCGGCCCGGAGCCGAGGATGACGATCGCCGGCTTCTCGCGCGGCTGCGTCTCGTCCTCGGTGTCGTAGGAGGAGTAGTGGTACGGCGTGCTGGCCGCGAACTCCGCCGCGCACGTGTCGACCGTCTTGAAGACGGGCCGGATGCCGAGCGCGTGCCGGACGCCGCGGACGACGTCCTCGTGCAGGTGGCGCAGCTCGCCGATCTGCGCGTCGGAGAACCCGTGCCGCTTGGCGTGGCGCAGCAGCTCGGGCGTCAGCTCGTCGCTCTCGCGGACCTCGACGGCGATCTCGTCGAGCAGGAACAGCTGGTCGAGGTACCACGGGTCGATCTTGGTGGCCGCGAACAGCTCCTCCGGCGTCGCGCCGGCGCGGATGGCCTGCATGAGCAGGCCGATGCGTTCGTCGGTCGGCTGCTCCACGCGGCGCAGCAGGTCCGCGCGGTCCCCGACGGGGCCGGCCCAGCTGAACGCCGCACCGCGCTTCTCGGTGCTGCGCAACGCCTTCTGCAGCGCCTCGGTGAAGTTGCGGCCCAGGGCCATGGCCTCCCCGACGCTCTTCATCGTCGTGGTGAGGGTGGGGTCGGCGGCCGGGAACTTCTCGAACGCGAACCGCGGCACCTTGACGACGACGTAGTCGAGCGTGGGCTCGAAGCTCGCCGGCGTCACCGAGGTGATGTCGTTGGGGATCTCGTCGAGGGTGTAGCCGACGGCGAGCCGGGCCGCGATCTTGGCGATGGGGAAACCCGTCGCCTTCGACGCCAGGGCCGAGGACCGCGAGACGCGCGGGTTCATCTCGATGACGATGATGCGGCCGTCGACGGGGTTCACGGCGAACTGGATGTTGCAGCCGCCGGTGTCGACGCCGACCTCGCGGATGACGGCGATGCCGATGTCCCGCATGCGCTGGAACTCGCGGTCGGTGAGGGTCATCGCGGGCGCGACGGTGATCGAGTCGCCCGTGTGCACCCCGACCGGGTCGAAGTTCTCGATCGAGCAGACGACCACGACGTTGTCGGCGCGGTCGCGCATGAGCTCGAGCTCGTACTCCTTCCAGCCGAGGATCGACTCCTCCAGGAGCACCTCGGTGACCGGGGAGTGGTGCAGGCCCTGGCCGGCGATGCGGCGCAGGTCCTCCTCGTCGTAGGCGAACCCGGAACCGAGGCCGCCCATGGTGAAGCTGGGGCGCACGACGACCGGGTAGCCCAGGTCCCCGGCCGCGGTGAGGACCTCGTCCATGGAGTGGCACAGGTGCGAACGGGCCGACTCGGCGCCGCAGCGCTCGACCACGCCCTTGAACAGCAGTCGGTCCTCGCCGAGCTTGATGGCGTCGACGTCGGCGCCGATGAGCTCGGCGCCGTACTTCTCCAGGGCGCCGTTCTCGTACAACGCGATCGCGGTGTTCAGGGCGGTCTGGCCGCCGAGGGTCGCCAGGACCGCGTCGGGGCGCTCCTTGGCGATGATGGCCTCGACCGTGGCGGGGGTGATGGGTTCGACGTAGGTCGCGTCGGCCATCTCCGGGTCGGTCATGATCGTGGCCGGGTTGGAGTTCACGAGGATGACGCGCAGACCCTCGGACTTCAGGACGCGGCAGGCCTGGGTGCCGGAGTAGTCGAACTCGGCGGCCTGGCCGATGACGATCGGGCCGGACCCGATGACGAGGACCGAGGAGAGGTCGGAACGGCGGGGCATCAGGCGTCCTTCTCTACGGTCGGCTCAGTCGTGTCGGTCGCGCCCTGGTCGTCGACGAGCTGCGCGGCGGGCGTGCCCTGCATGAGGTCGACGAACCGGTCGAACAGGTACGAGGCGTCGTGCGGACCGGCCGCCGCCTCGGGGTGGTACTGCACGGAGAACGCCGGCACGTCGAGGCAGCGCAGCCCCTCCACGACGCCGTCGTTGAGCCCGACGTGGCTGACCTCGGCGCGGCCGTAGGGGGTGTCGCGGACCTCCCCCGCGGCGCCGTCGACGGCGAACCCGTGGTTGTGGGCGGTGACCTCGACCTTGCGGGTCGTCAGGTCCATGACGGGCTGGTTGATCCCGCGGTGGCCGTACTTGAGCTTGTAGGTGCCGTAACCGAGGGCGCGGCCGAGCAGCTGGTTGCCGTAGCAGATCCCGAAGAACGGGATGCGGCGTTCGAGCACGCCCTGCAGGACCTCGATCTCGTGGGTCGCCGCGGCCGGGTCGCCCGGGCCGTTGGAGAAGAACACGCCGTCGGGGGCGCCGCCGTCGGGGCCGGAGGTGAGGACGTCCTCCAGCGTGGCGGTCGAGGGCACGACGGTGACTTCGATGCCGCGCTCGGCGAGGCGCTGCGGGGTCATCGACTTGATGCCGAGGTCGACGGCGGTGACGGAGAACCGGCGCTCCCCCACCGCCGGGACGACGTACTGCTCGTCCGTGCTGACGAGGGAGGCGAGGTCGGTGCCCTCCATGTCGGGGGCGTTGCGAACCTCATCGAGGAGGTCGGCGGCCGGCCGGGTGGCGGCCTCGCCGGAGAACACGCCGACCTTCATCGCACCGCGCTCGCGCAGGTGCCGGGTGAGGGCGCGGGTGTCGACCCCGGAGATGCCGACGACGCCCTGCGCGTCGAGTTCCTCGCCGAGGCCCCGGCGCGACCGCCAGTTCGACGGGACCCGCGCGGGGTCGCGCACGACGTACCCGGCGACCCAGATGCGCGCCGACTCCTGGTCCTCGTCGTTGTAGCCGGTGTTGCCGACGTGCGGGGCCGTCATGACGACGACCTGGCGGTGGTAGCTGGGGTCGGTGAGGGTCTCCTGGTACCCGGTCATGCCGGTGGAGAACACGGCCTCGCCCACCGTGGTGCCGACGCGGCCGTACGCCTCGCCGGTGAAGGTGCGGCCGTCTTCGAGGACCAGGACGGCGGGGGTCCTGCGCGTCGTGGTGGTCACTGGGCTCCTCCCGAACCGTCCGTGGGCTTCTGCTGGTCCTTCGTGCGCACGAGTTCCTCCACCTGCTCCGCGAACCTGGCGCCCTCGGCGGGGTGCCGCGGTTTGATCCCTGTGTCCACGACGCGCTCGCCCAGCTTCCAGCGCAGCACGACGAGACCCTTCTCCCGTCCCATCCACTTGCCGACCATGCCCGGGCCGTGCCCCACGCCGACGATGTCGGCGGTCGGTATCACGAACGAGCGGGCGCCCTGCCGCAGCAGGCCCACGCCCTCGGCGACGAAACCCATCGAGACCGCGCTGCGCGTGCCGAGCCCGTGCGCCGCGATGCGGTCGAGGGCGTTCTCGGCGTCCGTCGTGGAGACGTAGACGCCGTCGACGGCGTCGCGCAGACCCTTCCAGTCCCGGCTGCCCAGGGGCCGCGGGAACTCCTTCTTCTGCTGCAGCGCCCGACCCCGGTAGCCCATGAACATCATGCGCCACAACAGGAGCAGGGCCAGGATCAGCAGGATCGTCGCGATCCACTTCACGGCGTCACCAGCTCGGAGTCGAGCACCGTGGGCCGGCCGCGCAGGAACGTCGCGACGACCTTCCCGGGCAGTTCCATCCCGCGGAACGGGGAGTTCCGCCCGGCCGTGGCCATCGCCGCGGGGTCGACCGTCCAGCGCGCGGCGGGGTCGACGAGCACCAGGTTCGCGGGGTTCCCGACCTCCAGCGGCAGCCCGTGCCCGGCCAGGCGGCCGATGCGCGCCGGGGCGCTCGACATCCGGTCCACCAGCGTGTCCCAGCCCATCAGCCCGGTGTCGACCATCGTGTGCTGCACGACGCTCAGCGCGGTCTCCAGCCCGGTCATCCCCATCGCCGCCGCGGACCACTCGCAGTCCTTGGCCTCGACCGGGTGCGGGGCGTGGTCGGTGGCGACGATGTCGATCGTCCCGTCGGCGAGCCCCTCGCGGACAGCCTCGACGTCGGCCTGCGTCCGCAGCGGCGGGTTCACCTTGTAGACCGGGTCGTAGCCGCGGACCAGCTCGTCGGTGAGCAGCAGGTGGTGCGGCGTGACCTCGGCCGTGACCTGAACACCGCGCTGCTTGGCCCAGCGGACGATCTCCACCGAGCCCCGGGTGGACAGGTGGCAGACGTGCAGCCGGGAGCCGACGTGGTCGGCGAGCAGCACGTCGCGGGCGATGACCGCCTCTTCCGCGACGCTCGGCCAGCCGCGCAGGCCGAGGACGGCAGAGACCGTGCCCTCGTTCATCTGCGCACCCTCGGTCAGCCGAGGTTCCTCGGCGTGCTGGGCGATGACGCCGTCGAAGGCCTTGACGTACTCCAGCGCGCGCCGCATGAGGACGGCGTCGGAGACGCAGTGCCCGTCGTCGGAGAAGACGCGGACGGCGGCGCGCGAGTCGGCCATGGCGCCGAGCTCGGCGAGCTGCTGCCCGGCCAGGCCCACCGTGACGGCCCCGACCGGGCGGACGTCGACCCAGCCGGCCTCCTCGCCCAGGCGCTGCACCTGCTCGACGACACCCGCGGTGTCGGCGACGGGGAGGGTGTTGGCCATGGCGAACACCGACGTGTAGCCGCCGCGGGCGGCGCTGCGGGTGCCGGACTCGACGGTCTCGGCGTCCTCGCGGCCCGGTTCGCGCAGGTGGGTGTGCAGGTCGACGAGGCCGGGCAGGGCCCGCAGACCCGTCGCGTCGAGGACGGTCGCGTCGTCGGCGGACAGGCCCGGTCCGACGGCGGCCACCACCCCGTCGGCGAGCAGGAGGTCGGTCTGCCCGCCCCCGACCGTGACGTTCTGGATCAGGGTCTTCACGCGTCCCCTCCCGGGAGCTCGCCGGCCAGCAACAGGTAGAGGACGGCCATCCGCACGGCGACGCCGTTGCCGACCTGCTCGACGATGGTGGAGCGCACCGAGTCGGCCGCCTCGGCGGAGATCTCCAGCCCGCGGTTCATCGGGCCGGGGTGCATGACGATCGTGTCGTCGGGGAGCATGCCGAGCCGCTCGCGCCCGAGGCCGTACCGGCGGCTGTACTCCCGCGCGGAGGGGAAGAACGACCCCTTCGACGCGTCCATCCGCTCGGCCTGCACGCGCAGCATCATCACCGCGTCCGGTTCGCCCCGCAGCAGCGTCGCGTCGAGGTCGTGCGAGGTCTCGCACGGCCACGCTTCGACGCCGACGGGCAGCAGCGTCGGCGGCGCGACGAGCGTGACGTGCGCGCCGAGGGTGTGCAGCAGGAGGACGTTGGAACGTGCGACCCGCGAGTGCAGCACGTCGCCCACGACGACGACCTTCGCGCCCGCGAGGTCCCCGGTGCCGCCGCGCAGGTGGCGGCGCATCGTGTACGCGTCGAGCAGGGCCTGGGTGGGGTGCTCGTGCGTGCCGTCCCCGGCGTTGACGACGGCCCCGCGCGTCCAGCCCGCGTGCGCGAGGCGGTGCGGCGCACCGGAGGAGCCGTGCCGGACGACGACCGCGTCGGCGCCCATGGCCTCCAGCGTCAGCGCCGTGTCCTTCAGGCTCTCGCCCTTGGAGACGCTCGAGCCCTTGGCCGAGAAGTTGATGACGTCGGCGCTCAGCCGCTTGGCGGCGGCCTCGAAGGACGTCCTCGTGCGGGTGGAGTCCTCGAAGAAGAGGTTGACGACCGTTCGCCCGCGCAGCGTCGGCAGCTTCTTGACGACGCGGCGCTGGGTGGCCGCCATCTCCTCGGCGACGTCCAGGACGTGCACGGCGGCGTCGCGGTCCAGGTCGGCCGCGGACAGCAGGTGGCGCATCAGTTCCCCCCACCGGTGATGAGGACGGCGTCGCGGCCGTCGAGCTCGGTGAGCAGGACGCTGACCCGCTCGGACGACGACGTCGGCAGGTTCTTGCCGACGTGGTCGGCGCGGATCGGCAGCTCGCGGTGGCCGCGGTCGACGAGGACCGCGAGGCGCACCGCGCGCGGCCGGCCCAGGTCGTTGAGCGCGTCGAGCGCGGAGCGGATGGTGCGCCCGGAGTACAGGACGTCGTCGACGAGGACCACGACCTTGTCGTCGATGCCCCCGGCCGGCAGCTCCGTCGGGAGCAGCGCGCGGGTGGGGTGCCGACGCAGGTCGTCGCGGTACATGGTCACGTCGAGCGAGCCCGTCGGGACGGTCGTCCCCTCGACCTCGGCGAGGCGGGCCGCGAGCCGGCGGGCCAGCGGCACTCCCCTCGTCGGGATGCCGAGCAGGACGAGGTCGTCCGGGCCCTTGTTGGTCTCGAGCAGCTCGTGCGCGATGCGCGTCACGGCACGGGCGATGTCCGGAGCCTCCAGGAGCACCCGGGCGTCCGGCCGTTCGGGGACAGCGTTCACTGCTGACCTCCTTCCCCGCCTCACGGGACGGATCCTTAAAGGACGTCTTCACCGGCCCTGCACGGAGCGTGCGCGTGGCGCGGTGGTCACCGGCGACCCTACAGGAGCACGCTGGACGACACGTCCGGGGGCAACGCGCCGCTGGACCTCACCCACCGCGTTGTCGTTGTGAGATCAAACGCTCACAAGGAGTAACGGTTTTGGTGCCGAGAGGGTGGTGATTCCCTGAAACCGGGTGCGAAACGGCAGGTCAGCTTGACGAAGGCGTTCACGCTCCGTGACGATTCTCGTATGGCATCGGACTACTCCCGCGCACTCGGATCGCGTCTTCGCGCCATCCGTACCCAACAGGGGCTGTCCCTGCACGGCGTCGAAGAGAAGTCCGAGGGACGGTGGAAGGCCGTCGTCGTGGGCTCCTACGAACGCGGCGACCGTGCGGTGACCGTCCAGCGACTGGCTGAACTGGCGGACTTCTACGGGGTCCCCGTCTCCGCCCTGCTCCCCGAAGGCGCCCCGCAGGGCAGCTCCGAGCCGCCGCCGCGGCTCGTGCTCGACCTCGAGCGCCTCCAGGAGGTCCCCGCCGAGAAGGCCGGCCCCCTGGACCGCTACGCGAAGACCATCCAGTCCCAGCGCGGCGACTACAACGGCCGGGTCCTGTCGATCCGCGCCGACGACCTGCGCACCCTCGCCGTCATCTACGACGTCCCCGCGACGACGCTGTGCGACGAGTTCATCGCCTGGGGCGTGCTGAACGCCGACGCCCGCCGCGCCGTCGAGCACGGCTGACCCTCCGACCGCCCGACCGGCCCGGCCCCTCGTGGGCTGGGCCGTTCTGCGTTCCCCCGCCCTCGGCAGCGCGTTGCCTCCCCGAGGACATCCGGTGCGCGCGCTGCCTCCCCGAGGACATCCGTTGCGCGCGCTGCCTCCCCGAGGACGATGACTGACCTCGTTGAGGCAACGAGGCGCCCCCGGCACGGGTCACACCGGTGTCCACAGCTCTTCAGCGCCCCGTTTCGTCCACAGGCTGCTCCTCACTCGGCAGCGGGAACGGCGCCGGCGGACAGCATCAGGTCCATGCCCCGACGACGTTCTTTCGACGCAGCCGACGTCGACGCCCTTCTTCGACGCAACGACGGCATCGCGACGCACGCCGAGCTCAGAGCCGTGGGGATGCCTCTGCGGACGATCACCCGCTGGGCTCACGCAGGACCGTGGCAGAGCGTGCTGCCAGGCGTCGTGGCGGGCCATCGCGGGCCCGTCGCGCAGGGTCAGTTGCGTCGAGCCGCCCTCGCCTACGCAGGGGCAGGCGCAGCGCTCAGCGGTCTGCACGCGCTGGACCTCCTCGGCATCACCGGTGACCGCATCGCCGTGGACGACCAGGTGCTCGTCCTCATCCCTTGGACGCAGAAGCGACTGTCGTCCGGTTTCGTGACCATCGAGCGCAGCCAACGGGAGCCTCGGGTCCTCCACCGACGCGGCCTTCCCGTCGTCGACCCGGCCCGGGCGGCGGCGGACGCGGCCAGGCACGGCGCTGACCTCGATCGAGTGCGGGAGATCTTCGGCGCCACACTCCACCAGAGGCGTTGCAGCCTGGCGCACTTGCGCGACGAGGTGTTCAACGGCCCGACCCAGCGCAGCGCGACGGCACGGCGAGTGCTGACGGAGGTCTCGGCCGGGGTCCGCAGCTCGGCGGAGGGGAAGGCCCGCGAGCTGATCGTGGGTTCCGGGCTTCCTCAACCGCTGTGGAACGAGGCAGTCGTCATCGCGAGCGAACTGATCGGTGAGGCCGATGCGTACTGGCCCAGGCACCGGGTCGCGCTGGAGATCGATGGCGTTCGCTGGCACTCCACCCCGGCGGACCTCCGCCGGACGCAGGCGAAGCAACGCCGCTACTCCGCCGCTGGAGTACTGCTCCTGTCGATCGCGCCCGCCGACTTCCTCGAGGACCCGGGCGCGTTCTTGCGGCAGCTCGCGTCCACCCTGGAGACCGCTGAGCGGTCGATGAGGTGAGCCCTCGTTGCCTCCCCGAAGTCGATGATCGGCCTCGAGGAGGCAACGAGGACGAACGCAAGGACCTCGAGGAGGCAACGAGCCCACCACCGACCCCGTAGGGGTGGCGCTCGCGGGTCAGGCGGAGAGCGTCTCCTTCAGCTCCGCGATCCGCGCGAGCAGGCCGTTGACGAACTTCGGTGACTCGTCGGTCGACAACTCCTGCGCGATCTCGACGGCCTCGCTGACCGCGACGTGGTCGGGGACGTCGGGGGCGTGCAGGATCTCCCAGACGCCCAGGCGCAGGAGGGCGCGGTCGACGGCCGGCATCCGGTCGAGGGTCCAGCCCATCGAGTACGTCGAGAGGACCTCGTCGATGCGGGCCTGCTGCGAGACGACCCCTTCGACGAGGGTGACGGCGTACTCACCGACGGGCGGGTCGGCCCGCTGGATCTTGTCCCGCAGGACGTCGAGGGGGGCGAGGCGGCGCTGGTCGGCCTCGAAGAGGACCTCCAGCGCGCGCTTGCGCGCCTTGCGGCGAGCGGCCATCAGTCGTTGACGCGGCCGAGGTAGTCGCCCGTGCGGGTGTCGACCTTGACCTTCGTGCCGGTCTCGAGGAACAACGGGACCTGGATCTCGTACCCGGTCTCGACGGTCGCCGGCTTGGTGCCACCGGTGGAGCGGTCGCCCTGCAGGCCCGGCTCGGTGTACGTGATCTCGAGGACGACCGAGGTCGGGAGCTCGACGTAGAGCGGGGTGCCGTCGTGCGTGGCGACGATCGCCTCGGTGCTCTCGAGCATGTAGTTGGCCGCGTCACCGACGGTCGCCGCGCTGACGTGCAGCTGGTCGTAGGTGGCGGAGTCCATGAAGACGAAGTCCTCGCCGTCCTTGTACAGGTACTGCATGTCGCGCTTGTCGACCGTCGCGGTGTCGACCTTGCTGCCCGCGTTGAAGGTGCGGTCGACGACCTTGCCGGACAGGACGTTCTTGAGCTTCGTCCGGACGAAGGCACCGCCCTTGCCGGGCTTCACGTGCTGGAACTCGACCACCGACCAGAGGTTGCCGTCGAGGTTCAGCACGGTGCCGTTCTTCAGGTCGTTCGTCGATGCCACGTCGTCTCTCAGTCCGTCTCTCAGTCTTCACTCCCGCTGCCCGGGTCCGGGCGCGGGTGGGCCTGGGGCATCCTACCGAGGCCGCACAGCGGTCCCCGCGCACAGGCGTGGCGACCGGACGGGGTGCCCGTCACGGTCCGCTCACCGCGCCCCGGCCGTCGTTGCGCCGGACGGAGGAGCCCCACCGCGCACACGAGTGGACCCCGCCGGGGCGGCTCAGCGCACGCCGCGGTGCGCCCGATCACTCGTGGACACCTTCGTCAGTCGTCCGAGGAGAGGGGCCCGCTGTGAGTCGCACCGCGCCGACCCCTCAGGGACCCCGCCGGGCCGTCGTCGTGGCCGTGGGGGGCGTGACGGCCCTCGGACTGGCCGTCGCCGTCGCCCTGCCCATCGTCGTCGACGGCCGCCGTTCCAGTGCCGCGCAGGACCTGCACGCCGACCTGCAGCGGGTCGCGACGGCACAGGCCGCGTGGAAGGACGAGCACGGCACCTACTCGACGTCCCTGCACGACCTCGCGGTGCCCACGGCGCGCACGGACGTCGCCATCGTCAGCGCGGGCGCCGACGCCTTCTGCGCCGGGGCGTACGACGAGTCGACGCGCACCGCGTTGTTCTACTCGTCGGACGACTCCTGGAGCACCCACCCGTGCGGCTGAGCGTCCCGGGACGACCGAACGGGTGAGGGCTCGGCCGGACACCTCGAGGCAGTGCCGTCCGCAACCGATGGGAGATCAGGAGAGGAGGGCACCATGACCGCAGAGCCGCAGGACGTCGAGGCCCCCGCACGGGCACCGCGCCACCTGGAACGTCGCCGTTACAAGCGGACGCCGGGCGAGCAACTGGACTACGTCCGCGAAGCCGTCCCGCACAACCCAGAGGACGCCGAGGCCACCGCCCCCGCGGTCGGGCCGACCGCTCCGGACGTGACCCCCGACGCCGCACCCGCCGTTCCGGTGCCGACGGCCGCACCCGCCTCCCCGGGACCGCGACCCCGCACGTCGCCGGCCCCCATGGACCCGTTCACCGTGAGCCGGTCGCGCGCGCCGGTCTACAACCCCGGTGGACAGACGGCCGCCCAGTACGCGTCCCACTCCCGCCGCTCCGGTTCGAGCCAGTCGGTGGTCACGAGCCGCCGCCGCCGCTCCGGCGCCGGTCGCCTCGTCGCCCTGGGCGTCCTGGCCGCCCTGGGCCTCGGCGGCTGGCAGGCGTACCCGACCGTCCACGCGAAGGCCGTCGACTGGGCCGAGGGACGCGTCACGGAGGACGTCTCCGACGTCGCCGCCGCTCAGGGGCAGTACCGGCAGCTCTACGGCCGCTACACCGTGGACCTCAGCGCCCTCTCCCTGTCGTCCGGCGTCGACGACGTGCAGGTCGTCAGCGCGGACGACAAGACGTTCTGCCTGCGCGGTGCCCCCGTCGTCGGCCCGCAGGTGTGGTTCACCCCCGCGGGTGGGCAGAGCAGCACGCCGTGCGCGTGACCACGGGCGGTCAGTCGGCGCTGACCTCCGCGTAGGCCGCCTGCAGCATCGCCGGGTCGGGCCCCTCGAGCCGCGAGGGACGCCCGATCCCGTCGAGCACGACGAACCGCAGCAGGGAGCCGCGCGACTTCTTGTCCCGCTTCATCGCGTCCAGCAGCTGCGGCCACCGGTCACCCCGGTAGGTCGTCGGCAGACCGAGCGACTGCAGGACCGAACGGTGCCGGTCGGCGTCCGCGGCCGACAGGCGACCGGCCATCCGGGCCAGTTCGGCCACGTAGACGAGCCCGACGCTGACGGCCGCACCGTGCCGCCACTGGTAGCGCTCGACGAGTTCCACGGCGTGGGCGAACGTGTGGCCGTAGTTGAGGATCTCCCGCAGGTCGGACTCCTTGAGGTCCTCCGAGACGACCCGCGCCTTCACCCGCACCGCACGCTCGACGAGCTCGGCCAGGACGGGCGAGTGCGGGTCGGTGGCCGCCGCGACGTCCTGCTCGACGAGCTCGAGGATGCGCGGGTCGGCGATGAACCCGCACTTCACGACCTCGGCCAGACCCGCGCGCAGGTCGTGCGGCGGCAGGGTGTCGAGGGCGTCGAGGTCGCACAGGACGCCGGCCGGCGGGTGGAACGAACCGACGAGGTTCTTCCCCTCGGCCGTGTTGATCCCCGTCTTGCCGCCCACGGCCGCGTCGACCATGGCCAGCAGCGTCGTCGGCACCTGCACGACGCGGACACCCCGTAGCCAGGTGGCGGCGACGAAACCCGCGAGGTCGGTCACCGCGCCCCCGCCGACGCCGACGACGGCGTCGCTGCGTGTGAAGTCCGACTGCCCCAGGACCGTCCAGCAGAACGCGGCCACCTCGGCCGACTTGGCCTCCTCCCCGTCCGGCACCTCGGCGAGCACGGCCTCGAGCCCCTGGGAGACGAGGTCGTCGCGGACGGCCTCACCCGTCGAGCGCAGGGCCCGCGGGTGGACGACGAGGACCTTGGCGACCTTGGGGCCGAGCAGGTCCCGCAGTTCCCCGAGGAGGCCGCGGCCGATGAGGACGTCGTAGGGGGTGTCTCCCTCGACGGTGATACGGACGGTGTCGGTGCTGGTCATCTGTCCTCCGCGAGGTCGTCGAGCGCACCGGTGAGTGCGTCGTCGGTGGCGGGAACTCCCGCCTCGGGCCGGCCCGGGGCGTGCAGCAGCACGAACCGGACACCGTCCTTGAACTTCTTGTCCCGCAACCACAACGGCTTCAGGTCGGCCAGGTCGAACCGGTGCGCTGTCGGCAGGCCGAACGCGTGGAGGGCGGTGCGGTGCAGCGCGACGCCGGCGTCGTCGAGGAACCCGAGGCGCCGGGCCAGGTGCGCCGCGGCCATGAGACCCAGCGGGAGCGCGTCCCGGTCCACGCCGAGCTGTTCGAAGGCGTGCGAGAACGTGTGGCCGTAGTTGAGGTGCAGCCGGCCTGCCGCTTCGCGCTCGTCCGCCGTGACGATCCGCGCCTTCGTCGCGACCGCGCGACGGACGAGGGCCGCCACCGCCTCGACGTCGCCGGCCAGGACCAACGGAGCTTGCTCGAGCAGCAGGCCCAGGTCGGAGGGGTCGGCGACGAGGGCCGTCTTGACCGCCTCGGCGACTCCGGCCCCGAAGCGCGGGTCCGTCGCGGGCGTGACGCCGTCCGGGTCGCTCAGCACAGCCACCGGCTGGTGCACCGCGCCCAGGAGGTTGCGGGCCTGCGGCAGGTCGAGGGCGACCTTCCCACCGACGGAGGAGTCGACCAGGGCCTCCAGCGAACGCGGGACGACGGCCCAGCGGGTCCCCCGGTTGTAGGTGGCGGCCAGGAACCCCGCGACGTCGACGACGCCCTCGTCTCCCACCGCCAGCACGAGGTCGTCGGGGTGCAAGGCGGCGTCGGCGGCCTGCAGCGCCAACTGCTCGTAGGCGGCGAGTGTCTTGACCGGCCCGGCGGGCAGTTCCACGACGTGGACGGTTCCGGACAGGCTGCCGCGCAACGACTCCAGGGCGGGGTCGTCCGCTCGGGCGACCACGAACGTCGAGCGGGCCGGAGGCAGGTGGGCCCCGGCCTCGGCCAGCAGACCGCGCCGGACCTGGACGCGGTACGTCCCGCCCGGAGGCGCCACGAGCACACCCTCCTGGCCGGTCACGCCGTCCAGGACCTCGAGCGCGATGACCTCGGCGCGGCGGCCGTCCGTGGCGACGTCGACGTCGGCGAGGGACCGGAACACCTCGCGGCGGGTGGCGTGCAGGTCGGCGAGGTCCGGCCGGCGCAGCATCGGCCGGTACGTGTCCCCCGCCGTGCGCCGCTTCGCCTGCTCGAACGAGACGTCGAGGTGGACGACCGTGTGGTCGCGCAGCACCTCGCGGGTCCCCTCGCGGCCGCACGCGCCCCCACCGAGCGAGACGACGGCCTCGGGCCCGGACAGGACGTCGGCGACGACGGCCTGCTCGACGTCGCGGAAGGCGCTCTCGCCGTCGGCCTCGAAGATCTGCGGGATGGTCCGGCGCTCGCGGTCCTCGATCACCAGGTCGGTGTCGACGAACGGGAGGCCGAGGCGGTCGGCCAGCAGCCGGCCGACGGTGGTCTTGCCCGCGCCCATGAAGCCGACGAGGACGATCACGTTCGGACTCCTGGAGGGACGGGGGCGGGGGGCGCCTCGATCCTAGGGCCGGGGACGACGACGGCCCGCACCCCCGGGTGGGGGGTGCGGGCCATCGTCGTGGGTGGGTCAGCTGACGGCGCCGTCCCCGAAGTACAGGAGGTTCGCTGCCGGGTCGACGGGGGCCTTCGCCGCGTTGGGCGTGGTCGTGACGAGCTTCAGACGGGTGACTCCGCGGACGTCCACCGACAGGTTCGCCGGCTGTCCCGCCGTGACGGGTGCGGTCGCGAGAAGCTTCTCGTCCCCGAACACCTGGATGGTGGACGCGAGGCCGCTGGCGTTTCCGTCGGCGACGCCCACCGTGGCGGTGAAGCGCCCGTACTTCCCACCGAGCGTCCAGCTGGCGTAGTCCGAGTTCCGCGGGTCGGTGTCGAACGCCGTGGAGCGCGGGAAGAAGTGTCCCCCGATGGTGGCGTGGTCGCCGCGGGTGCGCGCGCTTCCCTCGACGTACGGGAGCGAATCGAGGTAGGTCTTGGCCGCAGTTCCAGCCGGCTGGCAATTCGTGCGCTTGAGGGCTTCTGCGTCGATGCGGTCCGGCCCGCCGAAGGACTCCAGCACGGCGTCGTCCTCGGGGACGTTGCGCTGCAGACGCTCGATCTCGAGGTTGGTCCCCTCGGTGACACACGTGCGTCCGACCAGCAGGAGGGGGCCCTCGGCGCGACCGGCCCGCGCGCCTGCCGCCAGCGCGTCGGCGAAGGTGTCACCGGAGGACACGATCACGTGCTCGGCGGTCGGGAAGAAGCTGGCGCTGAGCTTGACCGCCGTGTCGTAGCGGTCGCCGCCGGCGACGCGGGTGACCGGGCCAGGCGTGAAGGACTTGAGTTGCTGCAGGACCCCGTCGGAGACGCGCCCGGAGCCGCCGACGACGGTGATCGCCGCCGGCTTGAGGCGCTGGAGCTCCGCGACCACGGAGGCCGGGATCGAGGTACCCGGCACGAGCAGCAGCGGCGACTTCGCCTGTGCCGCGGCGGCGCTGCCGGACAGCGCGTCCGGCCAGTCCGAGCCGGTCGCCACCAGGACGTTGGCGACGCCCGCGGAACCGGCGGCCGGCGTGGCGAAGGAACTCGCGGACAGGGCCGCGGCCGTGTCGTAGCGGTCCGGACCGCTGACGCGGGACAGCGATGCGCGAGTGTTCTGCTGCAACCAGGTCACGACATCCGGACCGACTGCGTTCTCACCACCCACGACGACGATCTTCGTGGCGTAGACGAGGCGTTCGCGCACCGAGGCCGGGATGACGTTCCGCTGCGTGAGGTAGACGTTCCCAGCGGTCTGCCCGGCGACCGCGCCGGCGGCGAGGCCGTCGGGGAAGGACTCCCCGGACACGAGGTAGGCCGTCGCCGTCGGATCGCCGTCCGCGAACGCGGACGTCATGTAGCGGTCGGTCCCGAAGGAACCGGCGAAGGAGATGGGCGAGGCTCCGGCCGACGTCGCCACCGCGCCGCCGACGAGGCCGGCGAGGGCGAGCACGGCCGCTGCGCGCAACGCGGCGGCGCGGGGCTTGCGAATCATGGTGAACTCCGGAGGACGTGTCGAGGGACTGGTGTCAGAAGGAGACGCCGACGTCTTCGCCGCCGCCGACAGCTGTGAAGTACTTGGTTCCGCCGTTGGTGAAGACCGCCACATCGCCACGTTCGATCTCCGAGAGACCGACGCCGGTGAGGACGAGCGGGGTGCCCGGCACTGCAGCCCCCGCCGCGATCCAGACGGCCTGGTCGCGGTTGACCTGCACGAGGAACAGCTTGTCGCGCTGAGCAAGAAGACGGACGGTTCCGGTGACCTTGCCCATGACGGCGTCCGGGAGGGTCGTACCGGCCGCGACGAGCCACCCCGTGCGTTCCTGCCCCTTCGCGGCCAGAGCGGCCTGGCTGGAGGGGACGAACACGGACCGCCAGACGTACGCCACGGTCGTGGTGCAGTTGTCGGACGCCCGGTTGACGGCTGCGGCGGCCTCACTGGTCGCCGCCGTGCGCACCTGGTCCTGGCACGCCGCCTTCTCTGCCTCGGTCATGTCCCGACGACTCGTCGTGCCGTGCGGCTGGTACACGGTGGACGTGGAGGGGACACGCCCCCCGGCAGCCAGGGTGCCGGTCACGGGGTTGCGGCTGTCCACGGCCAGCGTGAACCGCCCGGTCCCGTCGGTGCTGCCCTCCGGGATCTCTTCGAAGCGGGCCTGACCGGGCTGCCACGGGGCGGCCGTGGACGGCGCCGGCACCGGCTTGGTCGTCGGCTTCGTGGTCTGAGCCGGGGCTGGGGTCACCTGGGTCCGCCCACCGCTCCCCGTCGCCGGACGGGCGCTCGGCGCTGCCGACGACGAGGTCGTGGTGGTGGTGGTGGACGAAGAGGCCGCCGACGTCGGGGCAGCGGTCGGGTCCTCGGCGGAGACGCCGCTGTCGTCGGCAGGGGCGGCCACGATCTCCCGACCGCTCAGCGCGATGGACGGCGACGTGGCCTCCCCGGACGTCGGCGAGGGCGTGTCCGCAGCCGCGGATCCCCTCGGCTGCGTCACGGCCGACGCGTCGGCGACCGGGCTCCCAGCCAGCCAGAAGAGGCCTCCACCCCCGCCCGCGAGCACGGCCAGCGCGGCCACTCCCGCCAGGAGGGCCCGCTTGGACCCGCGCGGGGTCTCGGTGTCGTCGAAGGCCGGGAGGGTCTCCCCCTGGTCGTCGGGTCCGGACGAGAACAGGCCGCTCACGAGGTGGTCCCTCCGGTCGACGCGGTGGTGGTCGTCGCCGCGGGATCGCGCACGACGTAGACGACGCCCTCGACCTGCGTGCTCACGGAGCCGCCGGCGATCTCGGAGCCGGTCGTGGCGGTGACCGAGGTCACCGTGAAGTAGCGCTGCATGTCGGCTTGCACGTTCTTGAGGAAGAGCTCGGTGCCGCTGAAGGAGCCGGCGATCGTCAGCGTGACCGGGACGTCGACGATCGTCAGGCCCGAGGCCTGCTCCGCGCCGGACGTGCCGGCGTGAAGGGCGGGCGTGCCCGTCGTCAGCTCGGTGATGGTGACCCCGGACGCGCTGCTGTAGGCGGAGAGCTGGGTCATCAGCGCGGGCACGTCCGCTTCGGCCGGGAACTTGGCCAGCAGTGCGGCGAGCTCGGCCTTGCGCTCTCCGAGCGTGGCGAACTGCGTCTTCAGACGGTCGGTCTCCGCGACGATCTGAGCGTTCTTCTCCTGTGCCGCGACGCGTTCGGTCGCGAGGTCGGACGCCTGCGCTCGCTGCGGCCCGATGAACAGGAAATAACTGGCGATGATGGCCAGGAGCGCGAGGGCACCGGCGCCACCGATCCAGAGTGCGGTGCGCGGACGGGTGTCCGAGACGGGCGTGCTCATGAGGTGGCACCTCCGGTGGAAGCGGCCGCCGTGGTCTCGTCCACGGTCACGGTTGCGGTGGCGGTGAAGGTGATCAGCTTGGTGGTGGGGTCGAGCGTCGAACTGGCGAGGCGGACGTCGGCGAACTCGTCTGTCGCGTCCGTCTGGCTCATCCACGCGACGACGAGCGCCTGGTCCGTCGTCTGCCCCGTGACCGAGAGGGTTCCTCGACCGGACACCGCCAGGGGGTCGGCCCCCGCAGCCGCTGTTGCCGCGGCCGTCGCGCCGGCGGCAGTCGTGGTGGAGGCCGTTGCCTGCGACTTCAGGGCGATGCTCGTGAACTGGACCCCGTCCGGGGTCGTCGCCGCGACGCGGTCGAGGAGCGCGTAGCTGTCCAGACCCGAACCCGACACGACGGCGTCGACCGCCTGCGCTGTCCGGAGCTGCCCGAGGACCTCGGGCACCTCCGCGTAGGCCGCCTGCGCACGCTGGAGCTGCGTGGTCTTGGCCTGTTCTGCGTCCAGAGCGTCCTGCGCCTGGGTCACGTGCCCGGCGGTCACGACGCACCCGGCCGCGATGAAGGCACCGACGACCGCGAGCCCGGCGGCCAGTCCCACCTTCAGCGTGCGGCCGCCACGTGCGGCGTCGACTTCCGCCGGCAGCAGGTTGACGCGGGCCACGCTGAACTGCGTGCCCGTGGTCTGCATCTGCAGGCTCATGAGATGACTCCGAGGGCCAGGCCGACGGGCACGGCCGCCAGCGGGTGGATCGCGGCGAGCTGGTCGTCGTCGAGACCGGTGCGGCCGACGCGGACACCGCCGAGGACGTCGGCGACGTGGACGGAGCGACGGGTGACCTGCTCCAGGTGCGAGGCCAGACCAGGCAGGAGGGACCCGCCACCGGACAGGAGGATGCGCTCGACCGGGAACTGCGCGTTGGACGCGCCGTAGTAGTCCAGCGAGCTGCGGATCTCGTCGACGAAGACTTCGGTCATCAACTGCACCGCGGAGGCGGCGAGTTCCGCCTCCTGGGGGTTGAGGTCACCGGCCGTCCCCCGCTTGATGGCCTCCGCCAAGGCTGCGGGAACACCCAGCCGCTCGGCGACGGCGTCCGTGACGTCCTGCCCGCCGGACAGGAGGATGCGGACGAACCGCGGGGTCCCTCCGGAGTGGATGACGAGGTTGGAGACGCGCGATCCGATGTCGAGGAGGGCCTCCGTGGCGACCTCGCTGTGCTGGCGACCTGCGCTGCGCAGCACCGCGAAGGACGTCAGGTCGACCGAGGTCACACGCAGATCGGCGTCCTGGACAGCCGCCACGTTCGACATGACCGTTTCGCGTGCTGCGGCGACGAGGAGTCCGCGCAGCTGCCGGCCCTCGGGTCCGTTGAGCTCCTCGGTGACGTGGAAGTCCAGCACCGAGTCCTCCACCGCCATGGGGAGGTAGTCCTGGACCTGCAGGGCCAGCGACTCCTTGAGCTCGGAACGGGTCATCCACGGCAGGTCGATCTGCCGGACGACGACCCGCTGGTTCGCGACCCCGAGGGCGACGCGCTTGGCCGTGAAGCCGCTGCCCTTCCAGAGGGACTTCAGGGCGGTGCGGACGGCGTCGCGGTCGACGACCTCGCCGTCCACCACGGCGCCCGGGGGGAGGGCGACCTGCCCGAACTTCTCGAGCGTGATGCCGTCGCGTCCGTAGGACAGCTCAGCGGCGCGCACGCTCGAGGTACCGATGTCGAGACCGACCGCGTTCCTAGCGGGCACGACGCCTCCTTCGTGGGTTCAGTCGGGTTCCGTCGGGGAACCTCAGGTGATCTATCGGGTGTCGCGAAAGGGCCCTTGAGACCCTCTGCGCGGGGTATTGCTGGTCGTTTCAGGCCTGGCCGAGCCCGAACAGGCCCGTGTACCAGGTGACGACGGGTTCGGCGACGAACAGGGCCACCAAGGCCCCCGCCAACATGGCCGGCCCGAAAGGCATCTTGGAACGCCGACCGGCGCCACCGAAGAGCACGAGGGGGATGGCCACCAGACCGCCGATCAGGAAGGCCAGGAACGCCCCCACGGCGAGGGCGTCCCAGCCCCACCAGGCCAGGTACAGACCGAGCACGCCGGCCAGCTTGACGTCGCCCAAGCCCATTCCGCCGGGTTTGACGACCACGATGAGGACGTAGAAGGCGAACAGCGACGCACCCCCGATGAGAGCCCGCAGGAACGCCCACCAGTCGCCGGTCCCAGCGCTGGCCATCGCCAGCAGCGCTAGCGCCACGCCGTAGGACGGCAGCACGATGACGTCGGGGAGTCGGCGCACGTCGAGGTCGATGAGGGCCAGAGCGACGGCGACCGCCGCCAGGTAGAGGTAGGCGGGCAGCGCCCACGTCGGGCCGACCAGTGCCGCGACGGCCGCGAAGAGCGCGCCGGTGAGCAGCTCCACGAGGGGGTAGCGGACATTGATGCGAGTCCGACAGTCTCGGCACCGACCTCGAAGCAGCAGCCACGACAGCACGGGGACGTTGTCACGCCGCCGGATGGCAGCTCCGCACCCCGGGCACGAGCTCGCCGGCCGGACGACCGACTGACCGAGCGGAACCCGGTGGACCACGACGTTGAGGAACGACCCGATGAGGAGACCCAACAGGGCACACCCACCGACGACGATGCTCACGGGGTCGACCCCACGATCTCCCGCGTCCCGCTCACACCCGGGTCACTGATGAGCTGAGGCGCATTCCACTTCTGTGCCGAGCCACCGTTGCACGTCGCGGACACGATCGTCGAGTAGTTGCCGTTGTTCCACTTGGGCCCGATCGCCAGGCACCGCCCGGAGAAGTCGGTGAAGGTGTAGCTGTCCGAGTAGTCGGGCGTCTTGTACGCGCGCACGAACTGCTGGTTGGCCGCACCGGAGCAGGCCTTGAACGTGACGTACGCCGAGGTGTCAGGAGTGGATGCAGAGGCCGCGGTCAAGCAGTACGTCTGAGACGTGTCGTTGTTGACGAGCACGGTGATCGTCTGAGGACTGGTCAGCTTCTCCTGGTAGTACCACTTGTGGTTCCACTTCAACTTCGTCCCCCCTGAGGGGTCCTGCTTGCACGGGTAGACGATCATCAGGTTGTAGCTGATGGTCTCGTTGGTGACGTCCATGCATCGACCGAACTCGTAGTAGTTCACGATCTGCTTGGTGTTGTAGCTGGCCGCCCCGGCGCCGACGGACGGGTCGGGAGCGAACGACCCCCACTCCGAGTCCCCCGGACACTGCGTCGTGTTCATCAACGGCTTGCCGACGAGGTTGCTCATGTTGGACCCGGCACTCAAGCAGTAGCTGCCGTAGTTCGTGTTGCCGCTGTTCTGACCGCGGAAGTGCGCGCCACCTTCGTAGCTCCACAACTGGGAGGGCGTCCCACCGTTGCAGACCTGCAGAGCGACGGTCACATTGCCCGTGGTGCTGCCCTGGATGCACAGGGGCGTCGTCTTCAGCGTGCTTGCGAGGACCAGCGTGTAGTCGGTGTTGTAGACGAACATCTGGAGTGGGTCGTTGAAGACGCAGTCCGCGGCGGAGATGTACTTCACCTGGGCCCCAGCCGTGGCAGAGTCCGCCTTCAGGCAGTACGACTTGGCGGGCGCGGTCCACATGAGACCACCCGGGATGTTGCCGTTGTCCAGCTCGAAGGAGTAGATGCTCTGGAGGGAGCGGTTCCCCAGCGTCGTACCGCGGATCGAAGCGCCGACAGCCTTGGAGAGCAGGAGGGCGTGCGAGGGTACGAACTGCGTTCCCGACCCGGGTGTGCAGGAGATGCTGTGGACCGCCTGCTCGGCGACCGGCAGTTCCGTCGGATCGCTGTCGTAGTACGTGATGGTGACGTCGTAGGTCTGACCGTTCGACGACCCGGCGAGGTGACAGGGCAGGAGGTTCTTGCCACCGAAGGACGTCCCGTTGTTCGTCGAGCCGATCGCCGTCCGGATCTGTGACGTCGCCGCGTCGATGCCGGCCTGGGCAGTGGCGATCGTCTGGACCCGCTTCGCCTGGAACTGCGTTGGCAGCATCTGGCTCATGACGAGGCCGAGGATGAGGATGCTCAGGGCAGTCGTGACGAGGATCGAGGTCATGACCAGGAGCAGTGCCGCCCCCTCCTCGGAGTGCGCCTGCGACGTCGCGAAGCGACGGCGCGCGGCGCGCACGATGATCCGCATCGTCATGCTCCTGTCCTGCTGGTGGTGGGTGCGCACACCGCGGACCCCTTGTTGCTGTCGGAGTCGGTGTCGCTGTTGAGGGCCGTGAAGGTCGTCGTGAGCTGCTCCGCAGTGGTCCGCGACGATCCGTCGCCCACCGGTCGGGGGGACGACAGCCGCACGGTGATCCGCTGCCTCGTCTGATCGGCGTTGTCCGCCTGGGAGTAGGCAGCGAAGGTTGTCGTGAACGGCTGGCGGGTGCTGTCGGTGAGCAACCCCGGGTCGGTGGACAGTCCCCGAGCGAGGACGGTCCAGGGGGTGGCCACGACGACGGTGGAGTCCCAGCTCCGCGTGGACAAAGTGCCGGCACTGACGTCGTAGCGCCACTGCGTGCACTCAGGGTTTTCGGCGTTGACCACCGGATCTCTGAACTCGACGTACCAGGAGGTGCCGACGACGCCGGGTTGGTTGACGGACTCCGCGTACCGCGCCTGCGTGTCCATGGTGCTGAAGGCCTTGCGCATCTGGTTCGCCGCATCCGTCACGTTCTGGGTGCGCGAGGTGTCCCGCACCATGACCATGAGACCGCTGATGAACACCGCGAAGCACGCCGTGAAGATCATCATCGCCACGAGCGTCTCGACCAGAGTGATGCCCTGGTCGTCGCGCAGCCGGCGCGCTATCGCGCTCACGCGATCACGTTGATCGTGAGGGCGGTCGCGGTCGTGACGAGGGCACTGTTCGTTCCGGCGCCCTGCACCGTGTACGTGAAACTGCAGCTGTCCGTGACCTTCGGGGTCGAGACGGAGAACTTGTTGCTAGTGCCGATGCGCGTCAACACGCAAGACCCTCCTGTGCGCACGGGCGTGGTCACCAGGACGGACGTGCCCGAGTTCGGCTTGTCGTTGGCCAACGGATCGATGGTGGTGCCGGCCAAGAGGGTCCTGGAGACGGTGATCGAGTCCGCGCTCGCGACCGGGGCGACGGGAATGGTGATGGCGACCGTCTTGGACGCCTGCCCGTCTGCGTTGCGCACGAACCAGCGCACGCTGTACGTCCCCACCGTGTTGAGAGGCGGTGTGAAGGTCAGCGTGCTGCCCACGACCTTAGTGGGGGAGCTGTAGGGGACGCCATCGATCTTGAAGACGCCTCCTCCGTCGTTCACGGAGCTGACCACCAGACGGGAGTTCTGGTCCGTGTTGCCGGCGTTGACGAGCGTGTCCAGCGTGATGGCAGACGAGGTCGTCTGCGCGGTCGTCCCCTGAGTGCTGGGCTCAATGACCGGCGCCGGCGTCACACTCCAGCGCAGTTCGGCGGTGGGGTCCACCAGGCTCGAGGTCCGGAACGTGCACGTCCCACTGCTGCAGCGGTTCGCGTTGCCGGTGGACCAGGACACGTCCACCATGACGCGGTACATCCTCACGTAGCCCGACGGGGTCGTGTTGGCGTTCCCGGCACCGGCCTTGGTGCACGTGTCCGAGCTCACGGCGCGGAGGCGGAAGCAGACCCCGACCAACGTCGAGACGGAGTAGGTCTCGCCCGACACGGTCGTCGAAGTGGTCATCGGCAGCATCGGCGTCGCGGATGCATTCGCGGCGGCGTCAGAAGTCGGGAACGTGTCCGACTTCTGCGGGCTGCTTGAGGCGGTCCACTGGGCCTGGACCAGCGCCGTGTTCCGGCCCTGCACCAGGTACGCGGGTCGCACGGACCGTGCCGTCTCCATAGCCTGCGTCGCGAGAGCCGAGGCGGCCTGGTTGCGCTGCTGCTCGCTGGACGCGATGGAGCTGCGCAGGAAGAAGGCCGCGCTGCTGGCCGCGACGAGCGAGAGGAGGAGTAGAGCGACGACGACCTCGACGAGCGAGAAGCCGGCGTCGCGGTCGTCCGCGGGGCGCAGACGCGGCATGGTCGACTCCTGGGTGTCGAGGTGGGACGCGCCGCCGTGCAGCTGCGCGTGGGTCGTGCATTGGTGATCGGAAAGCCCCGTGCGCGCCTTGAGCGGGCAGTCACGCTAGCCCTCGTTCGGGTCAACCTCAGCCCGTCGCCGAACTGCAGGCTGCGGTCTGGACGTTGACCCCAGCCCGGTCGCTCGCGATGGCGAGCCAGTTGCCGGAGCGCGAGTGCACGGAGACGCAGTAGGAGTCACCGCTGGACAGGTAGAGCAGGGAAGACGCGTCGGCCGGGACGTCCTTGGACCGCTTGACGGTGACGGTTGTTGCTCCCGCCGGAGAGGATGTCGCCCACGTCACCGAGTCCGGGAGCGTTTGCGAGCCCGCGCGGTAGGTCTCAATCTCGTTCTGGGCTGCCCGGACGTCGGCGCGGGCCTGTGAGTCGAACGCTTTTGTCCGTTGGGCGAGGAATGTGGGCACCGCAATCGCTGCCAGTACTCCGATGATGATCATGACGACGAGCAGCTCGATGAGCGTGAACCCTTCCGAGTCCGCACTGTCCTCGCGAGAAAACACGTCTCCTCCTCCGGAAACATCAAACGGCGCCCGGTTTCCCGGGCGCCGCTTGACTGGCCTGTCGTCAGGCGCAGGGGTTGGTGGCCTGGTCGACCTTGACAACACCGGAGTCGGTGTTGGTCACCTTGAAGAAGGACCCCGACTTGGACTTGACCGCAGCGCAGTAGTCGCTGCCAGTCAGCTTGTAGACGATGTCCCCGTCCGTGCTCGCGGACTTCTTGATCCAGATTGCGTCCGCCGGCTTGGCGCCGGTACCAGTGTAGGTGACCTTGCCGGTGGCCGGGTAAGCCTGGGTGTCGGTGAACGCGGTCTCGATCTCCGTCTGGGCGGCGCGGATGTCGCTCTTCGCCTGCGTGTCGTAGCCCTTGTTGCGCTGGTTCAGGAACGTCGGGATGGCGATCGCGGCCAGGATCCCGATGATGATCATGACGACGAGCAGCTCGATCAGGGTGAAGCCCTGGTCCTTCTCGTCCATGGCCTTGCGGATGCGAGCGAGCATTCGAATGCTCCCCTTCAGTGAGTTCCGGAGCCGCTCGCGGGTGCGCATCGGCTCTTGTACCTATGTCATCGGCCAGGCCCGCGAGACCTTGAGCGACCGGACGCCCGATCACACGACTGGGTGAATGCCTTTGCGGGGGAACGACGACGGCCCGTGAGCACGGAGCTCACGGGCCGTCGGGAAGGGGTCGTGGTCAGCCCTGGACGAGGTCCATGACCTTGAAGATGGGCAGGTACATGGCCACGATCATCGCGCCGACGATGCCCCCCAGGAAGGCGATCATGATGGGCTCGATGAGGCTTGTCAGAGCCTCGGTCGTCGCCTCGACCTCCTGGTCGTAGAACTCAGAGATCTTGTACAGCATGGCGTCGAGCGCACCGGTGTCCTCACCGACGCTCATCATCTGCACCACCATGGCCGGGAAGACGGCGTGCTCCGCGAGGGGTGCAGCCAGGGGCCGGCCGGACCGGACGCTCTCCATGACGTCCTTGGCCGCCCGTTCGATGACGACGTTGCCGCTCGCATCACCGACGATCTCCAACGACTGCAGGATCGGTACCCCGGACTTGAGCATCGTGCCGAGGTTGCGGGTGAACCGGGACAAGGCGATCTTCTGGGCAAGCATCCCGAAGACCGGCACCTTGAGCTTGAGGGGATCGACGAACTCGCGCACCTTGCGGCGGTCCTTGACCTTCTTCCACAGGACCGGGAAGAGGATCACCAGGACGACACCCACCGGCGCGGCATACGTCATCCCGTGGGACATCCACACAAGGATCTGCGTCGGAAGCGGCAGGACACCACCCATGTCCGAGAACATCTTGGCGAAGACGGGCACGACGAACAACAGCATCGCCACGACCGCGATGATGGCGATGACGAACACCACGACGGGGTAGGTCATCGCGGACTTCACCTTGGCCCGCAGCGCGACCTCGCTCTCGAAGTTCTCCGCCAACTGAAGGAGGACCTGGTCGAGGAATCCGCCGACCTCGCCGGCGCGCACCATGTTGATCATGAGCGGTGGGAAGACGTCCCGGTGCTTGGCGAAGGTCGTCGACAGGGCGGTCCCGGACTCCACGTCCGCGCGGCACTCCTGGAGAACGGCCGCGAGCTTCGTGCTCTCGGTCTGGTCGGCCAGGATCGACAGCGCCTTCAGCAGAGTCAGTCCCGAGCTCACCATGGTGGCGAACTGCCGCGACATCAGGGCGAGGTCCTTCAGCTTGACCCGGTTTCCGCCGGGCAGGCTGATCTCCATCTGCATGCCCTTGCCGGCGCTGGACTCCTTCACCGACACCGGGGCCATGCCCTGGCTCTTCAGGCGGCTGACGACCGCCTGCACGTCCGACGCCTCGAGTTGCCCCGTGATGAGCTTGCCGGAGCGGTCACGCACCGAGTAGTCGAACGTCTTCTGCCCCGTCCGCGCCGGCGCCTTGGTCATCGTGGCCATGTCTCGTCCTTCCTCAGCGCCCGGTCAGGCGACGGAACTCGTCGGCGGCGGAGCACTTCTCCAGGCCGTGTTCGAACGTGATCTGACGGGTGCGCACGAGTTCGGCCAGGTGCTGGTCGAGCGTGTGCATGCCGAACTGCGCACCGGCCTGCATGGCCGAGCCGATCTGGTGGGTCTTGCCCTCGCGGATGAGGTTCCGGATGGCGGGGGTGGCGACCATGACCTCGGTGGCGACGACGCGGCCGCGGCCGTCGGCGCGCTTGCACAGGGTCTGGCAGACGACGCCCTGGATGGCCCCGGCGAGCTGGGTGCGGATCTGGGTCTGCTGGTGCGGCGGGAACACGTCGATGACGCGGTCGATGGTCGACGCGGCGCTCGAGGTGTGCAGCGTGCCGAAGACCAGGTGACCGGTCTCGGCGGCGGTGAGGGCGACCGAGATGGTCTCGAGGTCGCGCATCTCGCCGACGAGGATGATGTCGGGGTCCTGGCGCAGCACGTGCTTGAGGGCGTTGGCGAAGGACTTGGTGTCCTCCCCCACCTCGCGCTGGTTGACGATGCAGCTCTTGTGGCGGTGGAGGAACTCGATGGGGTCCTCGACCGTCATGATGTGGTCCTTGCGGGTCCGGTTCGCGAGGTCGACGATCGAGGCGAGCGTCGTCGACTTCCCCGATCCGGTCGGCCCGGTCACGAGGACGAAACCGCGCTGCAGGCCGGCGAACGACCCGACGACGGGCGGGACGCCGAGGTCCTCGAGGGGCTTGATCTCGAAGGGGATGCGCCGGAAGGCGACACCCACGGACTCGCGCTGGCGGTAGACGTTCACGCGGAACCGGGAGTGCCCGGGCACCTGGTAGGCGAAGTCGAGTTCCAGGTTGGACTCGAAGACCTCCCGCTGCTTCTGCGTGAGGATGGCGTAGACCGCCTCCTGCAGCTTCTTCGAGGTCATCTTCGGGTACTCGTCCATCGCCGTCATCTCACCGGACAGACGCACGGTGGGGTGGGCTCCGGAGGTCAGGTGGACGTCGGACGCGCCCATCTCGAGGGCGCTGATGAGGACGTCGTTGACGCGGACGGGCACGTCGAGGTCCTCGCCGCCGCTCGTCACGAGCGGGGAGACCTCGTACTCGTCCACCGCGGGCGCCAGCTGGGCCGCCACGGGCTCGACCGGCGCGGCCTGCACCGGGACGTGGGCAGCGGCGGGAGCGGAGGAGTGCCGCGGACGCTCGTCGACGGCGGGGGCGAGCGCGAAGCCCTCGGGCTGGGCGGGGGCCGCGATGACGGCCTGGTCGCTCTCCAGCTGCTTCAGCAGCGCGCTGATGTTCGGGCGCGCCGACGGCACGCCGTCGGCCCCCGCGGCCCGCATGTTCGTCGGGACGTACGGCTCCACGGGCTGCCCGCCCTGTCCAGCGTTGTCCATCTCGCTCCCCACAGCCCGACCTCGAGCACGACAGAGCGAACAGCCGTCTGCCGACGCTCTCCAGTGCTCATCGGCCGGGCCCCGGGGGCGCTTGAGGCGGGCGATCACGGCCTTGACCCGATCGGGTGGTGCGCCGTCGCGGGCCCCGCGGGTGATCTCCCAGGGGGACGACGGACACTGGGCCCGTGACCGACCAGGACCTGCTGACCCCCACCTCCCCCTCCCGCACCCCCGGCAGCTGGCTCGGCTGGGTGGCCGCGGTCGTGGGGATCGGCGCCGTGGGCGTCCTCGTCTACATCGCGACCCTCCTCGTCGGCTCGGCCAAGGACGCGCGCGCGATCGACGCCGCGTCCAAGAACCTCCCGGCCGTGGGCACGTACCAGCTGGACGGGAGCGCCCCCGCGGCGCAGCTCACGCAGGAACCGTCCGAGCAGTGGTCCCTGACCGCGACGCGGGCCGAGGTCGGTCAGGACGAGGTCCGGGTCCACCTCACCTGGACCAACCTTTCCCGCCAGACGGTGACGTGGGCGTGCCCGGGGCCGGTGGACCTGACGAAGTGGCAGAGCGCCTCCATGCGCCTCTCCGGCGCCGGCGCGGGAGCCAGCAGCGCCCACTGCACGCGCGACCAGCCGAGCGCGCAGGAGGTCCGGCCGGGCGGGACGGTCGAGGACTGGGAGGCCTTCCCCCGCGACAGCGCCTTCGGGGCCGGACCGGCGAAGATCACCGCGCAGGTGACCCGCCCGTCCGACGACAGCGACTACGGCACGGTCGACGACACCCCGGACGTCACGTTCACCCTGGACCTCGCGAAGGCCGCCTTCACCGCGGGCTGAGGGCTGATCAGGCCCGGGCGCGGTCGGCCAGCGCGGCGAGCCCGGCCGCCCGCATGGCCTCGACGGGACCCTCGCGCCCGGTCATGAGCTCGACCTGGGCGACGGCCTGGTGCAGGAGCATCTCGAAGCCGCCCACGACGGGCCCGCCCCAGCGCTGGGCCAGCGGCGTCGGCCACGGCGCGTAGACGACGTCGAGCAGCAGCGGCCACCACACCGGCCGGAACGCGTCCAGCAACCCGTCGGTCATGGCCTGCGACCCGCCGATGGGCACGGTGGACACGACCACCTCGGCCGTCAGCGCCACCGCGAGCTCGGACCAGTCGCGGATCTCGACCTCCCCACCGAGGCGCGCGGCGACCCCGCGCAGTTCGGCGGCTCGGTCCGGGGACCGGACGACGGCGACGGGCCGGGGGCAGCCGGCCTGGAGCAGGGCGACGACGGCCGACCTCGCCGTCGCTCCCCCGCCCAGCACGACCCCGCGGGTGACCCGCTCAGCCCCGGCCTCGGCCAGGGCGGTGACGAGCCCCATCACGTCGGTGTTCTCGGCGCGCAACCGCACCCCGCGCCGCCCCGGCGTGTTCCGCCGGTCCTGCCGCGGGGTGACGACGACGGTGTTGACCGACCCGACGGCGCGCGCGAAGTCGCTGACCTCGTCGACGAGCGGGACGACGGCCTGCTTGAGCGGCATCGTCAGGCTCAGCCCGGCCCAGGAGGCGTCGAGCGACCCGATGACGGCCGGCAGCCGCTCCTCGTCGACCTCCAGGAGGTCGTAGCTCCAGCCGGTCAGCCCGAGCGCCTCGTACGCGGCGCGGTGCAGCGCCGGGGAGAGCGAGTGCGCGATGGGCGACCCGCAGACCGCTGCCCTCACTGCTCCGGGTGGTCCTTCAGGTACTGCTGGAAGAGCGCCACGTTGGCGTTGTGCTCCGCGATGGTCGTGGCGAAGCGCGTCTCCCCCGTCTGCAGGTCCACCGTGACGAAGTACAGCCACGTGCCGTCGGCGGGGCTGAGCGCAGCACGCAGCGCGTCCGCGCCGGGGTTGCTGATGGGACCGGCCGGCAGGCCCGGGTGCAGGTAGGTGTTGTACGGCGAGTCGGTCGCCCGCTGGGCGGCCGTCGTCGTGACCTTCCCCGTCGCGCCGACGGCGTAGCTGACCGTCGAGTCCAGCTGCAGGGGCATCCCGATCGCGATCCGGTTGTCCAGGACGCGCGTCACCTTCGCCATGTCCTCGGCGCTGCGCGCCTCCTTCTGGGCGATGCTCGCCTCGACGACCACGTCGTGCATCCGCTCGGGCGGCACGCCGAGGTTCGTCAGCTCCGCGTTCGCCTGCGTGACCATCGCCTTGAGGACGTCCGCGGCGCTCTCGCCGGGGTTCACGGAGTAGGTGGCCGGGAAGAGGTAGCCCTCGGCGTTGCCGTTCGCCGCGGCGGGCAGCCCGAGGGCGACCGGGTCGGCCAGCGCCTTCTCCAGGTCGGCCGCGGGGAGCCCGACGGTCTTCTCCACGAGCGCGAGGACCTGCTTGACGGTGAGGCCCTCGGGCACGGTGAGCCGGGTGGTGACCTTCGCGGCGGGGTCCAGGAGGAGCGAGACCGCGGCGGCGGCCGACATGTGCTCCTTGAGGCGGTACGTGCCGGGCTGGATGCCGGCCATCTTCGGCTGCGCCCTGGACGCGGCGACGAAGGCGCTGCTGGACTTGACCACGCCGGCCTCGGCCAGGTTGGCCCCGATCGTCCGGCCGCTGTCGCCGGAGGCGATGCGGACGTCGACCGCCCCCGTCCCGGTCCCCTCGTAGTCGTCGCTCTCGGTGAACCGGGCGACCACGGGCCCCAGCGTGCCCCAGGCCGCCCACGTGCCACCGCCGATGACGGCGAGCGCGGCCACGATGGCGACGAGCGCACGACGACGGCGCAGACCGCGCCGCCGGCCCGGCTCCCCGTTGTGCGTGCCGGGAAGATCCATCAGGTCCATCATCAGCCCTCGTCCTCCGTGGCGCCGGGGTCCGGCGTCCGTGCCCCACCCTGCCCGCGGTGCCGCGGTTTGCGGCGTGCCTTCGGTCCCTCCACCACCCGTCCGGGCGTGTGTCCTGCACGCTCGGCGTCGAGCGCTGCCTGCAGCAGGACCACGGCGGCCGCCTGGTCGACGACCGCCCGGAACTGCCTCTCCTTCTTCCCGGCCGCGTGCAGCGCCCGGTGCGCGTCGACGGTGCTGAGCCGCTCGTCGACGAGCCGGACGGTGACGCCGGGGACGGACCGCCTGATCTTGTCGGCGTACTCCACCGCGCGCAAGGCTGCCGGGCCCTCGGATCCGTCGAGGGACAGCGGCCACCCGACGACGACCTCCACGGCACCGCGCGCGCGCGCCTCGGCGGCGACCTCGGCCACGTCGGCGTCGTGCTCGGCGTCGCGGACGAGCGTCCGCAGCGGTGAGGCGATCACGCCTGCAGGGTCGCACGCCGCCAGGCCGACGCGGACGCTGCCGACGTCGACGGCGAGTCGTACGCCCGGTCTCACCGCGAGGTCACCACCCGGTGGTCACACGAGACGGCAGCCCTCACACCGATCCCGTGACCCGGGCGCCGACGAAGTCGCTGATCGCGGCGAGGGCCTCGCCGACCTTGGAGACGTCCTGGCCGCCGCCCTGGGCGAGGTCGTCCTTGCCGCCGCCGCCCCCGCCGAGCGTCTGGGCCGCCGTGCGGACCAGTTCACCGGCCTTGACGCCCCAGCGGCGCGCCTCGGCGTTGGTGGCCACGACGACCACGGGCCGGTCCTTGGCCACGCCGGTGATGGCGACGACGACGGGCTTCTCGTCACCGAGGCGCGAGCGGACGTCGAGCACGAGCGTGCGCACGTCGTCGGCCGCCGCGGCGCCGGCGTCGTGGGTCACGACCTGGACGCCGAACTTGTCGGTCGGGTTCGCGGCGATCGTCGGTGCGAGGGCGAGGACCTGCCCCCCGCGCAGCTTGGCGATCTCCTTCTCGGCGTCCGACAGACGGGTCAGGAGGGAGCCGATCCGGTCGGGCAGCTCCTCCGGGCGCGCCTTGACGACGTCGGTGAGCTGGTTGACGAGCAGGTGCTCGCGCGTCAGGAAGTCGAACGCGTCCGCGCCCACGAGCGCCTCGATGCGGCGGGCGCCGGAGCCGATGGAGCTCTCCGACAGGATCGAGACGAGCCCGACCTGCTGGGACGTCAGCGTGTGCGTGCCCCCGCACAGCTCCTTGGACCAGTCCTCGCCGATGGAGACGACGCGCACGCGGTCGCCGTACTTCTCCCCGAACAGCGCCATCGCGCCGGAGTTCAGGGCCGCCTCGCGGTCCATGACCTCGGCCGCCACGGGCAGGTCGTCGTGGATGCGCTCGTTGACGACGCCCTCGATGTCGCGGACGACCTGCCCGGCGACCTGGGTCGTCGAGGAGTAGTCGAACCGCAGCCGGCCCGGGGCGTTCTGCGACCCGGCCTGGGTGGCGGTGTCGCCGAGGTGCTCGCGCAGGACCTGGTGCACCAGGTGCGTCGCGGTGTGGGCGCGGCTGATGGAGCGCCGGCGCGCGGCGTCCACGACGGCGTGCACGGCGTCGCCCGCGACGAGCTCGCCGCTCGTCACCGACCCCTTGTGCACGTACAGCCCGCGGACGGGCTGCTGCACGTCGGTCACCGTGACGACGGCGCCGCCGGAGGTGGTCAGGGTGCCGTGGTCGGCGAGCTGCCCACCGCCCTCGGCGTAGAACGGCGTGCGGTCCAGGACGACCTCGACGTCGGTGCCGACCGGGGCGGACGGCGTGCTCACCCCGCCCTGCAGGACGACGGCGACGCGCGCCTCGCCGGAGGCCACCTCGTACCCGGTGAACGTGACGGGCGCGGGCAGGCTCTCCAGCGTCGAGCGGTAGACCGTCAGGTCGATCCCGCCGGTCTTCTTGGCCTTCGCGTCCGCCTTCGCGCGGCCCACCTGCTCGGCCATCAGCGTGCGGAACCCGGCCTCGTCGACGGAGACGCCGGCCTCGGCCGCCATCTCCAGGGTGAGGTCGATCGGGAACCCGTACGTGTCGTGCAGCGCGAACGCGCGCTCACCCGACAGGGTCGCGCCACCGGCCGACTTCGTCTGCGCCACAGCGGTCTCGAAGATCGCGGTGCCCGAGACGAGGGTGCGGCGGAACGCCTGCTCCTCGGCGTAGGCGACCTTCGCGATGCGGTCGAAGTCGGTGCGCAGCTCGGGGTAGGAGGCGCTCATGACCTCCATCGAGGCGGGCAGCAGGATCGGCAGCGCCTCGTCCTCGAAGCCGAGCAGGCGCATCGCGCGGACGGCGCGGCGGATGAGGCGGCGCAGGACGTACCCGGCGCCCTCGTTGCCCGGGGTGACGCCGTCGCCGATGAGCATGAGCGCGCTGCGGACGTGGTCGGCCACGACGCGCATGCGGACGTCGTCGTCGTGGTTCGCGCCGTAGTCCTTCTCGGCCGCGAGCGCCGCGTAGTCCAGCACGGGCCGGACCTCGTCGATCTCGTACATGTTGTCGACGCCCTGCTTGAGGAACGCGACGCGCTCCAGACCCATGCCGGTGTCGATGTTCTTGGCGGGCAGCTCACCGGCGACGTCGAAGTCCGTCTTCGAGCGCACCGCGGAGAGCTGGTACTGCATGAAGACGAGGTTCCAGATCTCGATGTAGCGGTCCTCGTCGGCCTCCGGGCCACCCTCGGCGCCGTACTCGGGGCCGCGGTCGAAGTAGATCTCCGAGCAGGGGCCACCGGGTCCGGGCTGACCGGTGTTCCAGTAGTTGTCCTTCTTGCCGCGGCGCTGGATGCGCTCGGCGGGCATGCCGATCTCGCGCCAGAGCTGGAAGGCCTCGTCGTCGTCGAGGTAGACGGTCGTCCACAGGCGCTCGGGGTCGAACCCGAGGCCGCCGTCGGCCTCGGGCGTCGTCAGCAGCTCCCAGGCGAAGGTGATGGCCTCGCGCTTGAAGTAGTCGCCGAAGGAGAAGTTGCCGTTCATCTGGAAGAACGTGCCGTGGCGCGTGGTCTTGCCGACCTCCTCGATGTCGAGGGTGCGCAGGCACTTCTGCACGCTGGTGGCCCGCTTGTAGGGGGCGGGCACCTGGGCGGTGAGGTAGGGGATGAAGGGCACCATCCCGGCCACGGTGAACATGAGGCTGGGGTCGGTCGAGACCAGCGAGGCGCTCGGGACGACGGTGTGGCCCTTGCGCTCGAAGAAGTCGAGCCACCGGCGACGGATCTCTGCCGTCTGCATCTCCTGATGCCTCCTGCTCTGGGTGGTGCGTGGGGGGTGGTGCCGTGCCGTTCAGCCCTCGACCCTACCCGTCCGGCCCCTCGGGCCCGTGCGGGCGGGTTCGGAGGTGCGGTCGCCGGCCAGGGCTGTTCCGATGACCGTCCCGGCCCCTCCCGGAGCCCGTCCCCGACCAGTGAGGACCTACCCGTGCCGACCGCGGACGAACGACCCGACGACACCGGACCGGGCCTGGCGGCCCCGCACGCCTGGGCGGTCCGCGAGGGTCCGCTGGACCTGGACCGGCTGGCCCAGGTGGAGTCGCTGTTCGCCCTGTCCAACGGCCGCTGCGGCGTGCGGGGCTCGCTCGAGGAGGGCGACCCGGCCGGGACCCGCGGGACGTACCTCAGCGGAGCCTTCGAGCTGTGGCCCCTCACCTACCCCGAGTACAGCTACGGGTACCCGACGGTTCAGGAACGTCTCGTGCCGGTGCTGGACCCGACGCGGGTCGAGCTGCTAGTCGACGGCGAGCCGCTGGACGTGCGCACCGGTGAGCTGATCGAGCACGAGCGGGTGCTGGACCTGCGCAGCGGGACGCTGCACCGGCACCTGCGCTGGACGTCCCCGGGTGGGCACGGCGTCGTGGTGGGCTCGCAGCGGCTCGTCCCGCTGGACCGTCCGGGGCTGGTGGCCCTGGAGTACAGCGTGCGCGCCGACGGGTCCCCGGTGGACGTGGAGGTGCGGTCGGCCGTCCTGGCCAGCGAGGACCTGCACGAGGCGGTCGCGTCGGCCGGGCACCGCGGCGGGCGGCTGCGCCAGCGCACCGACGGGTCCGGGCTGGCCGTCGCCGCGCACGTCGAGCACGACGTGCTGGCCCCCGCCGCGGCCGACGTGCGCAGCCACGCCCTGAGCGACCGGGTGGTGACGGTGGTCCGCACCCGGCTGGACGCCGGGGAGATGCTGCGGCTGCGCAAGGTCGTCTCCCTCGGGTGGGCGCCGGAGTCCGAGCGGGACGACCTCGACGAACGGCTGGCCGGGCTGCTGGCCGACGGGGTCCGCGTGGGCTGGGACGGCCTGTGCCGGGAGCAGCGGGCGGTCCTCGACGAGTTCTGGGACCACGCCGACGTGGAGGTGGACGGTGACGAGGACCTGCAGCAGGCCGTGCGGTTCGCGCTCTTCCACGTCTTCCAGGCGGCCGCCCAGGGCACCGACCGGGGCATCCCCGCCAAGGGCCTGACGGGCACCGGGTACGACGGCCACACGTTCTGGGACACCGAGGTGTTCGTGCTCCCGGTGCTCAACCACGTCTGGCCGCAGGCGGCCGCCGAGGCGCTGCGGTGGCGCCACCGGATGCTGCCCGCCGCCCGCGGACGCGCCCGGGAGCTCGGCCTGGCCGGCGCCAGCTTCCCCTGGCGGACGATCAGCGGACGGGAGAGCTCGGGGTACTGGCCGGCGGGGACCGCCGCCGTGCACCTGGGGGCCGACATCGCCGACGCCGCCGTGCGCCACCTGCACGCCACCGGCGACGAGGAGCTGGCCCGCGAGGCCCTCGTCGACCTCGTCGTCGAGACGGCGAGGACGTGGGTCGTGCTGGGGCGCGAGGACGCCGAGGGCCGCTTCCACGTCGACGGGGTGACCGGCCCGGACGAGTACAGCGCCCTGGTCGACGACAACGCCTACACGAACCTCATGGCGCAGGCGAACCTGCGGGCCGCGGTGGAGCTGACGAAGCAGTTCCCGGCGCAGGCCGAGGCCCTCGGGGTCGACGACGCCGAACTGGCGCAGTTCGCCCGGCTCGCCGACGCCGTCCACCTGCCGCGCGACCCCGTGACCGGGGTGCCGGCCCAGGACGAGGGGGCGACCCAGCGCAAGCGGTGGGACTTCGAGGGCACCCGGCCCGACCAGTACCCGCTGGCCGACTCCTTCCCCTACTTCAGCCTCTACCGACGGCAGGTCGTGAAGCAGGCCGACCTCGTCCTGGCCCTGTACCTGAGGCCCGAGGCGTTCACGTGGCAGGAGAAGCGGGACGCCTTCGAGCACGCCGAGGGCGTCACCGTGCGGGACTCCTCGCTGTCGGCGGCCGTGCAGGCCGTCGTGGCCGCCGAGGTCGGGCACCTGGACCTGGCCGCCGCGTACGCGCACGAGGCCGCCTTCGTCGACCTGCACGACCTGCGCGGCAAGACCGCCGACGGGCTGCACATCGCCTCCCTGGGCGGGGCCTGGCTGGCGCTCGTGGCCGGGTACGGCGGGATGCGCGACGCCGGTGGGGAGCTGTCCTTCGCGCCGCGGCTGCCGGACGGGCTGCGGGGGCTGCGCTTCCGCACGCGGCACCGGGGCTCGTGCGTCGAGGTGTCCGTGCGCGGCGCACAGGCCACCTACCGCCTCGTGGACGGCGGTCCCGTCCACGCCCGCCACCACGGCCGGGAGTTCACGCTCGCCCGGGACGAGCCGGCCACCTTCCCCGTGCCACCCCTGGACCCGGACGTCGCCGCCCGGCCGGCACCGGCGCACCCGGCGCACCGCGGCCCGCGGCGTCGCCGGTGACGTGGGTCACCAACCGTGCAGGCGACGGGCCCTCTCGGCGACCTCCTCGAACCGGGCGCGGTCCAGGGCGGCACCCTCGCGACGCACGTCGCGGGGGGCCACGCGCAGCACGCGGTCCAGGCGCACCTCGCTGGGCCGTCGCTGCCGGTCCCACGCTCCCGTGCCGACGTCGAGCCACACCCCCCCGTCGGCGCCACCGCCACCGCCACCGCCGTGGACGTGGTCCTTGCTCGTCATCATGAAGCCGACGAGCTGGTCCCCGTCGCGGCCGACGACGAGGACGGGACGGTCCTTGCCGCGGCCGTCGTCCTCCTCGAACGGCACCCACGCCCACACGACCTCGCCGGGGTCGGGCCGGCCGTCGGCCCGCGGTGCGTACTCCAGCCGGACACGGTCGGGCCGGGCCTCGCGGGCTCCGCGTCCGCGGCGGGGCCGGGGACGGTCGGTGGCGTGCTCCGGTGTCGGCGGGACGGTGCGCGGGGCCGCGCTCCGACGTTCCAGCTCGCGGACCAGCACCCGCAACCCCGCCCGCAGCAGTCCGGTGACGTTCACGCCGTCCCCCCTCGCCCTCGGGTGATCCGGCGCAGTCGCGCCAGTCGTTCCCGCACCGCCGCCTCGAACCCGCGGTCGGTGGGGACGTAGTAGTCCTTCCCGACCAGCGCGTCCGGTGCGTACTGCTGCTCGGCGACGCCGGCCGGCACGTCGTGCGTGTAGACGTACCCCTTGCCGTGCCCGAGCTTGCCGGCGCCGGAGTAGTGGGCGTCGCGGAGGTGCGGCGGGACGGGCCCACCGAGGCCGGCGCGGACGTCGGCGATGGCGGCGTTGACGCCGTTGTAGGCCGCGTTGGACTTGGGCGCGGTCGCGTTGTGGACGACGGCCTGGGCCAGGACGATCCGGGCCTCCGGCATCCCGATCTGGGCGACGGCGTGCAGCGCGGCCACGGCGGTCTGCAGCGCGGAGGGGTCGGCCATCCCCACGTCCTCGCTGGCGGAGATGACGATGCGGCGCGCGATGAAGCGCGGGTCCTCCCCCGCCTCGATCATGCGCGCCAGGTAGTGCAGGGCGGCGTCGACGTCGGAGCCGCGCATGGACTTGATGAACGCGCTGGCCACGTCGTAGTGCTGGTCGCCCTGCCGGTCGTACCGCACGGCTGCGCGGTCCAGGGCCCGTTCGGCGTCCGCGAGGGTCACCACCGCCTCGCCACCGTCGCCGGCACCCTCACCGGCACCGTCGAGGGCGGCCCCCGCGGCGGCCTCCAGCGCCGTCAGGGCGCGGCGGGCGTCCCCGTCGGCGACCCGCACGAGGTGCTCGAGGGCGTCGTCCTCGACGCGGACCTCCCCCGCGAGTCCCCTCGGGTCCTCCAGGGCCCGGCGCACGAGTCCGCGCACGTCGTCGGCCGTCAGGGGTTGCAGCGTCAGCAGCAGCGAGCGGGACAGCAGCGGGGTGACGACGGAGAAGTTGGGGTTCTCGGTGGTGGCCGCCACGAGGACGACCCAGCGGTTCTCCACCCCCGGCAGGAGGGCGTCCTGCTGGGCCTTGGTGAAGCGGTGGATCTCGTCGAGGAAGAGCACGGTCTGCCGGCCGTACAGGTCGCGGTCGGTGCGCGCGGCCTCCACGACCGTCCGGACGTCCTTGACCCCCGCCGTCACGGCCGACAGCTCCGCGAACTTCCGGCCACCGGAGGAGGCGATGACGGTGGCCAGCGTCGTCTTCCCCGTGCCCGGCGGGCCCCACAGGATGACGGAGGCCGGGCCGGCGCGGCCGAGGTCGCCGTCGGTGGCGAGCCGCCGCAACGGGGAGCCCGGGCCGAGCAGGTGCTGCTGCCCGACGACCTCGTCGACCGAGCGCGGCCGCATGCGGACGGCGAGGGGCGCACCGGCCAGGACGGAGGGCCGCCGGTCGCCCGTGCCGGGCCCGTCGGCGGTGGACTCGGCGGAGGTGAACAGGTCGGCCACGACGGCACCGTACGTGCTCCCGCCGACACGACCCCCACCGTGTCGCGGCCGGGTCCGCAGTCCCCTCACAGCTGCGTCTGCGGTCGCACCCACGGACGGCACCGACCGTGACCACGTGGACCACACGACGCAGCCGACACGCACCACGTTCCCCGAGCACCCCACCGTGACCGTCACGCGGGTCCCCGCCGCCCCGGCCCGCGAGCGGCACGGCGCCGAGCTCCCCGGGACCTCCTGCCCGTGGCCCGAGGAGGTCGAGCGTCACGCCGCCGGGGCCGGCGTCACCGTCCGGCTCGGGGACGACCGGCTCGAGGTCGTCCTGTCCGGGGACGTCGACCTGGCGCTGGCCGACGACCTCACCTCCGCCCTGGCGACCGTGCGGAGGACGCTGGCGGCAGGTCCGCGGCGGGCGCACCTGGACGTGCGGGCGGTGACGGCGCTGGACAGCACCGCGCTGCGCTTCGTGGAGGAGCTGCGGGCGCTGTGCGCCCGGGCGGGGGTGCCGTGCTCGACCTCGACCGCGCGGCCCGCCGTGCAGCGGGTGCTGGACCTGGTGCGGCCGCTGCCCGACGGTCAGCTGACTGCGTCGTGACCCCCACCGGCTTTTCGGCACCCAGGGCCATCATCATCACCTATGAGCGCTGGTGAGGGACCAGGTACCACTGGGCGCCCGATGGTCCGCTCCAGCGAGGACACACAGGTTGAACTCAGGGTTTCCCAGGACATCTGGCAGGGTCAGGTCCGACGATGGAGTCATGACCGCGACCACCAACCGGCGCTCGGACCTCACCCGCCCCGACGGCACGGCCCTGCGCGTGCTCGTCGTCGACGACGAGTCGACGCTGTCCGAGCTGCTGAGCATGACCCTGCGCTACGAGGGCTGGGAGGTGCAGACGGCCGCCAACGGCCTGGACGCGGTCCGCGCCGCCCGCTCCTTCCGTCCCGACGCCGTGATCCTCGACATCATGCTGCCGGACATCGACGGCCTCGAGGTCCTGCGCCGCCTGCGCGCCGACGCCACCGACGTCCCCGTCCTCTTCCTGACGGCCAAGGACGCCGTCGAGGACCGCGTGAACGGGCTGACCGCCGGCGGGGACGACTACGTCACCAAGCCGTTCAGCCTCGAGGAGGTCGTGGCCCGGCTGCGCAGCCTGCTGCGCCGCTCCGGCCTCGCGGCCGCCAAGGCCGAACCCGTCCTGTCCGTCGGCGACCTGGTCCTCGACGAGGACAGCCACGAGGTGACGCGTGCCGGCGAGGAGATCCGCCTCACCGCGACGGAGTTCGAACTCCTGCGCTACCTCATGCGCAACCCGCGCCGCGTGCTGTCCAAGGCCCAGATCCTGGACCGCGTGTGGAACTACGACTTCGGCGGCCAGGCCAACATCGTCGAGCTCTACATCTCCTACCTGCGCCGCAAGATCGACGCCGGCCGCAACCCCATGATCCACACCGTCCGCGGGGCGGGCTACGTCCTCAAGCCGGCCGACGGCGTCGTCGCCGCGGCCAGCTGAGAACCCCTGAGGAGCTGAACGACCGGTGGTCCCCTCCTCCCGCCTGCGCGGCCGGTCGCTGCGCAGCCGGCTGGTCCTGACCACCAGCGCCCTCCTCGTCGCCGTCGCCCTCGTCATCGGGGTCGTGACCACGGTGGCGCTCTACCTGTCGCTCATGAACCAGGCCGAGGCCCGGTTGGACCAGACGGGCCGGTTGAGCACACGCTTCACCGGTGGCGACCGGGACGGGGACGGGTACCGGCCCCCTCCCGGTTCGGAGGCGAACGCCTGCGGCGGCGGCTCGGACTTCGGCGGTCCGGGGCAGGTGGACGGTTCGCTGAACGCCGTCTTCCTCGACGGGCAGCTCCAGGCCCGGTCGGGCGTGCTCGACGCGAGCCGGTCCGACCTCGGGTCGCCGTGCATCGTCACCCTCACGACCGCGCAGACGGCGGAGCTCTCGACGGTGTTCCCCGGTGGCACGCACCGTCGGGACCTGCCGGGTCTGGGCCAGTACCTCGTCTCGGCGCGCGTCACCGGGTCCGGGGAGGTCCAGGTCTCCGGCGTCCCGCTCGCCGACGTGAACCGCACGCTGCTCACGGTCGTCGGCGTCGAGGCCGCGGCGGTCCTCGGTGGCGTCGCCCTCGCCGCGGTCGCCGGGTCGTTCCTCGTCCGTCGTGACCTCGTTCCGCTGCAACGGGTCGCGACGACCGCCGGCCGCGTCTCCGAGCTCGAGCTGGACCGCGGCGAGGTCGACCTGTCGCTGCGCGTGCCGGACACCGACGAGGCCACCGAGGTCGGCAAGGTGGGCGCCGCGCTCAACCGCATGCTCGACAACGTGGGGTCGGCGCTGGAGGCACGGCACGCCTCCGAGCAGCGCGTCCGCCAGTTCGTCGCGGACGCCTCGCACGAGCTGCGCACCCCACTGGCCGCCATCCGGGGTTACGCCGAACTCACCCGCCGCAGCGGCGACGAGGTGCCGGCCGACGTCCGGCACGCCCTGAGCCGCGTGGAGTCCGAGGCGGTGCGCATGACCGGCCTCGTCGAGGACCTCCTGCTCCTGGCCCGTCTCGACTCCGGCCGGCCCCTGGACCGCGAACCCGTCGACCTGACGATGACCGTCCTGGACGCCGTGAGCGACGCCCAGGTCGCCGGCCGCGACCACACCTGGCGCCTGGACCTGCCCGAGGAGGCCGTCGAGGTCGTCGGCGACCCCGGTCGGCTGCACCAGGTCCTGACCAACCTGCTCGCCAACGCCCGCGCCCACACCCCGCCCGGCACGACGGTGACGGTCGGGATCGTGCCCGACGGCGGGCGCACCCACGTCGACGTCGTGGACGACGGGCCGGGCATCCCCGCCGACCTGCTGCCCGACGTCTTCGAGCGCTTCGCGCGGGGCGACTCCTCCCGTTCGCGCGCCGCGGGCAGCACGGGCCTCGGGCTGGCCATCGTCCAGGCGGTCGTGGCCTCGCACCACGGCACGGTGACCGTCGACAGCCGCCCCGGGCGCACGGCCTTCCGCGTCACCCTGCCGACGACCTGACACGCCCTGTCTCACAGTGCCACCACAGCGCCACCTCACCCCCGGTCGAGGTCGGCCACCGACGGTGGTCCCATGACAGCGACCACCTCCGGCTCCACGGGTGTCAGCCCGGTGCGGCCGCCGGCCCCACGACCGGCCGCCGACGCCTGGACGTCCTCCACCACGACCCCCGTCCTGGACGTCGTGGTCCCGGTCTACAACGAGCAGGTCGACCTCGAACCCTGCGTGCGCCGGTTGCACGCGCACGTGGCGGGTTTCCCGTTCCGCACCCGCATCACCGTCGCCGACAACGCCAGCACCGACGCCACCCCGCAGGTCGCCGCGGCCCTGGCCGCCGAACTGCCCGACGTCCGGCACGTGCGGCTGGAGGAGAAGGGTCGCGGCCGGGCCCTCAAGCAGGTCTGGTCCGCCTCGGACGCCCAGGTCCTGGCCTACATGGACGTCGACCTGTCGACCGACCTGGCCGCCCTGCTGCCGCTCGTCGCGGGGTTGCTGTCCGGGCACTCCGACCTGGCCATCGGCTCGCGGCTGGCGCGCGGTGCGCACGTCGTGCGCGGCGCCAAGCGCGAGGTCGTCTCGCGCTGCTACAACCTCCTGCTGCACGGCACGTTGCGCGTCCGGTTCACCGACGCCCAGTGCGGGTTCAAGGCCATCCGCGCCGACGTCGCCGCCCAGCTCCTGCCCCTGGTGGAGGACACCGGCTGGTTCTTCGACACCGAGGTCCTCGTCCTGGCCGAGCGCGCGGGCCTGCGGATCCAGGAGATCCCCGTCGACTGGGTCGACGACCCCGACAGCACCGTCGACATCGTCGCGACCGCGCTGGCCGACCTGCGCGGCATCCGCCGGCTGGCGGCCGCGATCGGTTCGGGACGGTTGCCGCTGAAGGAGGTCCGGGCGAGCCTGGGCCGCGGCCCGCAGCCGGCGCAGGTGGCGGGGGTCCCCACCTCCCTGGCCGGCCAGCTCACCCGGTTCGTCGGCGTCGGAGTGGCCAGCACGCTCGCGTACGCGCTGCTGTACCTCGCGTTCCAGACCGTCGTGGGGGCGCAGGTCGCGAACTTCCTGGCCCTCCTCGTGACCGCCGTGGGCAACACGGCGCTGAACCGCCGGCTGACGTTCGGCGTCCGCGGGTCCCAGGGGGCGGCCCGGCACCAGGCGCAGGGTCTGCTGGTGTTCCTGCTCGGCTGGGGCATCACCTCCGGGAGCCTGCTGGCCCTGCACGCCGCCCGGCCCGACGCCCACCAGGCCCTCGAACTCGGCGTGCTGACCGCGGCGAACCTCGTGGCCACCGTCGTGCGGTTCCTGCTGCTGCGTTCCTGGGTGTTCCGCACCCGCCGGCACCACCGCCCCGGTGACACCGGCACGACCGCCGGGGAGGCGCAGGCGTGAGCACCACCTCCGACGCCCTCGGCTGGGCCCGCAGCACCGGCAGCGCGACCCCGGACCGCGTCCGGCGCCTGGCCCGCACCACCTGGCGCGGGCGGGAGCAGGACCCCCGGTGGGTGCGGCCCACCCTGCTCGGTCTGCTCGCGGCGACCGCCGTCCTGTACCTCGTCGGGCTGTCCGCCTCCGGGTGGGCGAACCCGTTCTACGCGGCCGCCGCGCAGGCGGGTTCCCGGTCCTGGGAGGCGTGGTTCTTCGGTTCCTCCGACGCCTCGAACGCCATCACCGTCGACAAACCACCGGCGGCCCTGTGGATCACCGGGTTGTCGGTCCGGCTGTTCGGGTTGTCGTCCTGGTCCGTCCTCGTGCCGCAGGCGCTGGAGGGCGTCGCGGCCGTGGGTCTGCTGCACGCGACCGTCCGGCGGCGGACCTCCCCCGCGACCGGCCTGATCGCGGGGTTCCTCCTGGCCACCACCCCCGTCGCGACCCTGATGTTCCGCTTCAACAACCCCGACGCACTGCTGGTGCTCCTCATGGTGGCGGCCACCTGGGGCGTCCTGAAGGCCGTCGACACCGGCCGGGCGCGGTTCCTCGTCTGGGCCGGGGTGTTCGTCGGACTGGGTTTCCTCGCCAAGCAGTTGCAGGTGTTCCTCGTCCTGCCCGGGCTCGGGCTGACCTACCTGTGGGCCGCCCCGCACCCGGTGGGCCGCCGGGTCCTCCACCTGCTCCGCGCCGCCGCGGCGCTGCTGCTGTCTGCCGGGTGGTGGGTCGCGGTCGTCGAACTCGTGCCGTCCTCGTGGCGGCCCTACGTCGGGGGTTCGCAGGACGACTCCTTCCTGTCCCTCACGTTCGGCTACAACGGGTTCGGCCGGCTCACGGGGGACGAGACCGGCAGCGTGGGCGCCGGGAACGGCTGGGGCGAGACGGGCATCGCCCGGATGTTCGACAGCGAGTTCGGCGGGAACATCTCGTGGTTGCTGCCGGCGGCGTTCGCGCTCGCCGCGGTCGGGTTCGTCCTCACCCGCCGGTCCGCCCGCACCGACACCCGCCGCGCCGCCTACCTCGCGTGGAGCGGGTGGCTCGTGGTCACCTTCGTCGCCTTCAGCTTCATGTCCGGGATCATCCACCCGTACTACACGGTCGCGCTGGCCCCGGCCGTCGCCGCCCTCGTGGCGCTCGGCACCACGGACCTGTGGCGTCGCCGGTCCTCCCGGTGGGCGTTGCCCGTCCTCGCGGTGGTCGTCGCGGTCACCGCGGGGTGGGCGTTCGTCCTGCTCGGCCGCAGCGCGGAGTTCCTGCCGTGGCTGCGGTGGGTGGTCCTCGTCACCGGCGTCGTGGGGACGGCCGCGCTGGCCGCGGCGGCGTTCGTGCGCGGGGGGACCACCGCGCGGCGGTTGCGCGGGGCCGGGGCCGTCGCCGCGGCCGTCGCCGTCCTGGCGGGCCCGGTCTCCTACTCCGTGCAGACCGCCGCGACCCCGCACACCGGTGCGATCGTCTCGGCCGGCCCGAGCGCCTCGGGGGCCTTCGCCATGGGCGGCGGACGCGGTGGCCCCGGTGGGGGGCAGTTCTCCTCGATGTTCACGCAGGGCCGCACGCCCGGGGGTGGGACGGCACCGGGGACGGGGTTCGCGTCAGGGCCGCAGAACCCGTTCGGCACCGGCGGGGCCCGGACCGGTCGCGCCGGCGGGTCCGCGGGCGGTTCCGCCGGGGGTCGGGGTGGAGGCGGCGGTCTGCTGGGCGCCACCACGCCCGGCGCCGCGCTGACCTCGCTCCTGGCGACCGACGCCGGGCGGTACCGCTGGGTCGCGGCCACGACCGGATCCAACAACGCCGCCGGGTACCAGCTCGCCACGCAGGAACCCGTCATGGCCGTCGGGGGTTTCAACGGGACGGACCCGGCGCCGACGCTGGAGCAGTTCCAGGCGTACGTGGCCGCCGGTGACGTCCACTACTACGTGGCCAGCCGGTCGATGGCCTCCACACGCACCGGGGGCAGCGACGCAGCCGCGCAGATCGCCGCCTGGGTCGAGGAGAACTTCACGGCCACGACCGTGGACGGCACGACGCTGTACGACCTCACCGGCGGCCTGACCGAGGCGTCCACCGCGTCCACCACCTGAGGGGACGCCCCCCGCGAACGGCCCCCGCCGCACGTCGCCGGGGGCCGTTCCCGTGCTCCTGCCGGCCGCACAGGGAGCGCACCGGAACCGGACAGTCCGCCGAGCCACAGTCGCTGTCATGACGACACGACCTTCCCGTCCCCGCAGCTCGCACGGACTGCACGGGCGGTTGCTCGCCGCGGGCCTCATCGCCGGCCTGGGCGCCGCCGGCACGCTCGGAGCGACCGCGGCCTCCGCAGCCCCGACCACGACCAGCGAGGCGCCGACGGTGCCCACGGGGGCCCGGCAGGCCGTCGTCCCGGCCGTCGTCTCGCCCGCGGCCCTACCGGCCGTGTGGGAGACCGGCTCCGCGCGGCGCACGACCACCGTGAGCCTGCTGCTGTGAACGGCGGGCCCACCCGGCGGCCGCCCCGACGAGGGCACCGGCGAGCAGCCACGAGCCCAGGACGTCGGTCGGCCAGTGCGCGCCGAGCCAGATGCGGTCGATCGAGACCACGACCAGCACGGTCGCCCCGAGCACCGCGACGACGCCCCGCCGCTCGGGCGGGGCGAGCAGCAGGACGGCCGCGAGGACGACCGTCGCCGACGCCAGGGCGTGCCCCGAGGGGAACGACCCCCCGCCGGCCGTCGTCAGCCCCGCCTCCAGGGCGGGCCGCCCGCGGTCGAGCAGGGCCTTGAGCACGGGCGAGGCCACCGAGGCCGTGGCCCCGGCGACGAGGGCCGCGAGCGCCTGCCGCCGCCGTCCGGCGCGGTGGGCCAGGACGACGCCCACGAGCCCGGCGAGGTACACCCACACGGGCTGGGTGACCGCCTCCACCACCTGGGCGACCCGGGTCGTCACCGAACTCGCCTGCGCGGACTCCACGGCGGCGGCGGACACGGACGCGTCGCCCGGGACCGCCCCCGTCGTCACCGCCACCGCGAGGGCCGCGAAGGCGACGGCGCACAGGGCCGCGAAGCGGATCACCCCTGCGGGTTCTCCCCGGCCGCGGCGGCCTTCGGCGCCTCGGGCGTGGCGTCGACGCCGGCCTCCTTGCGCTGCTGCGCGGTGATGGGCGCGGGCGCCGCCGTCAGCGGGTCGTACCCACCGCCGGACTTGGGGAACGCGATGACCTCGCGGATGGAGTCGGCCCCCGCGAGCAGCGCGACGACCCGGTCCCAGCCGAACGCGATCCCGCCGTGCGGCGGGGCGCCGAAGGAGAACGCGTCGAGCAGGAACCCGAACTTCTCGCGGGCGTCCTGCGGCGAGATCCCCATGACGGCGAAGACGCGCTCCTGCACGTCCCGGCGGTGGATGCGGATGGAACCGCCGCCGATCTCGTTGCCGTTGCAGACGATGTCGTAGGCGTTGGACAGGGCCGAGCCGGGGTCGGTGTCGAACGTGTCGACGACCTCCGGCTTGGGCGCCGTGAACGCGTGGTGCACGGCGTTCCAGGCGCCGCCGCCGATCGACACGTCGTCGTCCTCGGCCGCGGACTTGAACATGGGCGCGTCGACGACCCACAGGAAAGACCAGGCGTCCTCGTCGATCGCGCCGGTGCGGCGGGCGATCTCACCGCGCGCCGCGCCCAGCAGCGCGCGGGAGGAGTTCACGGCGCCGGCGGCGAAGAAGATGCAGTCGCCGGGGGCCGCCCCGACGTGGGCGGCGATGCCGGCCTTCTCGGTGTCGGACAGGTTCTTCGCGACGGGACCGGACAGTTCCCCGTCCTCGCCGACGAGGATGTAGGCCAGGCCCCGCGCACCGCGCTGCTTGGCCCACTCCTGCCACGCGTCGAGGACCTTGCGCGGCTGGGAGGCCCCACCCGGCATGACGACGGCGCCGACGTAGGGCGACTGGAACACGCGGAAGCTCGTGTCGGCGAAGAACTCGGTGCACTCCACGAGTTCGACGCCGAACCGCAGGTCGGGCTTGTCGGACCCGTAGCGGCGCATGGCCTCCTCGTACGTCATCCGCGGCAGCGGCAGCGGCACGTCGTACCCGACGAGCTTCCACAGCGCCGCCACGATCTGCTCGCCGAGGGCGATGACGTCGTCCTGCTCGACGAAGCTCATCTCGATGTCGAGCTGGGTGAACTCCGGCTGGCGGTCGGCGCGGAAGTCCTCGTCGCGGTAGCAGCGGGCGAGCTGGTAGTAGCGCTCGACACCGCCGACCATGAGCAGCTGCTTGAACAGCTGCGGGCTCTGCGGCAGCGCGTACCAGGAGCCGGGGGCCAGGCGCGCCGGGACGAGGAAGTCGCGGGCGCCCTCGGGGGTGGAGCGCGTCAGGGTCGGGGTCTCGACCTCGGTGAAGGCGTGCTGCTCGAGGACCTCGCGCGCGGCGCGGTTGGCGGCCGAGCGCAGGCGGATGGCCTGGGCCGGGCCGCTCCGGCGCAGGTCGAGGTAGCGGTACTTCAGGCGCGCCTCCTCACCGACGGTGAGGTGGTCGTCGACCTGGAAGGGCAGCGGCGCGGCCTCGGACAGGACCTCGAGGGCCGTGGTGTCGACCTCGACGGCGCCGGTCGGGATCGCCGCGTTCTCGTTGCCGTCCGGACGCAGCCGGACGTCGCCGGTGATGCGGACGCAGTACTCGTTGCGCAGGTCGTGCGCGCCGCCGGCGTCGAGGATCTCGTCGCGGGCGACGACCTGCACGACGCCCGAGGCGTCGCGCAGGTCGAGGAAGGCCACTCCCCCGTGGTCCCGACGACGTGCCACCCATCCGGTGAGCGACACGGTCTGTCCGGCGTGACCGGCGCGCAGGCTGCCGGCCTCGTGGGTGCGGAGCACGGGGTTGTCCTCTCGATCGTCAGTGCGCGGTGGTGCGCACGGACGATCCTACGGACTCCCGGACCGGACTCCCCCGGGCTCCGGCGGGAGGTCGGCCGCGGGTCAGCCGATGCGGGCGGGCGCGCCGGTCTCGGCGCCCGCGAGGTCGGCGACGAGCCGCAGCGCGAGCCGGTCGAGGAGCACGAGGTTGACGGAGGGGTCGGTGACGACGGCCAGGACGTGGCCGGCGTTGATCCCGTAGACGACGAGGCAGCCGTCGGTGCCCTTGACGGTGGTCTGCACGAAGGCGCCCAGCGCGTTGGACGCCGCGGCGCGCTGGGCGATCCCGAGCACGGTCGCCACGATCGCGGCCGCCGACTCGTGGTCGGAGTCGGGACCGTCGTCGTGGAAGGCGAGGCCGTCGGTGCGGGCGATGAGCACCCGCCGCAGGCCGTCGATGTCGCGCTTGAGGGCGCCGCTCACGCGCAGGGCGTGCTGTTTCACGATCATGCGTCTGCTCCCACGGGGACGACGGGGGCGCCCAGGTTCTCGAGCGTGTGGACTCCGTCGAGCAGGAGGCGCAGGACGGCGGTGCTCTGGGCGAGGTCGCGGGGGTCGCACGGGACCAGGGCCGAGGGCGTGGTGCCCAGCAGGTGGGCGAGCTGGGTGCAGGTGCCGGCGGGGTCGGCCCAGCGGCTGACCGCGACCAGGCGCGGGCTGTGCGGGGCGATCCGCGCGAAGGCGGAGACGATGTCCGCCGCCTGCGCGATGCTCACCGAGCGGCTGGCGTCGACGAGCACGAGGTAGCCGTGCATGTTCTGCGCCAGCAGTTCCCACATGAAGGCGAAGCGCTCCTGCCCGGGGGTTCCGAACAGGTTGACGCGGGTGGGCGCCCAGGCGCTGCCGGGTCCGGGCGGCACGACGAAGCTCGTGTGGTCGAGCGCGACGGTCGTGGACGACTTCAGCGCGGCGGTCTCGTCGCTGACCCCGGTCTCGGTGGTCGTCAGCGTCCCGCCCCCCAGGCCCTGGGTGACGGTCGTGGCGAAGGTCGTCTTGCCCGCCCCGAAGGGTCCGGTGACGACGACTTTGCGGACTGGGGTGCTCACGGGACTCCTGGGGGTGGGGTGGACCGGCGGTGCTGTTCAGGTCGTGCTGGATCGAGCTGGGTCGTGCTGGGTGGACAGGCTCAGATGGCCAGGTCGCGCTCGAGGATCGTCAGCTGGCGACGGGCCATGGCGAGGTTCGAGGAGTCCTTCTTGAGGACCAGGTAGAGGAACAGGCCCTGGCCGGACTGCGACTGGATGAGGCGGATCAGGTGGATCTGGGTGCCGAGCGTGATGAGGATGTCCTCGATCTGCTCGTTGAGGCCGAGGCGCTGCATCGTGCGGAGCTTGGCGCGGACGACGTCGGTGTTGCCGGCGGCGGCGACGTCGAGGTCGATGGCGCCGCCACCGGCCTGGCCGAGCGACATGCCCGACTCGTAGTCGACCAGCGCGGCGGCGGTGGCGCCGTCGATCTCGAGGCAGGCCTTGAGGGTGGCGTCGACGTTGGTCACGTCATTCCTTCCGGTTGTGAGGGCGCGGACCGCGGTCGATCCGCCGCCCGGTGCTGTCCCCTACTGCATCGGCCCGGACACCGTCGGCCTGAACGGTCCCGGGGCGGGCCAGACGGGTGATTCGCCCCCCGAACCCCTTGCACCACAGCGCCTCGGAGAAGTCAAGCCTCGAACAGCGCGGGTTGCTCCACCAGGGGGGACACCGGGGCGGGGACGGGCAGCGACCCGAGGGGGAACTCCCCCTCCTGACCGCGCACGACGGCGCCGCTGCCGGCGGGCGCGAGCCCGTGCCGGCGCAGCAGCGGCGCCACCCGGTCGGCGAGGAACTCCCGGTAGGCGGCCGGGACGTAGGCACCGCGACCGTAGAGATCGGCGTACCGGGTGACGAGGTCGGGCCGGTGCCGGTGCAGCCACTGCGCGAACCAGTCCTTGGCCCCCGGACGCAGGTGCAGGGGCAGCACCGTGACACCGGTCGCGCCGGCTGCGGCCAGCCGCGCGAGCGCGTCGTCGAGCGCGGGCACGGAGTCGGTGAGCCAGGGCAGGACGGGCGCGAGCATCACCCCGCACGGCAGGTCGGCGTCCCGCACGGCCCGGACGAGCGCCAGCCGGGCGGCCGCGCTGGGCGTTCCGGGTTCGAGCGCCTGCTGCAGCTCGTCGTCGTACACCGCCAGGGAGACGCCCAGCCCCAGCCGCACCCGCGAGGCCGCGTCGACGAGCAGCGGCAGGTCGCGGCGCAGCAGTGTCCCCTTCGTCAGGACGCTGAACTCCGTGCGCGTCTCGACGAGGGCGCCGATGATCTCCGGCATGAGGCGGTACCGGCCCTCGGCGCGCTGGTAGGGGTCGGTGTTCGTGCCGAGGGCGACGTGCTCACCGCGCCAGGACGGCCGGGACAGGTCGCGCCGCAACGCCTCCCCCGCGTTGACCTTGACGACGACGTCGCGGTCGAAACCCTCGCCGGTGTCCAGGTCGAGGTAGGTGTGGGTGTTGCGGGCGTAGCAGTAGACGCATGCGTGCGTGCAGCCCCGGTACGGGTTCACGGTCCACCGGAAGGGCATCGCGGAGTCCGCCGGCACCCGGTTCAGCACGGTCTTCGCGGTGACCTCGTGGAACCGCACGCCGGCGAACTCCGGGGTGGTGACCGTGCGCAGGAACCCGCGCACCGACGCCATGCCCGGTAGCGCGGGCGTGGACGCGCCCGTCCCGTCGAGCTGCTGACCTGACCACCGCACGGTCGTCAGTCGAACACGAGTTCGAAGGGCGGGTCAAGGCCGCGGCATCGCACTGTCGTGTCCCAGGACATCGGTGACACTTCTGCATCAAGCCGTTGGTGACACTTCCAGACCTCGTGGTGGTGACACTTCGGTCTTCGGAGCCCGCCGCGCTGCCCCAGCTGGTGCCGCGCGGCGTGGATCCCTGCGCCGCCCGGCGGCCCACACCGGGTACGCGCGTCGACGGGCGGACCCCGGCCACGGGAGCAGCACGGCTGGAGCCAGGCCGCGGCCCACCCGGGGCGGCCCGACTTCACGGTCATGGCGATGGCCGCATGATCGGCAGGCGTCGACATCAGACGCCTTCGGCGGGAAGATCACGGGATGTCGCGAGCTGGTGAGCCGGTGATCGGTGGTCCCGGAGTACCCCGTTGGTGGTGGCGTTGGACACCTCCGGGCCGCCGTCGCATGGCTCACTTGTGGGGTGAGGGTGCCGCACAGTGGCGGGCCTGGGAGGTCGAAGGGCTGCCGGACGGCTTCGAAGATCCACCGGTTGGCTACGCGCGACGGTGCGCCGAAGCGAACGAGCGCATGGCCCGGATCTGGTCAGGGCCTCTACGACGCCAGGTGCTACGCAGGGCGGGATGACCGCGAGGCGGTCATCGCGCCCTCTGGGCGACGTCACGGTCATCCCGCGGTGCGCGCGGATCCCGCGGTGCGCGCGGAGCGCACGGTCATCCCGCGGTGCGCGCGGGCGCACGGTCATCCCGCGTTGTGCGCGGTCTCGAGCGGCCGTCGACCTCGCAGTCGTGACGAAGTCAGGACGATGTCGCAGGGCTGCCCGAGCACAGGTCGCCGAGGCAACACGCCACCGTGCCCACCGTGGAACACGTCCACACCACCTTGCCGTCGTGCACCCTGAGGATCATCGGATGGCCACCGGGGTGCCACGCGCAC